>JAZQGX010000176.1:0-6928 GCA_045540275.1 Kiritimatiellia bacterium | reverse complement strand
TTCCCCGATTGCGTCGCTTGCGTCCCTTTTCCCCAATTGCCCCGATTGCGCCCCGATGCGTTTTGTAATCAACCCTTCATGCACTTGACAAAAACCAAAAGAGAGAAAGGAAAAAACCATGAAAAGAACAATAGAGATACTGCTTCGACTGTTCGCGCCACCCGCGCGCACCGTCGCGCTGCTCCTCGCCGTTTGCGCGGCATCCGGCGCCCGGGCGACGGACTCGCTCGAAGAGACGGGTGGCTTCGTCACGGAAACCTCGACACTTGCCTTCAAGGGCATGACGCTTGACGAAATTACAGCAACCACTCTTCATGGGCGTATTGGCGGCGGCTGGATGAGCGGCAAAGTCGGCAATCCTTGGGGTTTCTATGTTTTTGATAGATCCGTTACCGGTCAGATGAAGTGCGAAGCCCAGATAAATGACAGCGGAACTATCAAAGGCGTTCGTCTCGTATTCACCCAGAGCGGCGACGATGTCTATGTTGCGACGGATGGGACAGGCGCAGCCGCTATGAGATACAAATCTGGTGCGACGCTCGGCGAATCGCTCTTTGTAGATGGAACAACAACACCCTCTGGCAATGGTAGTGATACGGCGTATCGGGTTTACAACCTCTCGCTCACCCGCACATGGAGCGACAGCGCCGTAGTTCTCTGGGAGGCCGGGCAGTTCGGCGTGACATCCAAGACCGGCTCGGACGGCAATACCTATACCTTGAGCCTCAACGGCAATGCTTCCGATGGCTCGACTATCACTATTGACCAGTCCGTGGGTGTAAAGGTGGATTTCCCTTCAGCCAAAACATCAGGCGTAACGGTTCTATTCAGGTACTCAGATCTTACTCCATCCGGTGAAAAAGCGCTGGTGTTTTCGACTAATAGCCAAGATGCGAACAGAACGGGTGTTTATCTTAATAGTACCACAGCAGGGCAGCCAACAGGCATTTGGAACACGACAGGCGATTACACCACGACGCAGAATCGTAACAACATGACGAGCGCACTCTCCGCTGGTGTCTTCGCGTTCCAGTATAGAGAAGGAACTGGCGCTACTAGTTCAAACGCAAACGGCACCTCGCTCTATGTGCTGACAAACGGCGTTAGATATGCTATATACACCGCTACAGGCTTGAAAACTGATTCGAATTCATATGGCGTATCTGGGTGTACTCTCGGCGGCATGAGGACAAAAACAGGTGCTACGCTTAAAAATGCGGCAACAGGCATGAAGATAACCGGCATCGCGGTTTTTGATGGCATTCTCTCCGAGACGCAGATGACAAGCTTCGTTTGGCCGTCGGCTGCAGCGGCGGAGTATGCCAAGTGGTCGTATGCGTCGTATGTGCTTACTTGCAATTCTGGATTCAGCAATTTTGAGTCGCCCAACTACAGCACTTTCGATCTTAAGTCTGGCTATGACATTATGCCCACATACACAACTTCCGTTGCGCCTGTCAAGTGGCAGTGTTTCGGATATTCAAAGGCTTCAGGCTTTGATTCGAACGCATATGCCGCACCTGGCAACGTCCTGCGCTTCGTTAACGCGAGTCATGCCTGTGTAGCCAAGTTTTCTCCGCTCACCATTGGCGGTATGATCGTCGAATCCACTGCTACGGGATGTTCGCTTGAAGCAAGTGATGGCACACGTTCGACTATTCTTGGCGACCCTACGGCAAATGCCGAGACATGGTTTAAGTTTGACACCAGCTTTTCTATGGCGCGCACTGGCGCTTATGCGATAATGGGCACGGTCAATTTGGAAATCAACAATAGTGCTTCGGTGACATTCGCTGGCGTGGCGCAGATAAGCGGTGCAGGCGCAAAGGCGGCCGGCACAAACCCGTCGCATACTGCTGGCGGCGTTCTCAAGATACATGGTAATGGCTCCATGACTATCGACTCCATCGACGCCAGTGACGCCACACTTGACTATACCGACCTCTCGGCGACATCTTCGACGGCTGCTGGCGCGTATATCCAGGGCACGCTTACTGTCAACGAAAGCACGGTCATCGCGCTTCCTGCGGGTGCGACGTTCCCGTATTTCGTGGCGAGTGCGGCGAGCGGCACGCTCGACCCTGTGAACGGTGTGACGATTGGCGGAGTGTCCGCCCCCGGCTACAAGCTCAAGTCTGATGGCTCTGTCGTTGCGCCTCGCACGGTGACGATCTCCGGCAACGAGACATGGGGTACGGGCACGCTCAACGGCTGGCCGACAGACGACTCCACAGAGGGCTACGCCATCACTGTCACCGCCGATGCGACACTGACTCTGCCGAGCGCAGTTTCGTGCGACGTCCTCTCCATCACTGTTGAAGATGGCGTCACGCTCACGATTTCTGGGAACACCATCACCGCCGCCGACTGCTTCTACCTGACCGGTAACGGTGTTGTCAAAGTTACGGCGAACAATGCGGTCTCCGCCACTGTCAAGGGCGATGGTACACTCTTGTATCAGTATTCAAGTCAGGAAGCCGATGCTGTGCCGAGTGGCGCTGTCTTTACTGATTCGGAATGGACTGGCACACTGTGGATTAAGGATTTTGGCAATGAATCGTATCATAGCGGTGCGCAGGGAACGCGAGTCAAGGGTGCCCTTGGCACGATGGTCGCCTTCGGCAATACCTACTCCAAAGTCAAGTTCACTAACGTCAAGGCATACTACAACAACAGTGGAGCGTCGTCCTCCTGCTCATGGACGCTTGTGCTTGAAGACGGTGAAGGAGAGAATGCGTATGCCTGGAAGAATGACAGCGGTTGGTCGAACAACAACTCAATGACGATTGCCGCACTTGCGGGAACAGGAACGTATTATGATGAGTATTCAACCTGCACGCCTGTAATATATTTTACGGAGGCATCTGAGTTCAGGGGGACAATCTACAACAAAGGAAAGAAAATCGGAATCGGGAACACCTTCCAGAATGCCGCCGGCACGATTTGCATTGGCGCAAATAAATCGGTCACGGTAGCGTCTGGAAAGACTTGGACGGTCAATGGTGGCATTGTAAACAACGGCACTATGGCGCTGAATGGTGCGCTTTCCGGGACGGTGACGGGCTCGGGAACGATTGAGTGCGGTCAGGGAGTTGATCTGACTGGCAGCGGGTTTGGCGGTTCCGCGAACTGGACTGGCACGGTGCGGCTCAATGGCGATGCTACTCCAGTGCCAAGCACATCGTATGACGAGACGTCCTACGGCAATGCGTCGTCAACGCTGGAAATTGCGTCTGGATCAGTGGCCATCACAGAGGCGACAACGCTTCCCGGCACCGTCAATGTCGCAAGCGGCGCGAGCCTCTTTGTGACGAGTAGCGCGACCGAGCTGACGCTTGCCGGCTCGAACAGCGGCACCATCAACCTCAGTGTGGCGAGCGCGCTCAAGACGCTGAATTTGAATCTCACGGGCAACGGCTCAATTGTGTATCCTTCGTCGCTGACGACGCTGAACGTCACATACACCGAATCGCTGGCCGATGACGGCGTCAAGGCGTTTACGGTCAATGGCGCGACGTTTGCTGGCGGCACGATGATGCTCACCAGGCCAGATGGCACGACGGAATCCGTCACGGGCACGGCAGACGGCAATACGCTCTCGTTCGAGTGGACGCCCGCCGTCTCCGGTGCGGCATGCTGGTGCGCATATGAAATGGAATACGAGAGTGGTGTGAAGACCGGTTTCGAGAACTCCGGCTCTGATAATTCAGGATTGAATTCCGACAGCGACATAGAAGGAAGCGATGCCTTCACGGACGATGGAATGCTCTATACATACGCCCATCCATGGCGCGACATTACGTATCCGACGGACGGTAACTGGACTGCTGTTGTGCGTTGCACGGTGCCCGCGTACGAGAATGCGGCGGTCATTACGTTCGGCACATGCACCGGTGGTCTCATCGGCCTTGTCGCCGGAGCCGATCCCGAAACGCAGATGAAGCTCGTGAAGACGACGGGGAATTCGGCGTTCACGACGCTCGCGACGATGACGGTGCAGAACGCCACCACGGCGCAGCACGTCTACGTCTTCTCTGTCGAGAACAACCAGACCATCAAGGTCTATTGCGATGGCGAGCAGGTGCTTAACGAGACGTATTCGACGTTCACGCTCGGCGGCGGCATCCAGGTCGGCTCCGTGCACGGCGGCATCGACTCGACTGGCATCGTTCGCTTTGCGAAGAATGAATCCCCCGCCAACACCCTGAGCGAGACTGTGCAAAAGGCGGCGAGAATCGACTGTGTCCGCCTCTACAAGACCGTACTTGGCCCGAATGCCATTGCGGCGCTCACCGAAGAGTTCCCTGCTGTCAAACTCTACCGGGCGACTGTTGCTGCAGATGCCACGACCACATGGGATGCGCTTACTTGGTCGCCTGCGTGGGACGGCGGAAACGCATACTCCAAGACAATACTCACTGCGGCTGGCGGCGGTACGTTGACACTCCCTGAGTCGATCAAGGCGGACGAGTTCATTGTCAATGTCGCGGCGGATTCCACTTTGACACTGGCAAAGGCGTCTGGCGGCTCTGCGATGACAGTCTCGAAACTGGAGATCAACGACGGTAAGGTCGCAGTCGCGGATGCCAACTTCTTCGGCAGTCGCGTCATCAATGGAACCGGAACATTGAAGATTACGGCTATCGGCGCATTAACGTCGGCATTGAGCGGAAATGCAAAGTTCGAGATTCCGTCAGGAGTTGCTGTAGGTGTACTGGGCGGGTCAATCGCTAATGCAATCACCGGGGTTGGTGAGCTTGTCTATCAGAATCCTGCCGATGTGCCCGCGTCTTCTCTTTCCTTTGGCGCGTGGACAGGCACTGTTTCGCTGCCGAGTGTCAACGCTTCGAGCGGCGTCAACTTCAACAACTACGGCGTAAGCGGTTCGACTGTCGCGCTCGCGGGAGTGACGGGCGGATATATTCTCGAGGCCGGCAAGACCGTCGCGCCGACGCTCCGACTGAATGGCAATATGAACCTCACGTCGATGAGTACCTGGACGTACACCTTCTCCGAAATAACCGGCACGGGCAATCTCTCGTTCTCGACTTCCGCCAACAATCCGACGGTCGTCATCACCAAAACGACGGACTACACCGGCACGATTACCTCCTCGCTCTCAAGCGCGGTGACGGTCGACACGATAGCGAAAACCTCCGACGTGGCAAGCGGAGACAAGGTCCTGAGTATCAGCGGCAATGTGACGGCGCAAGCGCTTACAGTCAACGGCGATGAGTCGGCCTTCTATCTCGAAAAGCGTCCCGACGGCATCTACGCGATTGATACGGCGTTGACGATCGGAGAGGCGTCGTTCGATTACAATGCCACGTATGCATCTGCCCAAACCGTCACGGCGCCGGTAACGGGCTATGTCGTTTCAGGAACGACGACGTTCACGTTGACGGTCGGCCAGAACGCTTACACGGGCGTGTACAACAGCGAGACGGGATATGTGACGTTCTCGGACGTGACCGTGGGCGGTTTGGGCACTACGACGAGTTACACCATCACGGCGGAGGGCGACTCCACGGGCACGACGGGTGCGCAGTCCGCGACGGTCGGAAATGCGGTCGATGGTTCCACATGGATGAAGGCCGACGTGGACACAACCAATGTCGGCACGTGGAAGGATGAAAACGATGCAACGGTCAATCTGGAATACACCAACGGCGTGGCCGCGCTCGCCGGCACGAATATCTACACGGCGGCATGGACGTCGACGGGTGAGGTCGTGACGGTGACGACGAAGGTTGCGTTCGGCAGTCCGGCGGACAGCGCGTTGACGGTTGACGCCGATGCGCAGGCGGCGATTCGGATCGGCACCGAGCAGGGCGCGAACGTCTTCCAGATCTACGCGGGGCCGACGCCGTCGTGGGAGAGCGTCTACAATGACACGTTGGGGGCACCGGCGGGTGACGCGACCTACGCGCTGACGCTGACGCTCAACTATGCGAGCCAGACCTTTGGCGTGAGCGTAGGCGGCGCGGGGGCGTTGACGAACGCGGCGGGCACGGCGTCCTTCCAGCTCGCGAAGAATGCGTCCACGATGCAGAAGGTTAGCTATCGCGGTGTGGGCACGTTCAAGTCACTCGTCGGCTCGTACGTGAGCGCGGGCTATTCGGCCGATGTCGGAACGGAGGGGAACGCGACCAATGTGGTTGTCGCGCAGTCGTTCGTGAGTGACTATCTGAGTTCGGTTTCGGCCAGCGAGATTTCGACCTATCTCAATCCGAATGCGACTTCAGGCGAGGCTATCGCCAAGAACGGCCTGAACTATTTCAAGTGCTATGCGCTGGGCCTTGACCCGACGAAGACAGATGACAAGCCGATTGTCGATGTGACGACCGACGAGAATGGCAACTATGTCTTCACGGTCAAGCATCGCAATGCAGCTGGCGAGCTTGTGGAGATCACGCCGGCAGACAACGTGTCGACGACGGTCACGCTGAAGTACGGCACGGGGGCGGCCTCGCTGAGCGGTTCGGCAACCGGCGCGGCGATTTCGCCTGCCGCGATGTTTAGCCAAGACGGTCTGAACGGCAGCAACGTCATCTATTACAAGGCGGAGGTGACGATCGGCGCGAAGTAAGCCGTAGCCAAAAGATTTAGGCGTCGTGGTTGTCGCCGAGTCCCCGCAGGTGAATGCGATCCATAGCCTGCGGGGGCGTTTTTTTCACGCCTCCTCGCATTCATAAATACGCGGATCGCGGGGTCTGTCCCCGTCCTTTCTGAATACGCGTATCCGCATTTGGATCGCGGGGTCTGTCCCCGAGATCGTGGGGTCTGTCTCCGACGATTTCAAAAAAACTCTGCGTTCTCTGCGGCTCTGCGACTCTGCGTTAAATAACCCCCACCCGGATAAGTTGGGGTCTGTCCCCGCCGATCGCGGGCGATTGGGGACAATCGCCAAGTCGGATCGTAGCCATGT
>JAZQGX010000175.1:0-11854 GCA_045540275.1 Kiritimatiellia bacterium | reverse complement strand
GGTTGTTTCTTCGCGTGAAATCAGCCCTCTCAAGAAAGTCTACGCTTGTTTTTTCATCGTCCGAATAAATTTTTAAGCCCTATTTACTGGGGTTTCCGTATAGTCGGGATAATTTCCCCCGAAAAAATCGGGATAAGCGTGGTGGTCTTGCCGGATTGTCTCGGCCCTGTTATCGTGATAACAGGATAATAACCGAAAGCGGTCATGATGGCGGATTCTATCTGTCTTCTTACTTCCATGCGCGTTATTATAGCATAGATGTGCTATTTATGCAATATTGGAAGTCAACTACCCTAATTGCATAAAAGGTTAGTGTATACAACTATGGAGGAATCAAATAATGACAAGTAAATATCAATTCCGCATAGCCGCTTGCGGCGTACGATGCGGATTGATATTTACTTTTATTGCGTCGCCGACAGGCGATTGCGTTCTAACCGTTCAAATCTCCCAGTAGCGAAAGCGACAGAAAGCATTTGTTTGCCTAAGCTGCCTAAACCATTTGGTAATACTGGGGCGGCTGAAGCCCGCTGGACTAATTACCCAGTGAAATGGTACAATGGGTGAAACGACTTTTTTATCAGAGGTCGCGTGCGGTTTATGTGAGGTCGGTAAAATTTGGCATATGGAGGAATGGTATCGATGAAGAGACTTGGTTTTATTGCGGTTTGTGTATTGGCGATTGTATGTGCCCAAGGTGCAGCAAAAGCACCGTGGCAGACCCCGGAGGTCAATTCAATCAATCGTTTGCCGGCAAGAACAATGGCGCTTCCGTGTCCAAATGAACGGTTGGCACTGGAGATCGCCAAGGGGGAGAAAGAACCCTGCGACTCGAAATGGATTAAGTCGTTGAACGGCATTTGGAATTTTAAATGGCGCAGCAATATTCTGGATCGGAATTGGGAGAAGAGCGGGACAATCAAGGTTCCGGGCTGCTGGCAGCTTCAAGGCGATTACGATCCGCCGCTTTATACCAACGTCAGGTACCCGATCCCCAATGACGGCACGGGGAATCCCATGCTGGAGCCCCCAAAAGACTTTACCTCGTTTAAATACCGCAATCCCGTCGGTTTGTATTCACGCACCTTCTCCCTGCCCAAAGGGTGGAATTCCCGGCGCACTGTAATCCACTTCGGTGGTGTTTCGTCGGCGATGTACGTGCGCCTGAATGGTGCACAAGTCGGGTATTCCGAAGATAGCCGCCTTCCCGCCGAGTTCGATTTGACCCCATACCTCAAAGAAGGTCAGAATACGCTGGAAGTCGAAGTAATCAAGCATTGCGACGGAACATTCCTTGAAGACCAGGACTTCTGGCGCCTCTCCGGCATTTTCCGGGATGTCAAACTAATCTCGGAAACCAAGAACGCTCCTCATGATTTGATCGTAGATGCCCAGCTGTCCAATGATTACAAGGTCGGAACGCTGGTGGTTCGTGACGAAAAAGGCAATGAACTGCTCCGAAAAATCTATAAGAACCCCAAGCTCTGGAGTTGCGAATCACCCAATATGTACTACGAGGTGGTTAAAATTGACGGCGACTTCCGCGCAGTCGCTTTCGGTTTCCGCAAAGTGGAAATCAAGGATGCGGTTTTGTACATCAATGGTAGGCGCGCGCTCTTCAAGGGGGTCAACCGTCACGAAATGCAGCCTGAAGGCGGTTACACCGTTACCATGGAAGGCATGAAGAAGGATATCGACATCTTCCATGAGCTGAACATCAACGCAGTTCGCACCTGCCACTATCCCAATGATGCTCGCTGGTACGACCTTTGCGACCGAGAGGGTATTTATGTAATCTGCGAAGCCAATATCGAATCGCATGGTGCCGGATACGGCAAGGATTCATATGCGCACAAGGCTCCGTTTCTGCAGACGCACGTCGAGCGCAATGTAAATATGGTTAAAACATTCCGCAACCATCCGTCGGTGGTGATTTGGTCGATGGGCAACGAAGCGGGCAACGGCAAAAATTTCGATGCCGCCTATAAGGCGATTCGCGAATTGGATCCATCTCGGCCAATCCATTACGAGCGCGCCATCAACGGCGCCAATACCGACATCATGGCACAGATGTACACCAGACCGTGGGGAGTCGAAGAATACGTCACGAACAATCCCGCCAAGCCTTTCATCCTTTGTGAATACGCCCATGCCATGGGCAATTCCACCGGGGATATCCACGATTATTGGAAGCTCGTCCGAAAATACCCGAGTGCGCAGGGCGGTTTCATCTGGGACTTTGTCGATCAGGCGATTTGGAAGCGTGACGGACGGGGAAAATGGCTGGCGTTCGGAGGAGATTTCGGCGATGCTCCGAACGACGACAATTTCTGCTGCAACGGAATAGTCGATGCGTTGCGCAATTATCATCATGGCGCATATGAGGTCAAACACGCCTATCAACCTATTCACGTGAGGTCTTTCGACCGTCAGACCGGTGAAGCTGAAATCTACAATGAGTATCGCTTCCTGTCCCTCAATGGAGTAAAGGCCGAGTGGATCGCGGAAAAGGCCGGTGATAAGACGGCTAGTGGAACGCTCAATGTCGAGGATATCCTTCCCGATAGCGCCCGGAAGTTCATAATCGGTAAAAAGGCTTGTGAAGCTGATGCGGTGACATTCCGGTTCTTCAAAAACGGCAGAGAGATCGCGCACGATCAATTCGTACTTCCCTTCACGCCGCAAACGGTGGTGGCGCAGGAGAAAGGCGATGTCGAGAATTTGTTCAGGTTCAACTTCTGGCGGGCGCCCAACGATAACGACCGCGGGTGGAACATGCACAACGTTTGCAAGGAATGGAAATCGGTTACCGCGACGCAAAAGCTTCCCGCCAATTGCGAGGCCGCTCTCGAATCCAAGAAAATCGCCGATGGCAAATACCTGGTTTCGTGGAGGATAAAAATCGGCGAAAAGCTCCCGCCGGTACCGCGTCTGGGGCTGACATTCACATTGCCCAAAGACTTCACCGAGGTTACATGGTACGGAATGGGACCATGGGAAAACTACTCGGATCGCGCCAAGGGTGCTCTGTTGGGCGTATATTCTGCGAAGGTCGATCTGGTTAGCGGCATAGCGGACGGGACCGGAACGATCACATATCCGGAGAATCGTCTGAATCCCGACAATTACTCCGAGCCGGGCGAGCAGGGATATCGCACGGGGTGCCGCTGGATGAAACTTTCCAACGGTAAAAGGACCGTCAAGATCACAGCGGTTTCCGCACCGTTCGGTTTCAACGTCTGGCCCTATTCCCAGGAGGCACTGGACAAAGCGCACCATCAATGGGATTTGAAGAAAGGCGATAATGTGACGGTAAACATCGATCTTCGTCAAATGGGGGTCGGCGGCGATGACAGCTGGGGGTCTCGCGCTCATGCCGATGATATGATCGGTGCGGGAACATACGAGTGCTCGTTTGTGGTAGAAGGTCTTTAAGAAGAGGAAGGAACGTTGCCGTGGCGCAGCGCCTTTCGGTCAAAATCGATAGAAAGTGTCGAATATATGAAAATACTGCTGGTAAATGGTTCGCCGCATGAACACGGATGCACCCGTGCCGCTTTGGACGAGTTATCAAAAACACTGTCTGCATTGGGAGCTGAAACCGAAATCTTTTGGCTGGGCACCGCGCCGATAGCAGGATGCATCGGGTGCGGTGCCTGTCGCAACGGCGACGGCGGCTGTTTCCGAAAAGATGTTGTAAACGAGTTCGCGGCAAAAGCGGAATCGGCCGATGGGCTGATATTCGGCACTCCGGTGCACTGGGCATCCGCATCCGGAGCGCTTACCTCGTTTATGGACCGTCTGTTCTTTTCCGCTGGGGGCAGACTCCGCGGAAAACCCGCCGCGTGCATCGCCTCTGCGCGTCGGGCCGGAACGACGGCGGCGCTGGATCAGATCATGAAGTATTTTTACATTTGCGGTCTTCCGATCGTCCCGTCTCAGTATTGGGCGATGGTGCATGGAGCCAAGGCGGAGGATGTCGCCGCCGACGCTGAAGGTCTGCAGATAATGCGGACGCTGGGCGCGTATATGGTTTGGATGATCCGTTGTATCGAGGCCGGAAGGGCGGCCGGTATTGAGCTTCCGCGGCTGGAAAGTCCGATAAGGACAAATTTTATCCGATAGCTTTTGCGCAATCGTTTGGGAAGTCACAAAATGCACGATAAACTAAACAGTATTCAGGATTTGACCGAGATTACGCTGTCGACCGAGCGCAAGTACGATGGGCATATCATCAGCGTTGATGTGTTGGATATTGAGCTGCCGGACGGCCGCAGATCAAAGCGCGAGGTGGTCCGCCACAAGAACGCCGTAGCGGTGTTGTCCCGGCTTCCGGACGGACGTTTCGTATTCGTTCAGCAATATCGTAAAGCGGCGGAGGAAGCGTTGCTGGAAATAATCGCTGGCGGATTGGAGGACGGAGAGTCCCCCGATGAAGGCGCACGGCGCGAGACGGCGGAAGAGACGGGGTATGAGGTGGTGTCAATCCGTAAATTGACATCGATAATTTGCACTCCGGGATATTGTGACGAGCGCATTCATCTGTTCTTTGCGGAGCTCTCAGATCGTCCGCATGAGCAGCATCAGGATTCTGACGAAAATGTGTTTCCCGTTATCTTGACCGAGGAGGAGGTGGCGGCCGGAATCCGTGATGGAACTATTACCGATGCAAAAACCCTGGCGGCCTGGGCCTGTTTCATGTTGGATGGAAAATCCGATCAATAGCCGGGACGGCAGGTCGCTCCAATACGGCCATCGTCATTGACGGGCATCCGCTTCACGCGTCGGCGCGCATAATTGATTGATCGTCAAATGCGCACCGGTGCGCTGTTTCAGCCACGCTCTTCTTCTGGCGGATGATTGCTCCACCATTTTGCGAGAATCGAGCCGGAAATATCCATCCATACACCAAAAATATTCGGAACGAGCGCAGCGGTTGACGAGATGAATTTGTTGGCCAGAGCAGTGCCCATTGCTCCGTTCTGCATTCCGACCTCAATTGCGATGGTTCTGCAGTCCGCTTCGGAAATAAGCGTTTTGCGGCCATCCCCTTTCCCGAGACGGGCCGCGATTTTCGCCCCGATTACCCCAGCTGCGCGCGTCATCCAATAACCAGCGTTGAGCCCGACGGCATTGTGAATGGCCGCTACGGCAAGCAGAAGCAGACCCGCTTCACGAAGTTTGTCGCGTTCCGGCGCGATCATTACCGCCAAAATGATGCAGATGCCAGTTTTCGAAACGAGTGAAAGGATGGCGTCCATCGTTTCGCGACGCTTTTCAAATTGCTTTTTCAAGAGAAGGTGAGTGATCAGACCGGCCAAGACGGGAACGATAGTGAGCTTTACAATGGCCAAGGCCATGTCGACGGCCGCTATTTCAACAAACTTCCCCGCCCACAATCGCATCATGACGGGAGTGAGAAATGGAGCGAGAAATGTGGAGACGCAGGTCATGGTGACGGAAAGTGCGACATTGGCGCGGGCGATGTAGGCCATGACGTTGGAAGCGGCGCCACCGGCTACCGATCCGATCATGATCGTGCCGGCGGCCAGCTCGGGTTCAAGGTTGAACGCCTTGGCGAGCAGGAATCCGCTCGCGGGCATGACGGCGAATTGCAATAATGCGCCTATCATGACTGGAATGGGCATTTTGGCGATACGAATGAAGTCTTTCGGGGAGAGGGTGGTGCCCATGCCGAACATGATAATCATCAGCAGTGGGCCGACTAAATTTGTGAATCTGTAGTTTTCAAATCCAAGAAAAGGATCTGGGAAGAGATATGCACAAGCGGTGCAGGCGAAGATGGCAAGAGTGAAGAGGTGTTTTTTTATGAAAGTCATGGCGGACAGGATCATTTGGTTGGATTGCGGCGGTGAATTGATGGAAATTGATTGATTTGACACTGCGCTATTTCTGCCGCAACGACATTGCGGAGCATCGAATTCCGGTGCATTCAGGGTTTACGAAGTGCAAACGCACAATTCCCTTGATTTTAACACAAACAATGATGCTGGCGAACGTTTTTTTTCGTGAATCGGCAATCGGCGGTTCCAGTCGGTTAGAGCCATCTGGTAAATCGATTTTCCACCGCGGTACACTGGGAATTTCAAGACTCGCATGTCACACTGTCACATCCGGTGTGACAAAATGTCGCATTTGTCGTGCAGGCCAGGTGGCGGCGGGCAAAATTTCACCGCTTTTGGAATTGGCACGATAAGTGCTTTGAATATTTTGTTTGCAAAATGTGACACTGAAGAAACATCGCAAACGGATTGGAGAAACAGAATTATGGCTAAAGTTTTAGGTATCGATTTGGGAACCACCAACTCCTGCATGGCGGTTATGGAAGGCGGAGATCCGGTGGTGGTAGAAAATGCCGAGGGCAAACGGACCACTCCGTCAATCGTCGCGTTTACCAAGGACGGTCAGCGTCTGGTTGGTGATGCGGCAAAGCGTCAGGCGGTTACCAACCCCAAAAACACTATTTATTCAATAAAACGTTTCATGGGCCGCAAATATGACGAAATGGCCGCGGAGATCGCGATGGTTCCGTACGAAGTTGTGCGCGCCGCCAACGGAGATGCCCATGTCAAGGTCGGCGACAAGGTCTACTCGCCACCGGAAATTTCCGCAATGATTTTGCAGAAGCTCAAGGCGGATGCCGAAGCCAAGCTGGGCGAGACCATCACTCAGGCGGTCATTACCGTGCCCGCTTACTTCAATGACTCCCAGCGTCAGGCAACCAAAGACGCCGGCCGCATCGCCGGTCTTGAGGTGCTCCGTATCGTCAACGAGCCGACGGCTGCGTCGCTCTCCTACGGTCTTGATAAAAAGAAGAACGAGAAAATCGCCGTTTACGATTTCGGTGGCGGCACCTTCGATATCTCGATTCTCGACATCGGTGACGGCGTGTTCGAAGTGAAAGCCACCAACGGTGACACCCACCTCGGCGGCGACGATCTCGATCAGGCGGTCATGGCGTGGCTCATCGAGAGCTTCAAACAGGAGAACGGCATTGATCTGTCCAAAGATATGATGGCGCTTCAGCGCTTGAAGGAAGCTGCAGAAAAGGCAAAGTGCGAACTTTCTTCCGCGCCCAGCTCCGATATCAATCTTCCGTTCATCACCGCCGATGCCAACGGCCCCAAGCATCTGGCGCTTACACTTACCCGCGCCAAGCTCGAACAGCTGACGGAAGCTCTGGTTGAGCGTACCGCCGCTCCCTGCCGCACCTGCATGAGCGACGCAGGACTCAGCTCGGTCGACGAAGTGGTGCTGGTCGGCGGACAGTCGCGTATGCCGCGTCTGCAGGAGAAAGCCAAGGAGCTCTTCGGCAAAGAGCCGCACAAGGGTGTCAATCCCGATGAGGTGGTAGCCGTCGGCGCCGCTATTCAGGGCGGCATCCTGAAGGGCGAGGTCAAAGACGTGTTGCTGTTGGACGTCACGCCTCTTACTCTCGGCATCGAGACTCTGGGCGGCGTGATGACTCCGCTCATTGAGCGCAATACCACCATTCCTACCAAAAAGAGCGAAATCTTCTCTACCGCCGCGGACAATCAGCCCTCGGTTGACATCAAGGTGCTGCAGGGCGAGCGCAAGTTCGCCGCCGACAACAAAATCATCGGCAATTTCCAGCTTGACGGAATTCCGCCCGCTCCCCGCGGTCGTCCGCAGATCGAGGTCACCTTCGATATCGACGCCAACGGCATCCTCAACGTCAGTGCCAAGGATTTGGGAACCGGAAAAGAGCAGAAGATCACGATTACCGCTTCCAGTGGCTTGTCCAAGGAGGAGATTGAACGCATGCGCAAGGATGCGGAAATCCATGCCGCCGAAGACAAGAAGCGCGGCGAGGAGGTTGAGACGCGCAACAACGCCGATTCGCTCTGCTTCCGCGTCGAGTCGATGATCAAGGAAAACGAGGGCAAGATCCCCGCCGAAATCAAGACGCAGCTGGAAGGCGCGGTGGCTGATTTGAAGGAGACGCTCAAGGGGTCCGATATCGAGGCGATCAAGGCGAAGCAGGAGGCTTTGACCAAGATTCTTGATACCGCCACTCAGGGCATGTATTCGCAGCAGGCCCAGCAGCCTGGCGCGCAGCCGCCGCCCCAAGGCGATGCCAGCCAGCAGAGTGCGGGCGACAACGCATCTGGCTCGAATAAGGATGATGTTATCGACGCCGATTTCACAATGGATGACAAATAAGAGTTTCGCCCGGTTCCACCGGGATCCGGGCGATGTGTTTTGGCGGAGCCAACCGCCGCATAAAAAAAACAAGGAGGTAAAACAAATGGCGATGAAAATCCGTCCCCTCGGCGACCGCGTTCTGGTCGAGCCGAAAGAAGTAAAAGAAGAGATGAAAGGTGGAATTTACATTCCTGACACCGCAAAAGAAAAGCCGATGGAAGGCACTGTGATCGCCCTCGGCAAAAAGACCGATAAAGACGACAAAGAGATTGCATTTGACGTCAAGGTCGGTGATACCGTCCTTTTGCCCAAGTATGGTGGCACGGAAGTAAAAATCGGCGATAAGACCTACCAGCTCGTCCGCGAAGAGGACCTGCTCGGTGTTATCGAAAAATAATTTTTTGAAAGAAGGCGCCGCCGGACAAGGACGGTGCCGACAGAAAGGATAATTGAAATGGCTGCAAAACAGATGATGTATGATGCCGATGCGCGTCAAAAGATTTTGGCCGGTGTGACCAAGTTGGCGAAAGCCGTCAGCTCCACCATGGGTCCCGGCGGTCGCAATGTCATTATTGACAAGAAATTCGGTTCTCCCGCCATCACCAAGGACGGTGTCTCCGTTGCCAAGGAGATCGATCTTCCCGATCCCTTCGAGAACATGGGTGCGCAGATGGTCCGCGAAGTTGCCAGCAAGACCAATGACATTGCCGGTGACGGTACCACCACCGCAACCTTGCTCGCCGCCTCCATCTACGGCGAAGGTCTGAAGAACATCACCGCCGGTGCAAATCCGATGGCGGTTCGCCGCGGTATCGATATGGCTACAAAGGCGGTTACCGATGCCATCGCCAAGCAGGCGAAGAAGGTTAAGGACGCTTCCGAAATCGAGAAGGTCGCCTCCATCTCCGCCAACGGCGCCGTCGAAATCGGCAAGCTCATCGCCGATGCGATGGACAAAGTCGGCAAGGACGGCACGATTACCGTTGAAGAGGCCAAGACGCTTGAAACTTCGCTGGACGTTGTCGAGGGTATGCAGTTCGACAAGGGCTATCTCTCCCCGTACTTCGTCACCAATCCCGAAGACATGGAGTGCGTGCTGGATGATCCGTATCTGTTGATCAACGAGAAGAAAATCTCGAACCTCAACGATATGCTTCCGCTGCTGCAGGCGGTTGCCAAGGCCGGCCGTCCCTTGCTGATCATCGCCGAAGATGTCGAAGGCGAAGCGCTCGCCACCTTGGTCGTCAACAAGCTGCGCGGTTCGTTGCAGATTGCTGCGGTCAAGGCTCCCGGTTTCGGCGACCGTCGCAAGGCGATGCTCCAGGATATCGCAGTTCTCACCGGCGGCAAGGTGATTACCGACGAACTCGGCACCAAGCTTGAGAATGTTACACTCGCTGATCTTGGCAAGTGCAAGAAGGTCACCATCTCCAAAGACAACACCACGATCGTTTCCGGCGGCGGCAAGACCTCTGAAATCCAGGGTCGCATCGCCACCATCAAGAAGGAAATCGAAACCACGACTTCCGACTACGATCGCGAAAAGCTCCAGGAACGTCTGGCCAAGCTCGCCGGCGGTGTTGCGGTTCTCAAGGTCGGCGCCGCTACCGAAGCCGAGATGAAGGAAAAGAAGGACCGCGTCGACGACGCGTTGCACGCAACCCGCGCCGCGGTCGAAGAAGGCATCGTCGCTGGTGGCGGTGTCGCTCTCATCCGCTGCCAGAAGGCGGTCGAGGCGATCAAGGCCGAGGCTACCGGCGATGAGAAGGTCGGCATCGATATTATCGCCCGCTGCCTCGAGGCCCCTCTGCGCAAGCTCGTTGAGAACGCGGGTCTCGAAGCCGCTTTGATCGTTGAAAACGTCAAGAACGGCAAGGGTTCCTTCGGTTATAACGTCGCTACCGGCGAATACGAAGATCTGGTCAAGGCCGGCGTGCTCGACCCCGCGAAGGTGGTTCGCAGCGCTCTGCAGAACGCCGCTTCCATCTCCGGTCTATTGCTGACCACCGAGTGCATGGTTACCGAACTTCCTGAAAAGAAGGATTGCGGTTGCGGTGGACACGGTCCTCAGCCCGGTATGGACGGCATGATGTAAGATGCCGATGTTTGCCTGAAAGAGGGTGGCGTGCAGACGCCGCCTTCTTTTTTTGTAGGCAGGACGTGCGCAATATCCCGGTGGAAATAAAATTGGAATTCGGCTTTTCAAATGTGATATAATGCTTGCCATGGAAATTATCATCTACATCCTTCTTGTGCTTCTTACGGCGGTCATAGTCTCCGCCATCTTCTTCGGTCGTATTTCTAAATTGCGCAGACACGCTTTCGAAGTGGAAAAGGAGTGCGAATTCGCCAGACGCGAGCTGGAAACGGCCAAAGCGGTTCATGAGCGCGAGCTGTCCGCAAAAGACATTGAATGCGGAAACCTTCTTGCCGAACGCGAGCGTTTCGTCGCGGAAACCTTCCGAACGCTCAAAGAGCAGTTCGTCAATCTCTCCGTTGAAACCCTCAACGCTCGATCCGGCGAGCTGTCGCAAAAGAACCGTGAGGAAATTTCGAATCTGCTGACGCCATTGAGGCAGCAGCTTGAGGCGTTTGCCAGTTCGGCGACCGCCGCGCAGAAGACTAACGAGCAGATCGGTACGGCAATCAAGACCCAGATCGAATCAATACGGCTCACTGCCGCAAATCTCGGGCAGCAGGCTGAAGGTCTCGCCTCAGCTTTGCGCGGTGGCAGCAAGTTGCAGGGGGCGTGGGGTGAGGAGGTTCTCGCCCATGTACTCAAGGCCAGCGGCTTGCAGGAAAACATCCATTTCTTCTGCCAGAAAGGGGAGTCCGGGGTGGGAATTCCAGATGTACAGGTGCTCGACCCGACGGGACGCGTAATGCTTGTCGACAGCAAAGTGAGTCTCACCGACTATCTCCGCTCCTGCAACGCTCAGGACGACCGGGCAAGGCAGGAGGCGCTTGCCGACCATGTGAAGAGCATTAAACGGCAGATAGACATGCTCGCAAAAAAAGAATATGTCAGAAAGTTCAAATCGGCCAATCCCGATAAAATGTTCATTGAAGTCGTTGCGATGTTCATGCCTAACGACGCATGCTTCGCAGCTGCGGTGGCGACCGATGCTACAGTGGTGAATTATGCGGCCGAACGCAATATCATAATCGTCACGCCGGTGACGCTCATGTCCTACCTTCGTCTGGTTTCTCACGCCTGGCAGTACGATTGTTTGGACAAGAACAACGATAAAATCATCGAACAGGCCCGTATTCTCCTCGGTCGCGTCGACGGTTGCGTCGGCGCGCTCGAGAAAATGCGCGAACACCTCCTCAAGGCTGACGCCGAATATGAGAATGTAATGGGGCTGCTGGGGCGGCGCGAAGGAAAGTTAAGCATGGTAAAACCCGCGCAGGAGCTGGTCAACCTAGGGGTGAGGTTGGCAAAGAGCAAGTCGGCGCTGATAGGCAGGTTCGGCGGGGAGGCGTAAGCGCCTTCGCCTCATGTTTTCGGCTGAAGCCCGCTTTACCACGCTTATCCCGATTTTTTCGGGGGAATTTATCCCGACTATACGGAAACCCCAGTAAATAGGGCTTAAAAATTTATTCGGGCGATGAAAAAACAAGCGTAGACTTTCTTGAGAGGGCTGATTTCACGCGAAGAAACAAC
>JAZQGX010000174.1:0-2241 GCA_045540275.1 Kiritimatiellia bacterium | reverse complement strand
CGAGATTGCGTTGTGAGCCGCAGTCGAGCATAACTGTGAGGGACACCACCCCAGGGTCTGGAATTTCGGCTCATTGATTCCGTCACACGGGATTGCGTTGTGAGCCGCAGTCGAGCACAACTGTGAGGGACACCACCCCAGGGTCTGGAATTTCGGCTCATTCATTCCGTTACACGGGATTGCGTTGTGAGCCGCAAGCGAACTTTACGAGAAAGAATCCACCATATCCTGCAACTCCAGATAACGTTCCATCTTAGTCTCCAGCAGCGCGTCAGCCTCTTCCTTCTCCTGCGACAAGGCTGCGAGTTTTGTGTATTCGGTAGCGACTGTCGCCATTTCCTCCTCAAGCTCCGCTATTCGGCTTTCGAGCGCATCGATTTCACCCGGGAGCGCATCGTACTCACGCTGTTCGTTGTAGGAGAGGCGCTTCTTGGTGCGTGGCTGCTTCCAGGTGTCGCGGCTCGACACACGGCTTGTTACAGACGGATTGTTTCCGGTCTCGCCATCTTTTGAGGTGGAGCCGGGAGTCGTCTCAGAGGCTGCAGAAGCCGTTGCAGACGAGGTATTTCCGGAGGTTCCGACTGTCTTGCCGGATGAAGCCTTTCCGGAGGTTATTGCATCCGATGCACCGGGGATGACGCCGCCGTGCTCAAGGTATTCGGTGAAGCCGCCTTCGCTCTGCATGAGGGTTCCGTCGTCTTCAAATGCAAATATCCTCGTCACCACCCTATCCAAAAAATATCTGTCATGGGATACGCAGATGATCACTCCCGCAAATCTATCCAAATAGTCCTCCAGCACCTGCAGCGTCTGGATGTCGAGATCGTTGGTCGGCTCATCGAGGACGAGGACATTGGGATTTTCCATGAGCACTTTCAGCAGGCAGAGACGGCGCTTTTCACCGCCGGAGAGCTTGCCGATCGGGGCGTATTGCATTTCCGGATCGAAAAGAAAGCGCTCGCACATAGATGAAGCACTCACAAGTCCGTCAGCAGTGCGGATGTATTCAGCAGTATCGCGAATGTAGTCGATGACGCGGTCGGTGTCGCGGGGCATGTCATTTTCCTGCCCGAAGTAGCCGATCTGGACGGTCTGACCAATCTCGACCGAACCGTAGGTGGGGGTTTCGCGGCCGATGATGCATTTGAGAAGGGTGGACTTGCCGCATCCGTTTTTGCCTATGATGCCGATTCTGTCCGTCTTGCCGAACAGGTAGGTGAAGTGGTGGAAGAGGAGGGGGCCGTCGTAGCATTTGCCTATCTCATTCACTTCAATGATCTTGTTACCGAGACGAGATGGCAGCGAGGATAGCGAGACCTGGCGCTCTTCGACGATCTTCTCGCGGTCGCGTAGGGCCTCAAAGCGCGCGATGTGGGCCTTCTGCTTGGTCGAACGGGCACGAGCACCGCGCATCATCCATGCGAGGTCCTGGCGGTAGAGAGCGGCCATCTTGCGCTCAGCCGCGAGGGCGAAGTTGAGGCGCTCCTGCTTCTGCTCGAGGTACTCGCTGTAGCCGCCTTCGTAGCGGAAGGCACGCCCGCGGTCGAGTTCGAGGGTCTGGTCGGTGACGCTGTCGAGGAAGTAGCGGTCGTGCGTGACGAGCAGCAGTGCGCCGGTGTATTTCTGCAAATACTCCTGCAGCCAGTTCACCATCGCAAGGTCAAGATGATTGGTCGGCTCATCCAGAATCAGCAGGTCGCAGGGCGTGAGGATGGCGGCTGCGAGCGCAGCGCGCTTCTTCTGGCCTCCCGAGAGTTCGCCGGGGAGGACGTCAGGGTTCTCGATGCCGAAGCGGAGCAGAGTCGAGCGCACTTCGCCTTCCGTGTTCCAGTAGTCTTCGCGGCCTTGGACGGCGGAGGAGACATTTGTGAGGATTGACTGGCTCTCATCGAAGACGGGTTCCTGCACCAGCGCTGAGATTCGGAGCCCCTGGCGCCTTACGACCTGCCCTTCGTCGGGCTCAATTGTACCGGCGATGATACCGAGCAGGGTTGACTTGCCTGTGCCGTTGATGCCGACGATGCCGATGCGGTCGGTGTCTTCGAGACCGACGGTGACGTCGGTGAGGATGGGCTTGGTGACGTAGCGCTTGGTGATGTGTACGAGGTTGAGGATGTTCATGGTGGTGTTCCTATCTGTTGTTATGTTGGGCGGTGTATGGAGCTTGTGCGGTGATTCGAGATTACGGAAGTAAGGGCGTTTTGGCCGGTTACTCCGTAAAAAGTCGGATCGTAGCCATGT
>JAZQGX010000173.1:0-3731 GCA_045540275.1 Kiritimatiellia bacterium | reverse complement strand
CTTCTTGTTGTATGCACCACGGGGCATAGGCGTAGCCTCGACCAAATGGCATCTAATGTACTTTTGCATTGTTTTTTCCTTTCAGTTAATCCATCCACACCATGCGGACGGAAATCGTTTACGAAACAGCTTTTATTGAGGTTGTGAAATGACGAGATAATTAAGATCATCAAAGTTGTGCAGATCTTTCATTCTGGCAACACTTACAACAGCGGTGTCATAAAGTCCGTCATGTTCACAGCACTTGCGGATTTCATTTTCGACATCACGGGCTTTGCACGGCAATTTGATTTTTGCGAGGGTTTTAGGCATAGTTACACTCCTTTCAACCGCGCAGAATCAGATTGCGCTCTTCAGGGGAAAGTTCCATATTCGCTGATTCGAAGATTCTGATCGTAATAGCTGCTGAATCCTCTTGGCCGGTTCCTTCTGTGCTTTCTTTTTCATTTGTGGTTTTTCCTTTTCAGGGTTTACAAGTAGTCATCATCGGATAGCGGCTTCTCGGCGTATTGCGGACACGCCGAATATCCGCGCTGCGGGTACCATGCCGCGTTGCGGTTCTTGCAATCGCAGGCGAACGGTGGCGGTGCCGGTTCCTGCTCAAAGTGCAGACAGTTCTGGCATTTGCGCACCTGTCCACGACTATAGGGATTACGATTCATCTTCTTCGATGAATTCGTCAAACTCGAAATTGAGACTCTTTAAGAGCCGCACAACCAAGAACGACGTGACAACGCCCATCCAAAATGCTATAAGACTTGTAAAGACAAGCAGCAGAATGACCGATTGCGCATCTATCGGAGCTGTAAGAAAGTCTATCATCATGCACGTCCTTTCATGCGGCGGCGTTCAAGTCCGTAAGCATCGGATATCTTGGAATTTGCGAAACGCAGCGCGACAAAGCGGATCGGAATGTTGAGGTTCGCATCTTCGCTCGTTATCACTTCGTGCTGTTCAACGATTCGTCCATTGTCATAAACGACAACTTCGATAACGTGATCTTCCTTGACTCTGCGCCGGAAGAACGACTTGATGTATTTTATGAGGTTTATTTTTTTCATGGATTTTATCCTTATGTTGTTGTTATTGACCAAGCTCAGTTTGAGCATCTTCATTGGTAAGATCGATGATTGAAATCAGAACGCCGTGCTTCTCGTCGGGGTCGTGCCATATCTTCGATATGACTTCACGGCACACAAGGGCATCGTCCTTCCAGAAGCCGCAATCCGTCATGCAGTCTTTCAGCATCTTCTGGAGATTGTCGGTGTCGGGCTTTGTGGTCTTGTATATGCCCTTGACGCCCTTCGGACGACGGAACGACCATTCGGCGCAGAACATGATCGGGCAGTTCCACGGCTCTTTCGGGGCAAACGGTTTCAGCTTCGCCGTGAAAAGGGCACGCGCCTCTTTCAGCTCCGGCGGCATGTAGAACATCGGCTTGCCGTTCACGACGCGTACCTTCTTCTCCTGGTGCGTGACGGTGGGCGGATTCGGCTCAAAGTTGAGGAAGAACGCAATGCGGTTCACTTCTCTTCTCCCTTCTCGGTGAGGATTACGCCGTGCTTGACCGACCATCCAAGTTTCTTGCACCAGCGAAGGATGGTGCGTTCGGACGATTTGGCGAGATTTGTAGCCTTATCCATAGTCCAGGTGACGCTTGGATCGAACAACACCTGCTGACGGAATGTTTCAAACTTTGAAAGCTTCTCTTTCTTCTCCTTTTGTACGCGCTGACGGCGCGAGTAGGTCTCTTCACCTTCAGGGGAGCAATCTTCAAGAAGTCCATCATCATCCTTGACATGGACAGGAAAGCGAAACCACATGTTTTGCTCTTTAATTGCCGGGAATTCGCGCAAGGTAAAAGACGCCCTCCAACCTGAAACCTGCTCAAGTTCGGAGCGGAGTGTCGCGCGTGCGGCGCGTATGTGAGACATCGCCTCTTCGTCGAAACCGGATCTGCCGACGGCGGCAATAAAACGGTCGGCGACAAGCTGATCATCTTCACCGATGGTATTCAGCCAGTCTGCATCATAAGCATATTGCATAGCCGTTTCGCGGATACAGTCGCATTCAAGGTTGTTGGAGTAAACCTTTCGGGCGGTTTCCGCTTCAAGCGGCAGAAGGTCAATCAATGCGTCGGGGTCACGCGCGAACACGCCTGAACCAGAAGCGCGGTCCATCGAGCGCTTCCCGCCCTGTGCACCCTTTGAATGGTGGTGGCAGAAAACGAGAGTGGCCTTGCAGTCACGCGCTATGCGGTCAAGGTGGCGGCAGAACTCCGCCATTTCAGACGCGGAGTTTTCGTCGCCCGTAAGCACCTTGTAAGCGGGGTCGAGAATAATGAGTGCATAACCGCCGGCGGCGACTGTACGGCGAATAAGACGCGGAGCAAGCTTATCGAGCGGCATTGTACGTCCGCGCAGATTCCAGAAGGAAAGCATGTCGGCATGAGACGGTTTGACATGGAGGGATTTATAAACATCGAAGAAACGGTTGATGCAGGAATTGCCGTCAACTTCGAAGTTGCAGTATAAAACACGTCCTGGGCGGCATTTGTGACCGAGCCATTCAAGACCTTCGGCAACGGCAATGGCAAGTTCGATAAGCAGATACGATTTTCCGGCCTTGGACGGTCCTGCAATGCACATCTTATGACCTACACGCAATATTCCCTCAATCTGTTCAGGCGCGAGCGGTGGACGTTCCTTGAAGTCGCAGAGAGTTTCAAAATCGGGAAGATCGTCATTCTGGTCGCGGATCCACTCTTCCCATTCCTCCCAAGACGCCTTTCCGCAAGTGCGGTCGATGATATACTGCTTTTTTTCGTTGCGCATCAAACCTGGCATGCGCGAATAACGAGATGGGTTGCGGTTCTGACGATCAACGGGAAGTCCGTTCTTTGCGCACACTTCAAAAAGGAAGTCCACGCGTTTATGGTATTCGTCAATATTGGACGCAAAAATCTTGACGATGGCATGAGCGGATTTGCCGCCGGAATGGACTATGCAGGCGCACGGCAATTCAAGCTTGTGGTAAATCGCCACCTGCTTTTCGATATCCATACCATCTGATTCAACAAGCGCATAGCGGAAGTCCGTCACATTTACGTCTTTTACGCCTTTGCCGTCAAGCGGATTGATTCTGATGTAGCCGCCTGAGATTTCATTGGGTGTGCCGATTGCGTTGTCGAGTTTGCCTTTCTTCAACTCTTTTAGGAGTTCAGAGACGGTGCGGTCATAAACACCGCGAGAAGGAATCCAGCGGTCGTCCTTCTGAAATGGATTGACGCAGTATCCGATTATGTCGTCAGGCTGAAAGAGGATGTTGAGATATTCAGACAACTCCTTGCATGGATTCCATCTCGACGGTTCTTCGACGATTTCCTCTTCAAGCCATTCAGGATTGACTATCTTCAGATCCTCAACAAGTTCAGAATCCCACGAAAGAGGGCTAAAGCCTCCCTCTCCAAGATATGCGGAGGATTCATTCCAGTGAAGAGGGGACTTCTGCCCAAAAAGTACAGCTTCCGCCCATTTGCGACGGGCTTCGGCCTTGTTTATGGACAGGGAAACGGCAATCTCCCCCAAACGGTTACATTCATCTGATGATAGCGACCTTGTGGCAAGATAACCGCCTGCACGACGTCCAATATCACGCAGACACTTGTGCATCTGCCCTTGAACCATTCCTTCACGAAGGTTCTGTTCTACTGATTCAAAACAAGTCATGGG
>JAZQGX010000172.1:0-5886 GCA_045540275.1 Kiritimatiellia bacterium | reverse complement strand
CCTGTTTCCGACAAGGAACGGGACGCCACCATTTTCAGGCGCTATGCAATACGAAAAACGAGCGACCCAAATCCGGCGGTCTGGCAGTATGTGCAGCAACGCAACTGTAACGGCGATTGCCGCCAGCACAAACAGAACTATAAGTTTCACGTTAACGATATTTTTTTTCATAACAGCTCTCAAGCGTCAATTTACACGCCTCCCGTCTAACCACACCCGATTATTAACGGCTCGCTTGATCCAATGCCCAAATTTTCTGATTGTCACGGATCCTGATTCCTCGATTTCAAACCTCTCCGTTACAGAATTAGGCTTATTTCGTCCTTTGATCTCGCCCATTTTGTCGCTCCAACCTATCGGAATGTCCCACTCTTTCCATCCAACTGTCCAAGGTGAGGGATATACCTTCGATGTTCCCACCCTGTCGTGCGTCCATTCATTTCGCTGCGATACCAAAAACCATTCACCGGCACCCGCACCCGTCGTATGCGACCATGGGCGTCCATAAGCGGGATTGTCAAAATATCCGAAGTGCGGACAGTCTTCCGCCTCGTCCGGAATTTCAACAACCCATATACCCAGAAATGAAACTGTAAACGGCGCCAACAGCAACTCAACATTCATGACAACAGTTCCTGCCATGCCATTTGTCCCCTCGATCCCATTCCACCAGGCCTCAACTGCAAATGGCATGGGCTCAAAAACCTTTATCGACGAGAGTAATTCTGCATCACCAGCAACGAAGGAGACCGAATATACCCCTCCGGTCCACGGACACCAGAAGCAGTCATTATCATAATTTGTAAAACCTGCATCAGCGCCAAATGAAAGTGAAACCTCCGATCCGGTTGGCCGTGCTTCGACATTGACAGCTTCATGAACTCCATACACATGCCGCCTCGCGCATCAATTACTTGGAGCAGCTACATCTGCAAGCATTCTGACTTCTATGACTGAAATGCCGGAACTGTCATGCAGAGTCATGCCCGTCCCGTTCTCCGTCAGCGTCGCGCTTACAACGACATCGTTTGTCGCATCGCTCGCCGACAATCCCACATAGTTCATCTCGTATGTGACGGAGTGGTCGGCGGGGACCGCAATCGATTGTACTGGGAACGCGGTGCCGGAGTTCTTCTGGAGCTTTGAAAGGTTCGTCGAAGACACGGACAGAACGCCGCCGTTAGGCCCTCCGTTTGCTTGGATCGTCAGCGTAGTAGCCGTCGATCTGCGAGAGACCCATTCGCCCGGAAGATTCTCGTATGCATCCTCGAAGATGACGGCGTTCTTGCCGAAGTCTACGGAAACCGACGCGGCATACGGCGCTGTCTGCGGCAGAGGATCCGGCGCGTCTTCACCGCACCCACACGCGGCATACCCAACGAACGACTTCGAATACCCTTCCCAGAGAACCGTTGGCTCAAGAAGATGGTCTGCGCCTCCGCATGTGCATGTCGGCGGGCAAACCCAACGTATGGCACCGTCTACAACCTGAAGGGAGCAGCATCCACCCGAACAGGATGCGACGGACGGGAAGACATTGATTGGCGAAGACGACACGCCGTAGTTGACTGCGTTCATCGCCCCTCTCGTCTGGATTCGCTCCAAAGAAAACTCAAGTGGCAGCGACACGATCAATGAGGTTGTCGAATTCGTTTCAATCATGGCATATTCGCTCGATACGGCTGAATAGCCAATCGGCAAGTTGCTATCAACTGTATATGTCGCGCCTGCGAGAAGCGGGATGTGGCAGGCTTCGTTCGTTCGCGCAATTATCGCATGGTCGCCGAGATCGCTCGGTCCATCGCAGGTGATGCTGATAGATGCAACGCCAAGGACACCAGTCACCGAAATATCAAGCCAGTAGTAGGCATCTGGATTTGCGTTTGTCGGCAAGGCATTTGCCGCGCCAAAGAAGTCGCCGTCGCAGACAGTCGGATTCGCGTCGCGCTCGTTGTGCATTCCGTCTCCGTCCCAGTCGTGCGGATTGACACGACGGCAGATCGTCTCGACCTCGTTTGAGCACGTCGTGAAGTCGCCGTTCGAATAAAGCCGTATCTGCGCATTGACGGGCGCGTTCGTGTCGGCGTTCAGAAAGAAATTCTCCCATGTGAGAAGCTTCGCACCGTCACCATCATCCGCAACCCAGAAGCGGCTTTCACCCTGCATCGCCAGCATCGGAACGCCGACAGCACAGATTTCGTGCGCGACATCGCGAGGCACGGGGCGAATCTTCCCGTCGTTGAAAACGGAGAACGACGAATACACGGTGTCATTTGTGCCAAGCGGAAATGCGAAGCCGCCAAGATCAAGACGCATCCACTCGCCGAATGTGCCGCGCCTGTGCCAGTTTCCGACGAGTGTTGCGTTCGAAGGCATCGCATACGAGACCGCCGCGTTAGTCGCGACGCTCTCGACTCGCCACCCGCGAGCGCTGTCGTCGCTTGTTGCTTGGACAGGATTAACAGGATTTACAGGATTTTGGGACTGGGGAACGCGAGAAAACACCCCCGACAATTCTGTTGATCCCGACAATCCTGTTAATCTTGTAAATCCTGTCTGAAAAGAAACTCCCCCATGCTGGATCTGCGGCAAGGGTGAATTCAAGTCTGGCGGCACGTTGTTGGTCTTGTCGCCGCCGATAAGGACGCCGATTAGAAGGAACGAGCAGACGGCAACGCGGCCAAACGCAGTAAGCGAACGCCAAATGGAGAGCAGCCGGGCAAAGGTTTCGCGGACTGTGCGCGACCGAAGCGTAAGCAAGACGAGTGACGCCGCAAGCCCGCATAGGGCAAGACGCATTAGCACAGTCTGGAAGATCACCGTCATGTCACTTCTTCAAAAAACCATATTCGTAGACCTTCGGCTCGATTTCCTTGGCGAGACGCTTCATCGCGGCGCGGAGATTGCCGACGAGTTCGGTGTATTTCGCGTCCTTGCTGTCGGCGTTCATCTTCGACTTGCCCTTCGCATCGACCGTCACCCCTTGGAAATGCATACGGATGTCGTAGTACGATGCATCGGGATTCGCATCCGGCTGGGAGTGGTAATAACGCCACAGCTCACGCCCGGCATCGAGGACGGACGTGGCGGCGGGGGACATGTTTTCTTTAACGCAGAGGCGCAGAGGCGCAGAGAGGTTTTCGACAGGATTTACAAGATTTACAAGATTTGGTCCGGAGGCAATTCTTCCACTCAGGAAATCGCTCATGAAATGGCTCTTGAAGCAGTCCTTCGCCCCGACCTCCTCTTCGGTAAACGGTATCCAGTGGTTCACGCCGTCGGCGGACTTGATGTTGTTGGCGTTGGCAAAAAGCGTGTATACAATGCCATCAAGATGGAATCTCCCATCATTCTTCCATCCATCATTAGGAAAAAGGAACTGGTCGCGATCATTCAGCCAGTCAGCATCAATGCTATGGCAAACCGCTACATAGACTGACGCCTCCACAAGATTGGCATCGGTGATCCACGAGCCTCGGGCCGACTTTATGAGAGACTTCTCGTTTCGGAAGAAAATATCGTTAACGTGTTGCACATCATGTGAGCGGCAGGAGAGGAAACCGAGGTTGAGCGTTGTTGGTCTCTTGCGGGTCTCGATAAGCCAGTCGTTTATGGAGCGTTCATTATCGTACGCAAGAATCGTCTTAGTTCCAATAAACTCCCCCTTGCGATCATACACATCCGCCGTCGTCACGGTGAACACGCCGTCAAGATTTAACTCCGATTTATCCGAAGCTCCGCTAACGCTTCGCTTTTCTGAGGGCTGTGCCGCGCGAAGCTCATGGCGTAGCGGTAGCGAAGCCTTTTTGTCAGCCATCGGAGTTTCTTCATGCCTCAACCGCCACACGAAAAAGCCGATGGGGAACTTGCCTTTCACGTTGTCGAACGTGTCGGCCGGCGTGACAAAACACCGCGCAAGTCTGCCGCAGAAAGCCTTTCTGAACTCTTTGAAATTCGGCGCCATCAGATGTTTCAGTGTCGAGAACTGCCCGACGACGCATCCAGGCACGTCATCGTAAATGCGCATCAGAAACTGCGCAAAAAGTTCGCGCCCCGCAATGCCGATTCGCGGAAGATATTTGTCGTATGTTGCATGGACGACGGAGACGTCCGTTTTGTTCATTCCCGTGTGCGCCCGCTGTTTCGCATCCCCGGCCTCCGCATACGGCGGGTTGATGTAGATGACAAGCTTTTTGCGCTTTTCCGGGTCGTCGATTATTTCCTTGAGGCCCTTCGGCAGTTTGTCGAAGGAATCGTTGAGGAAGTCGAACGGAAAGATGTGGCTTTCGAGGAGGTTTGCACCGTTCTTCGCGCGCTCGCGCATCACGTCGACATCCTGCTGGTCCAGTGTCGACGCCCAGATGCGGTATTTGTTCACGAGACCGGCGAGGAGGTTCCCCGTCCCGGCGCAGCAGTCCCAGACGTAATACTCGTCCTGCCAGTTCTCGCCAAGCGCCAGCTCAAGGTAGTGCTGGGACAGCTCCACCCATTTCTTCGGCGTGAAGAACGAGCCCTTGCGTTCGCGGACATCCTGCGGCACGAGCAGGTCGAGCCGGTTGACGATGAAGTTCCAGTAGTCCTTCCGCGGCGGCCTCTTGTAGCGACGCCAGAATTCCGCGTATGCGTCGAGTCCGCCGGACTTGAATCCGAAGGCGAGGATATTGAAAAGATCGTCCTCGTTCTTTCGCTTGACGGTATACGGCGTGGACGATCTCGCATCGAACGTGATGTAAAAGTCGTTGGCGACGCGGTCGTCGGTGATGTCGGTCGTCCCGTTGTCCTCGATGTTCATCTCGGCGAGATAGAAGTCCCGGTCGTAGATGTTGTACTTCTTCTTGAGGACGTCCCACGGCGCGTCGATATGCGGCATGACGATCTCTCGCCACTGACGGTAGATGTGCGTGAAGTTGTTCTTGTTGATGAGTATCTTCGAGATGTCGCGGCGACCCGACTTGAAGTTGGCCTTTATGAACCGGCGCAGAACATCGCCGTCCTCTGCATATCTGAAGAGAAGCTTCTCGCGTTCGATGACGCCCTTTGCAAGCGTGTAGAGCTCCTTGAACTCCTTGGTTTCGTGGTCACTCGGCGTAACGGTCCAGTCGAAGTCGTTCTTTCCGAGGACGCCCAGCACGGCATTGTACGGGAGAAAAGCGATCTTCTCCGCGTCAAATGCGCCGAGGAAGTGGGGAGGAAGGTTCTTGTCGGCTGTGCGCTGGCCTCCGATCGTCAGAATAAGCTGTACAAAACTCGCGACGATGTCCTTCTTGTTCCCCGCCTTCGCCTCGGCCCACAATGCCGGCTCCGCCTCGAATCCAAGAGCAAGTTCCGTCGCCGGGATATCGACGCAGAAGTCGATGTTCCCGATTATGCGCGTGCAGTCGAACGCGCCGAACCAGTCGGCTGCGACCTTGTTCTTCAGCTCCTCCTCGCGGAGCGACGTCGGATATGCAGTTGACCGAATCATAATTTACCCCAGACGATACGGCGAATACACCGTCGCCGCGACCGAGACAGGCCGTCCGCTCAGGTCACCGCATCTCCAACAGCGGCACCTTGTCCATGTCGCCGTAGTTGAGGTTCTCGCCGCCCATGCCCCAGATGAACATGTACTTCGAGGTGCCTGCGGCCGAATGGCCCGACCACTCGGGCGACGCGACGGCCTGCTCGTCGTGGAGCCAGAGGAGGCGCTGCTCCTGCGGCTCGCCCATCTGGTGGCAGATGGCCTGGCCCGCCGGCACGTTGAAGTAGAAGTACGCCTCCATGCGCCGCGCGTGCGTGTGCTGCGGCATCGTGTTCCAGACGCTGCCCGGCTTCAGCTCGGTGAGGCCCATCTGGAGCTGGTTGCAGCCGCCGCCCGCGACCTTCGCGAGCACGGGGTAGACGATG
>JAZQGX010000171.1:0-3838 GCA_045540275.1 Kiritimatiellia bacterium | reverse complement strand
CCTTCTCGATGTAGACCCGTTTGACTGGGCTTGCCTTGTAGGTCTTGGCTTTGAGTTCCTGTCGGATGTCTCCGAGGAAACCCTCCACACCTTCCACATCATGCTCAATCCGTTCAAATGTCATCCCGTCGACGCCAGGCGAACCCTGGTTGGCTCGCACGGCTTCGTAGGCGCATCTTAGCACGTCCTCCCTCAGCAGTTGCCCATACAGGCAGTAGAATCTGAACTGTGGCTCCTCCTTTGCCTTCCGCGACAGCTTCTCCCTCAAGAGCGCAATCTTCGGATAGCGCGGCATCTTGTGCTTTTGCGCAATCGCCGCGACTTCCTCGTCCGTATAGGATTTTTCAATCAATCTGGTTTCCGCTCTTTCGTTCGAAACATCCCTTTTTCACGCAGAGGCCCTTCGCATCCGCGGGCATTGCCCCGCTTCCCCGCTACTATGGCCTCGTCCGACTACTGCTTTCGCTTTCGCTACACGCAGTCCTCCCGAGTTCCCTTGCTGAACTTTCCGAACACGCGACCCTCCTATGCCCCGCCGAGTTTCATCCGCCCAAGCCAGTTCGGCGGAATCCTGTTGGCTTCATGATGTCGGAACACTGGCCACTCGGGATTTAAGTAACGAGACTTCACGAGAGAGGTTCACTTGCGTTGTCGCTTATTCGTTTGTCTGGCGAGACTCGCGCACATCGGTCGCCCTCTGCACGCCTCACCATCCTAACTGTATGCTGGCTTCTTTACAGTGCAGACTCCTTTCTTTCTGCTAGTTCAGCCGAGTTTTGCTCGGCGTACCCAACCCTCTTGATCCTATACAATTATAATGCCTGATCATGCCGCGATAGACCGACATGATCAGGACTTTAACTATCCACGAATTGATCGTGGATCACGGCCATGACTGTCGCACTCGCGGAACTGGCCTTTTCGACCTTGTATGCGTAGTTCTACGCCTTCCTCGCGTGCGATAGGACGGGTATAGGATATAGCCTCAGCTTGTGTCTTGAAAACTTTCGAGACACGAACCGCGCCTGCTTTTGTACTCGCCCAGTCATTACCATGCCGAACAACATAACGTCCTTCCATGATGACTCCTTTCGCTGAATTTGTTAATGTAATCACACCATTCCACTCCCGCACCAACCAGGCAGGCCGCCAACTTTAAGATTGGAGACCTGCCCTGTTTAGCGCCGAAGCACTAAACGGGTCTTACGAATACTCGTAGACCGGGAAGCGAAAGACCTTCGCGTTCCGTGGGTAGATGACTCGTCCATTGCGCCTAACATATCTGGCGTATACCCAGCGTATGACGCGCGCTTTGATGAATCGTCCAAATACCCCTGGTAGTAACGACTGTACAACCATAGAAGTACCCTCCTTTCTCCTGCTGTTGCAGAACTTAGGATGTGTTCGCGAAAATCCCGCACATTCGCGCTTGCAATTTGTTCACGGAAAATGGTATAATAGTAGATAGTGTTTTCCAAGACACTCGGGGATTCATCTCCGAAACCCTGACGAAGTTGCCGCTTCGTCAGGGAATTTTATAGTCAATATTCATCTGTTGCCTGCGTATCGCCACCTCCTCTCATCTTACTTGGCCGTCTCTTTACGAGTCGCTTGCGCAATTTGAACACTGGGAAATCCATGTACATCTCATCAGTTCGTACGACATCAAAAATCGTTGTAATTTCGGTACTGGTATAATCCAACCCGATAGAATCGAAAAATGGCTTCAAGTTCGCACTGAAATAGCCACTCGCAAGTTGCCAACGGAATCCACGAGGATCGTCGCTATTTGGCGGCAAGACAACACAACCTAAGTTTCCATTCTCCCCGGTAGCGATTAAGATACGACCATCACGTTCTGGTTTCAACACCTTAGCTGCCTCTTTAGACAGACCAAGTCTACCAGAACGCTGAACAGTCGCCTTTGCGTTCTCCACAAACCCACCTGCGTTTACGATTTTGCTTTCTTCGAAAATCATACTGTACTCTCCTTTAATTTCTTTCCTCTGTAGTATACCATATTTTTTATGTAAAAGCAATGCCACCTCACAAAAAACTTATCAACAAATGTCAACAAGATATCTAAAATCACCAGCAAACACACAAAGAGACAGCCAAATGAAGTCTTCTAAAGAAGAACGCAAATTGAGCACAAAGAGACACCAAAACAAACACCATAACAACCAAATTATATATTAACGACATTGTGCGTATCTAGATATTTTGCACATCATTGAAGTTACATAATGACACCTCCCATATATGTAATGTGTCATTTCGGGCTGGGAGCGTGAGGTGACCACTTCACAATTTGCAAACTGTGAACCTAAAGGTTCTTAGGGCGGGAGTTCGTGCGGGGAGGCCTTGAGGGTTGCGGAGGGAACAATGCGCATTTCCGCGGCATCATCCCCGCGTTACTGTAACGCAAAATGTAACGCACCGCGGCAAATCCGCCGCACGATTTCAAAATGATAAAATAGGCCTGACCTGTTTTATCATTCCATTCGTGCCATCAAATCCCTTTCGACTCAGTATTACTTTCATTCATTTCCCCTATTTAACCTTTGCGCCTTTCTTGCAATTACAACGCTTGCAGATGATTGCGCTGTTCTCTATCGTAGTCTTTCCGCCTTTGCTGTAGGGGTAGACATGGTCGATCTCGAAGTTCGACCATTTCAACTCGCGCCCGCACTTGTAACACTTCTTGCGCTTCGTGTTCGCCCAGATGATTCGCCGCTGGACTTCCGTGAATGTGCGGTGGCGATCTTTCTGGTCAAAGACATTCTTCAAGATGTTTTCCACAATCCCCTCTCGCTCGCGACGATGTGCCGCAGTGTCGCCGCCCTCACGAACTGTCTGGATATACGACAACGCATTCGGATCAATCTCCGCCTCTCGGTCGAATTCACTGACCGACTTGTACGCCTTGTCAGCCAGAACGCCAAATCGTTCTAACAGATATCGAGCCTCGCGTTCCGCCTTAGCATTCTGTAACGCTCTCCCTTCTCGCAAATATCGCGCGAACAGGACTACAAGCGTGTAGAAGTCGGCAAGTTTCTTGAACCGTGTTGCGTGAATATCAGGCAACAACTTAGCCAGGTACCGGATCGTCGCCTTCACGTCCCGTATCGCTTTGGGAAGCCTCCGCATATCGATAAAGCCCGGCGTCATAGACTGATCAAGCGCGCGTTTCTTGTCTAGGACGCTTCCGTGCAGGATTGAAAGGACTAGCTCTGAACAAAATTCCACATCCTTCATTCTAAGAATTTCACTCTCTGAAAGCACGCCCATCCTTACGAAACTACCCTTTAGTTGTTCGGCAAGGATTGTCATGCGTTGGAGGAATTCAGAGCTGAAGTACTTCGCCTTGCGAACTTCCTGAGGAGTCAAGGCCTTGCCGGTTGAATTGATTCGCACAAACATCTCACGTATCTCGTGCAACTCACCCTGGACCCAGACGGCTGGTATTTTGAATCTCAGGATTTGGTTTTGGTTCTTGGTGCACATGTCCCGCCAAGACTGCGTGACGGTATGTTCCTTCCCGTCACGCCAATCGGTAAACACTGCCTCAAAACGCGAATCATCGCCTCGAAGTTTTCCAAGAAAAAGTAAGATTGACTCAAGACGCTGCTTGCCATCTATCACATCGTAACGGATACAGCGGAGCTTTTCATCATAACGTTTGTAGATTGCCACATTCGGAAGTGGATAACCATGTAGGATGGAATTCATCAACCTGGATCGCTGCTGCTTCTTCCAGACCGACTTTCTCTGAAACTCCGGTTCAAGGTTCAGCAAGCCACGTTCGTACCATCCAACCATCATGCGAATGGTAAAG
>JAZQGX010000170.1:0-3335 GCA_045540275.1 Kiritimatiellia bacterium | reverse complement strand
CTTAATGACCCAAGGGCTTCTTTTGATAGAAGTACAAGAAAAACCTTAGCGCTAGATATCAATGATGGGATGCGTTCCAAACTCTTTCCTGCACCAAACTCTTTTTGATCCCAAAAAACTCGACATCCGTAACTTTTTAAGAAGTGATAAATATGGACGGCTAATTCATCAGAGACACATTGACGATATGAAATAAATACATCATAAGGCAATGAATTATTAGCCTTGTCATAAGCAACAATTTTTGCCAGTTGCTTACGATTCACAACCATGGGATGTATCATCTTATTTCATCCGGTATGACTGTAATTTTACTAATGTCACTGTTCACATAGATTAGCCGCTTTCTGTGCGTCAAGAAAACCGCCAAGGATTCCCACGACTCCTTTGGAATAACGGTCTACCATCTGAACTGGTAATACCAACAATCTTTTAACAAATTCTTTTCCGTCATCTCCAGTAAGAACCTTTGCTGGATACGCAAGATGATAACGTATCTCGCCATCGTTGTAATCCATCTCAAATGCCCCAAAACGAAGCTTATAGTTTATCCGCGCGATAAACTCCGCCATTTCTGGAAGTTTTTTTAATGCAGAAGCCGGGTAAAAGACAAAATTCTGAATATCATTGTCTGTTACCGTCAATAAAAACTTAACAGTTGCATATGGGCCTTCAAGTCCGCCAATACCTCCATAAAACACGACACTCTCGTCATCATTCCTTTCATCATAATGCCAGTCATCATTATCAAGAAATTCTTTGACGACTTTTGCATTCTCATTTTTTGTCATTTTGATTCACTCACTTTCTTTACTCTTCAATGGAAACAAATACAACAGAATTGCCACCAATTCTTCGCGTCACGTCAAGGCCATCGCCGCTATCTTCAATATCGGCTCCTTGACCCAAACCATGCGCCTGTAGATATCGTTCGATAGCACCAACCGTCAAAAGCCGTTCCGCATCTTCCTCTGGTATTGCCGCACCGAATTCCTCCTCAAACGCCATTACCAGTTCGACTGCGTCAAGAGAATCAGCCCCCAAGTCGTCAATAATATGACTATCGCGAGATATCTGGTGTTCATCTACACCAAGTTGCTCAACGATAATTGATTTAACCTTTTCGTGCAGTGTCATAATAGCTCCTATTGCTTTGGGGTTCTCACTTTATCGCGCCAGCATCTTTAAGTGCCTTTGTTAAGGTTTCACCTTCTTCATCCGTAAGTTTAATGGTCTCGTTTTTTGTTTCTGAATCTTTCGCATTGACTTTTTTTGTCCGTTCGATTGCCGCAGAAAGAAGCATATAACTACAGGCTTCTATTCCTTCGTCAGCCATTTCTTCCGCTGCTTGCTGCACGGCATTTTTGATATCGCGACCGCTGACTCCAGAGATTTTTGCAAGCGCTTCTGGAATCACCGTTTCGTCTTTAGGAAATGATTTTGGCAAATGAATTTCCCATATCCGCCTACGGCATTCTTCGTCCGGCAATTCAAACTCAATGCTCCTAATACGTGTTTTCATCGCCTGATCATAATTGCCAATTAAGTTGGTGGCAAAAATGACTATGCCATTGAACTTTTCCAAACAGATGAGAATTTGACTTCTCATGGAATTGATGGCGTTTTCACTTCCCTGCTGAGGATTCGCAATTCGAGCGGAAAGCAGCGAGTCTGCCTCGTCAATAAACAAAACTGCATTTTGACGCTCGGCGGCAGCAAAAATTGCCTCAACATTTTTGGGACCTTCACCATGATACATGCTTTCGATTTGACCATAGCTGGCAATGATTATTTTCTTGCCCAAGTAGTCAGCGATGGCCTGTGCCGATAGAGTCTTACCGCTTCCTGACGCGCCATAGAAGTTTAATGCGACTGTTGTAAACGGGCCATTTTGACGTAATCCCCATTTGTTGAAAATAAGATCCATGTGTTTGAACAGGTTAGCAGCATGCCGAAGTTCGGCGATTTTTGCTTTTGGCAAAATCAATCTGTCAAAAGTGTATTGAGATTGTCTTGCCACATATTGGGCAATTCTTTTTTCTTGATCTTCTTCAAATTGTCCTTTTCCACTTTGCTGGTCACTCGGTTTGTCTCCTGATATCGGGCATCCTACGGAAAACCGAATGTTTAACTTGGTCTCCTGTGTTTCATACAAGTAATTTGCAACAGCAGAACATATCGTATCTTGTAATATTCGATACGATGTGGATTTTGTCTCTTCAGAGTTATTGGCAGAATTTGTGAAGCAATAAAAATCCACAAATCCAATCTGCGGTCTGTTGTGTGTAGTGTTCGTGTTCATTGACAAACCTCCTGAGTTCGTATAAGTTAGATTGCAATTGCTTGTTCTCGATTTGTTCTGTTAATTCTATAACCAGAACAGTTATCGAAATCGCTACTTAATGTGCCAGACACAGAACCAACACTTGTTATCTTACCCTTGTTATAAAGCAAGACAACAGCGGTTGGTTCTCCTCTCATTGCGGCTTTGACACGTGGATGCTTCTCAAAAACATCCTGTAGAACCTTTGAGTCTTTTTTGATGACTTCAACTTTGGTAGTGTTTGGACTGCTGTTGAAGATTTCGGCTGCGCATTTAAGACATTCACAGATTCCAATAATCGCCGCGCCGATAAGTACGCCTATCGCAGCACCAATCAAAATCGACATTAGCATGTTTTGCTCCTTTAGATAGTCATGTCAAAATCGGCAGGATACTTGTTGTTGCACCTATTTGCTATCTTTGCATCCACTTGTTTACACATGAATATCCTTCCTACTACATCTCCTGATGACGATTTTATCGCGGTTAATGTTTCATCAAGAATCAGTTGTGTAATGCGGAATATTCCACCATCCATTATTTCGCATACCACACGGCTTTTGACAGCATGTGTGTATTGTCCCTTGCAAGTCTGCGCAAAGGCCATGAGATTTTCATAAGAGACGTGTTTGTAAAGCCGCACTCCATTCCTTTTCTTCAGTTTGGCGACTAAATATGCTCCACAAGCAATACCTGCAACAACGCCTATTGCAATTGCCGCCTTAACGCCTATTGTCGTCATAATTTACTTTCCTTCCTTAATTTGACTTGGAAAACCTGACCTGCATTTATTCCATGCCCGTGCCATTGTACAAGCACTTGGCTAGTACTGTCTGATAACTCCGCTTCGCTCAAAGCGAATAATGCCTTGTACTTCATCGATCGATGCATCTTTAGCCTTAAGAATATTCATTTCCTTTACCATTTTGCCGGCCAGCCAGAATGTCACCTTGGGGTTGCCTGTTCCCGTTAGTGCATCGTGAAACTTGTCTGCAAGTTCGGGATTCTTTTT
>JAZQGX010000169.1:0-2741 GCA_045540275.1 Kiritimatiellia bacterium | reverse complement strand
CGTCCCCGTTCATGGGTGATGAGCATTTCGTAATCTCTCTATATGGAAACGAAGTCATTACCCTGCCATTAGATGTAGATATTTCAACCTGTGATTTATCGTGTTCGGCAGAACTGACGAATTCCGTTAGTCTATTCATGGACAAGTGTGATAGTCGAGAGTTGTATGCATTGACGAATGGTTGCGTCTGTGCAGACGGCTATTATGCGGAAATCAAATTGAAGGGGCAAATAGGATGGGGGTGCGCCTTGGTTTATTATTCGTGTGATGCGGCAGAAACTGGATGTGTAGACTTGCGTCAGTTCTTGATACTTCCTAACGGGAAAGTAATCAAGAGTCGGCAACTGAAAGAAGGGGAGGTTTACTGTATAACGCATGAACCACTAAGGGCAGATTTGTCGAATATGGGGATAAGTCCCTTGTGATGCGGTCGAAGTGATACGGTCAAAATGATTTTGATAGACGGCTAGCCATGATGAATCTGTGCGAGAATGCGATAGAAAGATGCCGTCGAATCCGTCGGTCGGCACGCCGGCCATTTGTTCGACATAATTCTGCGGGCCCGAACACGCATGCCCGCGTTCGTGAATACGCATGTCCGCGATTGTGAATACGCATGTTCGCGATTACGGGCGTGGTTCCCCTGTTTAAATTAACTCCGAGCAGCTGGGCTTTCGTTACCACTTCGCGCAATTCGTTCTGCTTCGCATGTGAAATTGTTCTGTAGCTGATGAGAAATGTTCTGTAGCTGATGCGAAATGTCTGTTTGTGGCTGGAGGAGGTTTCCTTCCGACCACCTCGTGTCTGAATGAGGATCGCCTTGTCTGCCGAAGGCAGCCTCTAAAGATGCTGACCCAACCTGAACAGCCGTTGAAAAACGCGAAGCGGCGGAGCGGTCGCGGGAGCCTAAACGCTCGGAGTTGATAAATGTCAATGTTGGTTGGGGCCCCACCGCAATTTCCTCGAATTCTAGACGTCTAGAATTCTAGATTTTCCTTGAAATCTTTTCGCGTCTTTTCCGTTTATTATGGTTGAAGGGGGAAATAGGGCCTTCTTCCGCCGTGGCGCGGCGCCGGCGCGCTTGACAGCAAACGAAGATAAATGATAAGATAAAGGCAGAAAATGAAACTTGCGGGCGACGTCAATGTTGGTTGGGGTCTGTCCCCGCAAGGTTGTAAAGAGGGTATGTGGAGTTGTGGTGCAGGTTTTGCGTTAGAGAAGATAACCGATGTTTCTTTAGAGACAAAAGGAGGTGTTTCATATGAAAAGGTCACTGTCTTTTAAGATCATGTTTTCCCTAGGTCTGGCATGTGGGTGTATTGCCATTGACAAACAGGTGGATTTGACAGAGGAGCAGAGTGAAGAGATGTATCTTGCCCTTCAGGTCGCGTGGCCAAAGTATGTCGCGAATTCTCTGGCTTGCCATGGTGCCAAGAGTTTAGCTCGGGATGACGAAGCGTGCAGGAACTCGTTCGATTGTTTGCGACGCTGTGGATATGAAGTTGAATGGATCTATAGGTTAACCGATGTGTTCTTGCTTGAGGCGCGTGACTCCGAGAATGGAAAAGTGCGATACTTTAAACTTGGGCGTTTTCCCAATGACGAGGGTGTTGTTTGCCGAATGTTCGACCTGAAAGAAAAGATGTGGATTAATGTCAATAGCTACGCATGTTCGTTGCGGTTCGCACCACTCGTTGTCGGCACGACGGATGGTAGCACCGAGATGTGGGACTCGGTATCCGATACGATTGTTCGCGTGCCTGAAGGATTCCACGCCATCATCCAAGGCGGGGCCGGTATGTTCTTGTTGCGTAAAGATACCGATGGTGAATACTATCGCTGGAATGCCGTGAGTCGAGCCGCGCCGAGAAAGTGGAAGTATTATTTTCCGGCAGGATGGAACACCAGAAGCAGTTTCTTCCTCGCTTTGTCGTCGGAAACCGGGAAGAGCTATGCTTTTGCAATTGGGCTGGAGCCAATCCCGAATAGCGAAGGTGCATTGGCGATAGGTCCCTGTGGTGCATACAAGGGGCGGCAATATTACAAAATATGGAAAGGGGACGAGATCGGTCGACATTACTATGCCTGGCCAGAAAAAGACCGTGGCGAGCCGCTGTCGAACGGCACGGAAACATTTGGCGGTTTCGCGGTCCTCCCTCTGGATGAAGGTCTTGTCGTTTTGTCTCCCGAGGGAAGGGTGGCGGTTGATTCGTGGGGACAATAGCTGAAAAGGCGATAATGCGCCAAAAATGATCTTGAATGAGAAAAATATAAATGTTGATTGGGGTCCCTCCCCGATTTTTCAGCAAAGTAGGAGAGAACATGAGCAAAAAAAACTTGTTATGCTTGGCTATTGGTTGTTTTGTTATTTTTGCGTTTGCTTCTTGTATGACTATACATCCACGGGCAAAGGTTTACTTTCTATGTTTCCAAATCGTGATGGCGTTAATCGTATTTGTTTCATCTTTAATGTTGGGGTTTGCCGTATTAAATGACTGGCATAAGAGATGGCAGAAAACTTTTCGGCATGTGAGGGTGGGGGAGCGATACGACGAGCAAGACTCGGTTGAAAGAACGAAAGCATCTGCGAGGGTCAGGTGCGCCAAGCAAAGCTCGACAGAACTATAGAAACGGCAACAAATGGGGTTGATTCATTGGGAGGGCCGCGCTCCGTCGCGGCCACATATGACGGACGGGACAGAGCCCGTCCCTCCCTGATGCAAATCAAACCCTTTAATTGC
>JAZQGX010000168.1:0-4200 GCA_045540275.1 Kiritimatiellia bacterium | reverse complement strand
TGAAAGTGACGATTATCACCTCGGAGCATTACGACAAAAAGCACGTGCCTCACCGCAAGATTTCGGACGCCGACATCGCGACCTTCAACGCGCAGTACCCGCGCCTCGCTGTTCGCTACAATGAAACCTTCCACGACCGTTTTCTCATCATCGACGACAAAGAACTGTATCTGATAGGCGCGTCGCTGAAAGACCTTGGCCACAAATGCTTCGCGTTCACGAAACTGGACGTGAGCGCAATTCGCGGCATTAAGAAGTCGGGGTTTGCGGCGGGCGCGAATGTCGCGGGGAACGAGGGTGTGTAGATGAATTATGTGTTTTATAAAGAACACGACGGCAAGGTCATTGCGACGGAAATCGTGTCCGAAGAAGACTTCAATCGGGTAGATGAGGCCGCACAGTATGTGATGCGCATTTATCGAGTGGAAGAGATTTTCCACATGATCATGTCTGCATTGCTGGATTTTAACCGTTTGATCTTTCAACGAGCCGATCAAGGACATATTGCCGAAGATGATGTATTGGACAATGAATTGTTTCGTATTCGCATCAACCAATGTGCGGCAACTTTCTTGACATCACTTGACATGTATCAGGAGTATCTGCATCCCAACGGGGGACAATCGCCGTTTTCAATATCGGCGGATAAGTTTAGGGATGATCGTTTTGAAGTTTGCAAAGCTGTACGGAATTACATACAGCATATTTCTACCGTAGGCATCAATATTAGTTGGGGAGGAAGTGCTTGTGCATGTGGTGAGAAAATGTGTTCATTCTCAGTGTCTGCCGATGCGGACGAAATGAAGAAGAACAAGGACAAGTTACGGAAAACAACGTGGAAGAGCTTGAGTAAGTACATCGACGGCAAATCAGAAATCAATCTCTTTGAGATTTTTAATGGTGTTGTAGATGTCCTGTTTGCTATTCAGAAAGAAGTGCGTGCTTCGACAGAATACGCCGTGGAATACCAAAACCATGCACAATTTCTTTCCAAGATGTATGCAAGACTAATTGCAAGAGACTTTTGGCTGTATCGATTAGAAGGTGACAATGAATGTGAGTGTAGAGGGCATGCCCCGTATTTTTATGACCGTCAGCTAAAAACAATTGATTATTTGCAGCGGCGTTATAGATGCAATGACAAATCCAGCAAAGGTAGTTTCTATGCTACTACTGCACCTCAGAACATGGTTAATAGAATGGCAGAAGCGGATAGAATTGTCGAACGATACGTAAAGAATAATGGTGTCGTAGCTGAATTTGACAACGGCAATCGAAAAATTACAAATTCACAGTTCACGACATCTAAGATGCGTGAATGGTACTTGCGCTAAAAGACATCAACTATAAAGGAGTGCAGAAGAACTACCGTATAGGAGCAAGTGCATACATGGTGAAAGGTAGAAGACGATGATACAGGACATTGAAGAAAATGAAAACGAGAATGTGGCTATTGGTGGCGTCGGTGGCCGTGTTAAACCTATTTGCTGAAGGAGAGTACAAAATGCCGATGCTGAAATGGGCAGGGAAAGACAAGGTCGTAAACCACCACAATGATGTACCGTTCAGGGTGCTTGAACGGAAGTGGGCGTTTGGCGATGGGGCGTGCACAAATGGCGAGAACATGGTCATTCACGGAGATAATCTTGCCGCGCTCAAGGCGCTTTTGCCGCAGTATGAGGGCAGGGTCAAGTGCATTTACATCGATCCTCCGTACAATACTGGAAACGAAGGCTGGGTTTACAACGATAACGTGAACGACCCGCAGATCAAGAAATGGCTCGGTGAAGTCGTCGGCAAGGAAGGCGAGGATTTCTCGCGCCACGACAAATGGCTCTGCATGATGTATCCGCGTTTGCGGCTTTTGCAGAAACTGCTTTCAACCGACGGCGCGATCTTCATCAGCATCGACGACAACGAAAAATTTAACCTTAAAACGATATGCGATGAAATTTTTGGCAATAATAATTTTGTTGCAGATATCGCAGTTGTGAACAATTGGAAGGGGCGAAGTGATGACAAGTATATTGCAACGGCGCATGAAAGTCTTTTGATTTACAAGGGAAGGGATTTTGCTACCAATGGTGTAGTGTTGCCAGATGAATACGATAAGGAATATAAATTATCTGATGTGCATGGACGGTATCGGCTGCAAGGATTGAGAAAGCGTGGTGATAGTGCGCGGCGAGAGGATCGTCCTAATATGTATTACCCATTTTATTACAATGCAGAGAAAGATGAACTTTCAATAGATAGGATAGATGGGGCTTATGAGATTTTTCCGCGTCTTTCAGATGGAACTGACGGACGATGGCGCTGGTGTAAGGATACAGCGAAAGAACGATTGTCCGAATTGGTTGTCCAGAAAGTGGGAAGACGCAATGAGTACGATGTGTTTCAAAAAGATTATCTTCCAAGAAATGGGGTTAAACGGATAAAACCTAAATCGGTTTGGATGGGGCCGGAGTTTGCAAAAGAGACAGGAACTCTTGAAGTAAAGGCGATCCTCGGCAAGGGGAAATTTGATACGCCAAAACCGCTTGGTTTGCTTATGTATATTTTGCAACAGGCCACTAATAAAGATTCCATTGTCCTTGATTCCTTCGCTGGCTCTGGCACGACGGCGCATGCTGTTTTGAAGATGAACAAGGAGGACGGCGGCAACAGGAAGTTCATTTTGATTGAGATGATGGACTATGCCGATAAAGTGACGGCGGAGCGAGTGAAGCGCGTTATAAGTGGGTATGGCGAAGGGGACAAGGCCGTGGAAGGAACAGGCGGCGGCTTTGGCTACTACGAACTTGGCGAGCCGTTGATGATAGGCGAGAATCTTAACGAGGACTTGCCTCTTGAGAAGATTCGGGAATACGTGTGGTACATGGAGACGCGAGGCGCGCGCCGCCCAGAAAAGCCGGGAACTCCGGATAATCCGGAAATTCCGGGGGAACCGTATATTCTTGGCGTTGCCGATGGCGCGGCCTACTACTTCTGCTACGAGCGGGGGAAGGTCGTCAAGCTCAACCGCGCACTTCTCAGGAAGCTCAAGACCAAGGCAGAGCGATATGTCATTTATGCCGACATCTGTCTTTTGGATGATTCGGAGCTTGAGAAATACAACATTACCTTCAAGAAGATTCCGCGTGACATTGCAAGGCTGTAAGGAGATCATGCAATGAACGACTTTGACGAATATCTTGTTGCCGGAGAACCGGACAAGCGCGAGCGGGCGTACGGGTGGGCTACCGCCATTGGCTTGCAGGATGTTGACGGCTTGAAGGTCTCCGACTTCCTGCTCAACACCGCGAAGCGCAATATCGAGGGCGAGATAACCCAGGTGGAGGCCGGGAAGATCATTGATGCCTACTATGAGACAAAGGAGGGGCATGATCAGCCAGAGGGCAAAAAAGAGGCGGACAAGGTTGCGCGTAGAATCAATGAGACGATAAATTCTCCGACTTTCCGTTTCTCGCCGGAATACTATATCGGACTGCACGGCAGGCTTTTCAAGGATGTGTTCTCCCATGCCGGAAAGATACGCGACGTGGAGCTTACCAAGCGAGAATGGGTGTTGAACGGTGATACGGTCAACTATACGCCGTCGTTCATGGTGAAAGAGTCGCTTGCGTATGATTTCGCAGAGGAAAAGAAATTCCGTTACAGCGGACTTTCCGAGGATGCGTTTGCGGAACATTTCGCGTCTTTCATTTCGGGACTCTGGCAGATTCATCCGTTCAGAGAGGGCAACACGAGGACCGTCGCGGTTTTGGCCATCAAGTACCTGCGTTCCATGCACTGTGATGTGATGAATGCCGTGTTCAAGGAGAAGTCGTGGTATTTCAGAAATGCGCTTGTGCGGGCGAACTATGAGAATCCCAAACTGAATGTTGAGAAGACGCAACTTCCTCTGGAGGAGTTCTTTAAGGTTCTCATATACGGATATGACATTGAACTGCGTAATAGATTTTTGCGTATTGGGTACGAGCATGGGACGGAAAAGGCGGAAGCGGTAAAGGATTTACACCGACATGATGTCGGTATAAATGACGGTATAAGCAGTGCTGATGTCGGTATGAATGTCGGTATAAAGAGCAATGCTGTGCTATCGCGTACTGAAGAAAACGCCATTAGGGCAATTTTGCGAGATAATCGCATAACTGCCAGGGCATTATCATCAGTGCTTGGTGTCACCTTGCGTCAGGC
>JAZQGX010000167.1:0-1904 GCA_045540275.1 Kiritimatiellia bacterium | reverse complement strand
CCTTGCGGGGGTTCGCAACCCATAGGGACGCGAACACGCCGAGCGAAGCGAGTGCCGAGCAAGTCTTCCGATTTTTGCAGGCCCCATGCGGTCATCCCACGTATCCGCTACTGGATCAATCGAACTGCATCAGTAATACATTTTCGTTTCCATCATGGCTCGTACTGCTCAAGTTTGACGCGGAGCAGGTCTAGGTCTTTGGGATCAGACACATGCTGAGGTGTGTCTTTCTGGACCCAATTCGCAACCTGCTTTTCGTTCAAGAGCAGAAACTGCGCATCGCGCCTGCTGCCGCATTTGCAGAACCATCCGGCGACGACAAGAATCGGCTTCACGAAATACGCCCTGCCGGTCAGCTCAAAGAAAAGCGCGTTCGCTGCCTTTGCAAGGCTGATTACTTCCCTCACGGCATCGCCCTTGATCTCCTGGCCCATCTTGTAGAGACGCCCGTCCTTGTATTCAATCTCAGGCGAGCCCTTTTCCGGCTTGCGCCACGCCTTAGTCTCGACGACATATACGCCGTTGGGCCCGATGAGCACATGGTCGAGGTTGAACTGCCGCTTCCCCTTCTTGATTACCACGTCGTGGAATACGTCGTAGCCCAATGGCCGCATGTCCTTCTCCAGAATCTGACCGACATACTGCTCTCCGTTCTCGCCGAGCCGCCAAGTTCTAACCTCCCGCTTGATCTTGATGAATTTCCATACGGCGAAACTGATGCATATGGCAAACAGGGCTACGCCAAACTCAATCGGGAATACCACCTTGAAGCGTTGAACAATTGGCATGCCTAAGTATGTGAAACCAAGCAGCAAACTAAAAAGGGCTGCGTCCGCGCCATTGTCCACGATCGCACGCCAGTGTTCTCCCGCCGACTGCCCAGGCCGCCGCCGAATCTTCTTCACTTCAAAAGGCATTCTCAGTTTTTCATCTTTCATTTTAATCGCCTCATATCATTTTCCCAAGCGGGAATTCAGCTCAAACCTGTTTTTCACTATTTCCGATCCACTTCCGCCGCGGGCTTACCACCGGATTTATATAAATGCGGTGGCAGCGCACCACCCTTCCCCACCGGCGGCCTCATCCCCGCCTTCGCGCGCTGCTGCTTCTGCATCGCTGCAAGTCTTCTGGTTTTAACAAGTCCCATAATGCACTCCTTACTCATTTTCCCAACAAGCGAGAAAGGAGCGACTTCTGCCTGAAATCTATTCCAAAGAATTCTCTCGCTTCGGCGAGCTCCATGATGACGCTGTCGCGAGAGCGCTTGGCGCAAAGGTTCTCCGGCAGCTCCTTCATAAGCCTATCGGCGTCCCAGTTTACGCCGGCATCATAGCGGACAGTTCCCGTGCGCTCATCAACCTCGAAAGATTTTGAATTGCTAGCCCACGCTGTTTTAATCACCTGAATCGCATATTTGCCAGTCACCTTTTCGCTGAAATAGTCTTCAAGCGACAACTTGCGGATATATGAAGGCAACTCGCTCTCATAAGCCGAGAAGATTTCATACAACACTTCCGAAGAAACCTTAAGGATGTCAGGGCATTCCGACTCCGGATTGTCATCCTTCAGCTGGTCCATCATGTCCGGAATCTTCTCCAACATCAAGCGCAGATATTCGCGATAGAACGCCGTTCCAATCTTCTGCTGGACAGCGCGAACGACATTGCTCTTCATGACTTCAGTGTTAGTAAGACCGGCCTGAACGCGACATATAACTGTTCGGCGGATCACCTCTTGCGCCACTGCCTTGACATCTTCGTTCGCGCTTATAACAACCGCAGGGTAATGAACTAAATGCTCCAACAAGCCGAAATCGTCATTCTTGATTGTCTCGACGGCATGCTGATTGAACCTGTTGTTTGTAAGGTCGTCAACAATTATGGGAGCACCCTGAACATTATGAC
>JAZQGX010000166.1:0-51569 GCA_045540275.1 Kiritimatiellia bacterium | reverse complement strand
ATGGATACTCTCGCCGGAGTAAATTTTAATCCTACCGAATATGTCGATATCACCGATGAAATCGATTTGAAAATCAAAATGCTCGAATGCCACGAAAGCCAGATCGTGTGGATGCGCGACCATGACGGAATCGATTTCCCCGACATGGTGCGTACCTGCAGCCGGTATCGCGGTTATCAATGCGGCGCTGCTTATGCGGAAGGTTTCAGAAGTTGCCAGGCGTATTTGCGCGGAACGACAAAGCGTCTGTTGCCATGATGTGGAGGAGATATGAAGAAATTTAAATGGTGTGTTATCGGTGCCGGCGGCATTGCCGACCGCAGGACGATTCCAGGACTGTTGGGGGACAAAGGCAGTGAGTTGGTGGCGATTATGGATATCGCCAAGCCAGTAGTGGAAAAGCTCGGCGCAAAATACAATGCTCCTGCTTACACCGATGAAAAGAAGATGCTTGAGGAGGTCGAATGCGATGCGGTTTACATCGGCACTCCCGTATTTGCCCATTGCCAGCAGGCTTTAATCGCCCTTGAAGCAGGTAAGGCCGTATTTACCGAAAAGCCGGTAGGAATTGATTCCAAGGAAGCTGCCGCCCTGATTGCCGCTTTCAAAAAGAAGCGTCAGCATCTCGGGGTGGGGTACATGATGAAGTATCACAACCTTCACGAAAAAGCCCGCACGCTGGTTGCGCAGAACGCAATTGGCAAAGTCGTCGATGTCAGGGCGCAGTTCACCTGTTGGTATCCGGATATCAAGGGCGCCTGGCGTCAAAACAAAAAACTTGGCGGAGGCGGCGCATTGATGGATCTGGGCGTGCATTGTCTCGAATTGATTGAACATGTTCTTGACGAGAAAATCGCAGATGTCTCGGGGTTCTACTCGACCCAGACCTTCAAGTACGAAGTCGAAGATTCGGCCGTGGTCCTTTTCCGCACCGAGAGCGGCACCTTGGGTCATGTCGATGTCAATTTCAATGTCCCCGATCGCGCTTCCGAGGCGAAGTTCGAGCTGTACGGAACCGGCGGATACATTATCTGCGACGGAACGTTGGCACAGGAGGAGGTAGGGACGCTCAAACTGCTTCGCGTCGCCCAAGGCGATTACGACGCCGGACAGAAGCGCTGCTGCAGCCGCGCCCGCCTGTACAGTGCGCAACACCGCAACCTTTACACCAAGCAGATTGCCGCATTTCGCAAATCGGTGCAGAGCGGCACTCCGGACTATTCGCTCGCCGAGCGGGCATTGCGTGTCCAAAAAGCCGTTGATTCCGTCTATCGTCAGAAGAAACATTAATTTCAACAAAACAAAACAAGGAGAAAACCATGAATTTCAATACCACCGTAAAAGGCAGTTTGCTTGAAGGCTTTTATCCCAAAGGCTGGGATATGAAAAAGATCGATCGCTGCTGCAGCAACAAACCAGAGGATATCACCAAGCCCCAGAAATTCTGGAATCGCCAATTCTCCCCGGTCTGTTGCGAAGATGTCAAAGAATTCGATGTCAAAATGGGACACGAAATCGCCAACGAAATCAAGAAGGCTAAAGAAGAGGGGCGCAAAATCGCCTTCATTCTTCCGGTCGGTCCGATGGGAATGTACAAGTGGGCGGTTTACTTCCTTAAGGAGTGGAATGTCGATTGTTCCCATGTCTGGTGCTTCAATATGGACGAATGGGCAGATGCCAAGGGCAATACTCTGGTGGGGGACGCCTCCTTTCAGCATGCGATGGAGCAGGCCTTTTACAATCCGCTCGGAAAATTGACGGTTCCAGCCGATCATCGCAATTTTGCAACTAAAAAGAATCTGCCGACCTATCCCAAAAAAATCGCGCAGCTCAAAAAGGAAGGGGCAAAGCTCGTTCTGGTTTACGGCATCGGCCGCATGTGCCACATTGCGTTCTGGGAGCCGATGATTGGCGAAGAGTTCAACAGCGACAAGGAGTGGCTGTCGCAGCCTTACCGCATTGCGGTTCAGCTCCATCCGCTGACCATCGAGCAAAATGCCATCACATCATTCAAATCGCGCACGACGCTTGTGCCGTGCCGCGCCAATACGATCGGCCCTGGTCTGATGTTCCAGGCCGACTACGCCATCGGCGGTGCCGACGGTGCGCTTTCGCGCGGAATGCAGTGGCAAGGCATGAGCCTCTGGATGACCTTGCGCTATGGGCCGAGCCGTCATATCACGAGTTCGTTCATCCCGACGCTTCCCGGTCGCCTGTTCTTCCTTAAAGAGCTTGCCGGCCCGTTGGTCGCCGAGGCTAATTAACGAACCGGAGGTGCCCGATGCCCAAAATTGTTGTTGCTGGTTCAATTCTTGTTGATCGTATCAACGAAATTTCAGCGTATCCAGCTGCAGGAGAATTGACGCAGATCAAGGGATGCAGCCGTGCCCCAGGGGGCTGTGTTCCAAATACGGCCTGCGACATCAAGGTGTTCACTCCGGAAATCGAGGTGGCTGCGTCGGGACTTGTCGGCAACGATGATGATGGTAAATTTCTCATTTCTGAACTTCAGCGGCACGGGGTGGATACCGCCGGTATTCGCGTCTGCGAGATCGACGGTACCAGTTTTACCGATGTGATGAATGTAGCCGGAGGTGAGCGCACGTTCTTCTGTTACAGCGGAGCGTGCGCCCGGTACGGATACGAGCATATCGACTTCGACTCGCTTTCAGCCGGCGATATGTTCCATTTGGGGTATTTTCTGCTTTTGGACCGGGTAGACCGTGGCGACGGTTTGCGCATTTTGCGCGAGTTGAAATCACGGGACATTACCACTTCTATCGATCTGGTGACAGAGAATTCTGACCGGTACCAGCTGGTTCTGCCCGCACTTGAATATGTCGATAATCTGATTGTCAACGAGCTTGAGGCTGTCAAGCTGTCAGCACTGAACCGGCTAAGTCCGCTTCGCGATGTGGCATCGGCGCTAAGAGACAAGGGAGTCCGGCGACGGGTGATTATTCATATGCCGGATCGCGGCGTATGTCTTTCCGATCAGGGCTGGAGCGAGGTGAAATCCATTCCGGTACCTAAGTCTTTTATCAAGGGTAAAACCGGAGCCGGTGATGCTTTTTGCGCCGGTGCGCTTTCGGGTATTTTTAGAGGCCTTACTGACGAGGAAATTTTGGATACTGGTGCGGTTGCCGCCATCGGAGCGATGTCGGCGCCGGGAGCAACGGAAGGGATGCAGTGCGAGGCCAAGTTGAGGGATTTGGCCGACAGTTTGATAAAGAAGGGAGATTGAGAATGATTAACGCTGTGAAAAAAATGTTGCTGTCAGCAATGTTGGCAGTATCGGTTGCAGGTTGCCGGTTTTGCGGTCCGTCAGACGACGATTTCCTAAGAGTCAACGGTCACGATATCGTAGACGGTTGCGGCAATAAGTTTTTCATTCGCGGCATCAATCTTGGTCATTGGCTCAATCCCGAAGGGTATATGTTCGGTTTTTCAAAGTGCGATTCGGCTCACATGATCAACACTATGTTCTGTGAACTGGTCGGTTCCGAGGAAACTAAAAAATTCTGGCGGGCTTTCAAAGAAAATTATATAACCGAAAAAGATATCGCTGCAATTGCGAGCACCGGTGCAAATACCGTCCGACTGCCGCTTCACTATAAGCTTTTCACTGAAGATGAGTATCTCGGGGACAGCGATCCTGAGGAAGGATTCAAACGAATCGACGATGTCGTCGCGTGGTGCAGAAAATACAGAATCCGTGTCATCATCGATATGCATTCGTGTCCGGGCGGCAATACTGGTGATAATATCGACGATTCGTACGGTTTCCCTTGGCTGTTTAAAGAAGAGTCGTATCAGAAGCAATATTGCCGGATTTGGCGCAAAATCGCCGAACGTTATGCGGATGAGCCGGTCGTGCTGGGGTACGATTTGATGAATGAACCGATTTCCAGCCGTCTGAAGGAGAAGGATGAGCTCAATCTCCAACTGGAGCGTGTTCAATTCATGGCTATCGACGCTATTCGCGCCGTTGATCGCCGGCATATCGTTATTCTTGCAGGAGCGCAATGGAACGGAAATTTCAAGGTCTTCACCGATTTCAAAAAAGATCCCAATATGATGTACGAGTGTCATCATTATGATTTTAACAATCCAAAGTACGACGATGCGCGTGTACAGGAATTCGTTAAGTTTCGCAATAAATCCGGAATTGCGATGTTTATGGGCGAGACCGGTCACAACCAACACGACTGGTACCGGCAGATTCGCCTCTCCATGGAGCGCAACAATATGGGTTGGACTTTCTGGACGTACAAGTTACCGAGAAGTTCCGGGTGGAGCGTATTCTCCTATCCCGACGGGTGGAAAGAGACGATTGTTGCGTTTGCCGACGGAGACCGCTCCACCTATGCGGCGATTCAGAAAAACTGCCCCGATCGCGCCAAAGCGTTGCGCCTGATGCGCGAATATGTCGAAAATTGCAAAGCGGTAAACTGCAGATTTGAAACCGGTTATGCCACGGCACTCGGACTTAAAGAGCCAATGGAATGATTTCATTGAACTCATCAAGGTGATTGGATGTCGGATAACGCACGTTCAGAATATCTGGCTTTGGGTTTGAAGGATAAGATGTCGGGCTCTGAACATCATCGGATATAAAAAAACAACTTTCCGAGACTTTTCACGAAAAGTTGCATGATTTGCAAATGGCGGAGAGGGAGGGATTCGAACCCTCGGTACAGAGATTAGTCCGTACGGCGGTTTAGCAAACCACTGCCTTCAGCCTCTCGGCCACCTCTCCATGAGCTCACGTAAATTGAGCGGCAATTATATTCTTTTTTTTGCAGGAAAACAAGCTTAATTTTTGGGAGAAGGGGTGTCGGTGGTGATGGTGTGTGACAACACCGCCAGCGATTGGGCAAGATCGACCTGCTGCACTTTGATTTCAGGTGGCAACTCGAGCTTCACCGCAGTGAAATTCCAGATGCCGAGCACACCGGCCTCGACCAGCTGCCGGGCACATTCATTGGCAGCGCAATCGGGAACTGTCAAAATGCCGATTTTAATCTCGTATTTCTTGACCAGCTCAGAGAGCTCATCCATCGAGTGTACCTTAACTTCATGTCTCAACTGTCCCCATAGTTGCGGATTGCAGTCGAAGGCAGCAGAGATTGAGAGATTGTGCTCAAGAAAACCCTTGTAGCCCAAAAGCGCATTGCCGAGAGATCCGACACCGACCAGCGCGGCGTTGGTGAATTTGTTCCACCCCAGAACCCGATTTATCGCCTCGGCCAGTTTTTGCGCAGGATAGCCAAGTCTTGGTTTGCCGGGTACACCGGCCATTGCAAGGTCTTTCCGCGCCAAAACAGTATCCAGGTCAAGTTCCTGGGCAAGCGCTGCACTTGATATCAAAGTTTCCCCTCGGTTGATCCGGGCATTGATTGCACGAAGGTAGAGAGGATATCGCCTAATGGTCGGCAATGGTAAAACTATTGGCTTTTTTTCTTGTTCCATGCCTTACAGTATAGCAAAGTTTTCACAGATACGCCACACTATAAATCATGGTGCCAGAGTTGGGAAAGTTGATGCGCCTTGCCGTCAACCCGTCGACGGTCGTTCCCGCAACCCGAGCAGTTTCTCTTTGCAGAATGATTTTTCGCTTTTGTTATGGCTTATTGTGCTCATTTTTATTTAAATTAAATGGATTAGTCCACTTTTTTCCATTTTATTCATTTTTCCCCTTGTTCAGTCAAAATTTATTTGTTAATCTAAAATCGTCTTCCAGTTGAAACAAGCTTTTAGAAAGGAGTTTTAAGCACAGATGAAAATTAGACTTTATGCGATAGTCGGCATGGTTGCAGCGATGTCCATCTCTTCGCAAACCGTTTACGCATCAAGCCGGATTGCGGTAAATCCGGATATGATGCTGCCGGAGAAGCCTGTCGCCGTTTCGGCAAAAGCGTATGACGGCGATTTGAAAACCGCGGTTTGCGACAATCAATGCCACCACACCGGAATAGGCGTCAAATTCTCCGAAGCGAGCGAGGTTGCAGCGGTTCGCTTTTATGCCAAAGATGGCGATGCCGGTCTTGTCAACTCGGCTAAAGTTCAGGTTGCGGACGATGGAAAAAAATGGACGACGATTCTCAATTTTGCCGTTTACTGCCGGATGCCCAGCAATACTTGGATTTACGCAACGCTTCCTTATACCGCCCGGTTCAAATATTTCAGGCTTGTCGGCGTTCCCAAGGGGCAGCTCGCTGAGCTTGAATGGTATGCTAAGGACGACGGTTTTAAGAAGGGGGATTTCCGTCCTCTGCCCGTGCAATACCAAAATTCGGAACCGGTGGATTTCAACAAAATGCCGCTGACGGTCCTCGCTCCCGAGTATCGCGGAATGGTTTCGGTCGCCCGCCGCCAGAGCGCGATCAAATTCCGTTATCTGCTCAATACTGCGCTTGGAGCCGAGGCGGGAATTAAGGTTAAGACGTCAATTTGCAATGAGAAGGGCGACAAAATAAGCTCTTTTGAATTCAAGACGGAGTTCGGATCTCCTTCATACATCGATGTGCCGATGCGTGCCGATGCAGAGCCCGGCCGGTATATGCTTCGCGTTTCCTACAAGGTCGGCGGCGTAAATTACAATTCGGAAATTCCGTTCAAAATCGTGCCGGTCCGGCCCAAACAGTTTTTTGTTGACCAGGACGGTGTAATTCTCAAAGAGGGCAAGCCGTTCTTCCCGTTGGGAATACACCATGCGCACGGCTTCCAGATCGACGAGTGGATCGACATGGGCATGAACATGATACAGATGTGGTCGTGGGATTGGATGCATAACTATTCGACAAATTCCGCATACTGGTACATTCAACCCACCAACGACGCTCATTACGCGCAGCAACTGGCGTCGAATCTTCGAAACATCCGTTTGCTCGAGGAACGCGACATCTACGCAATCTATGAAGACGGAAGGGTGTGGAATGAATTGATTCTGCAGCTAATGGGCCGTTTCGGAACCAAGGCCAATGAATGGCGTAAAGGAATTTACCCGTTTGAAACCAACGAGACATTCCGCGCGACGATCGAATCGGTGCTCAAAGATCCGCTCAATCGTGTCGGAATGTGGTATCTTGCGGACGAGGCAGGCGGAGAGTCATGGGTTCCCAAACTGCAACGCGCAGGAAAATATTTCCACAATTTGGATGAAGACCATCCTACTTTCAACCTCAGTGCCGGCGATCATAGTATAGCAGCGGGTGGCGATGTTTACTCCTTTGACTGCTATCCGCGCTACTACGGCGGCACTGGGGTTCTTACTCGTATCAGCAACACCATGTACGATGCTTACAAGCAGGTCGGCAAGACCAAGGCGGTCATTGTCGTGCCTCAAGCGTTCGGTCAGAGTGAAAAACAACCGACGGAAGATCCGAAGCATGTGCGGGCGATGTCTTATCTGGCTATTGTCCGCGGTGCGCGCGGTATGTTCTGGTATTGCTGGAAGCAGACCGGCGACTGGACCGGGAAGCAAAAGCAGGGGATGGGTTGGAATCCCCCGACCGCGAAAATGGTAAAGACGCTTATTGCGGAATTCAAGGTGTTCGGGCAGGCGTTGCTTGAACCGAACCCCGAATTTCTTACTTCAGATGACGGACTTGTGCTGGGGATTGTCGCCGGAAGCGAGAAAACTGGACGTTTTCTGATTTATGTCAACGGGGATCTCGAAAAACGCTCAAATTCGGCAATCAAGGTTCCTCTCAAGGACGGAACCGAGCTCGAGCCGCTCTTCGGTGGACCGCAGGGTGCGGTGAAGGATGGAAAGATCGTACTTGATCTGCCCGCATTGGCCACCGGGGTGTTCAAAATCAAATAATGGTATTGCCTGGCTTTCATAAAAAAATGGGCGAAGTTTCTTCGCCCATTTTTTTATTGGAATTTTCTTGTTACAAAAGGCGTTTTTTTGTATAATGTCATCCCGATTTGAGCGGTATTTCTGAAATACTCGATGCCGTATGTAAATGTCCAAGAAAGGCAGTCCCAAATGCGCCGTGATGATATAAAAAAAGTCCTGATTATCGGCTCCGGGCCGATAGTGATCGGTCAGGCATGTGAATTTGACTATTCCGGAACCCAAGCTTGCAAAGCGTTGCGTTCCTGTGGTTATGAAGTGGTCTTGGTCAACTCGAATCCCGCTACCATCATGACCGATCCGGTGATGGCCGATGCCACCTATATCGAGCCGCTCAACGAAACGCGTCTCGAACAGATTATCGCTCAGGAGCGTCCCGATGCCATCCTCCCCAACCTGGGCGGTCAAACCGGTTTGAACCTGTCGATGGAACTCTCCAAGAAGGGTATTTTGGACAAATACGGAGTCAGGGTCATCGGCGTCAACCTTGATGCGATCGAACGCGGAGAAGATCGCGAGATCTTCAAAGCGACGATGCAGAAGCTCGGAATCGATACCCCACGCTCCGGAATCGTTCACAGCGTTGAAGATGCGGTCAATCTCGTTCAAAACGATATCGGCTATCCCGTAGTGGTTCGTCCGGCGTATACGATGGGTGGCTCCGGCGGCGGTTTTTGCTACAACGTTGAAGAACTACGGACCATCTGCGCCCGCGGTCTTGAGGCGTCACTTACCCATCAATGCCTTATCGAAGAGTCTATTCTCAATTGGGAAGAGCTGGAAGTTGAAGTTGTTCGCGATTCGAAGAACCAGATGATAGCGGTCTGCTTCATCGAAAATATCGATGCGGTCGGCGTTCATACCGGCGACAGTCTCTGCGCGGCTCCCTTTATCACGATTTCGCCCGAACTTCAGGAGCGTCTGCGCCGCGATGCATTCAAGATCGTCGAATCGATCGGTGTTATCGGAGGCACCAATGTTCAGTTCGCCCACGATCCCAAGACTGACCGGGTGGTGATCATCGAAATCAATCCCCGGACCTCGCGTTCGTCGGCGCTCGCTTCAAAGGCAACAGGCTTCCCGATCGCTTTGGTTTCCGCCAAATTGGCGGCGGGCATGACACTTGATGAAATTCCTTACTGGCGGGATGGAACTCTCGACAAATATACTCCGTCGGGAGATTACATCGTGCTTAAATTCGCCCGCTGGGCGTTTGAAAAATTCCGTGCGGTCGAGGATAAACTCGGAACCCAGATGAAAGCGGTGGGCGAGGTCATGTCCATCGGAAAAACCTATAAGGAAACCTTGCAAAAGGCGATTCGCGCTTTGGAGAAGGGGCGAGCCGGATTGGGATTTGCCGCCGATTTCCACGCCCGTTCGCTTGAAGAGCTGCTCAAAATGCTCGCCGTCCCCAACAGCGAACGCCACTTCCAGATGTATGAAGCGTTGCGCAAGGGTGCCACCGATCGTCAGCTTTTTGAATTGACCGGAGTCAAGCCGTATTTCATTGGACAGATGCGCGAGCTTGTTGAAGAGGAGGAAGAGCTGCTCAAATATCGCGGAACGCTTCCGCCCGACGAATTGCTGGTCAGTGCAAAGAAAGACGGATTCTCCGACAAGTACATTGCACAGTTGCTACGGATTCCCGAAAAGAATGTTCGCGACCGCCGAACCGCCTTGGGATGTGTTGAAACCTGGCACAAGGTTCCGGTCTCTGGCGTTGAGAATCAGGCGTACTATTATTCCTCGTACAACGGCAAGCCGGGTGAGGTTCCGATATCAACGAATCCGAAGAAGGTGATGATTCTAGGCGGCGGACCCAACCGTATCGGACAGGGCATCGAATTTGACTATTGCTGTACCCATGCGGCAATGGCGATGCGTGAGGCCGGCTATGAAACAATCATGGTCAACTGCAATCCAGAGACGGTTTCTACCGACTACGACACCTCGGACAAGCTCTATTTTGAACCGGTGACGCTTGAGGATGTTTTGCAGATTTATGAGGCTGAAAAGCCGGAGGGTGTTATTGTTCAGTTCGGGGGACAGACCCCGTTGAATATCGCACGCGGTCTGGCGGAAGCGGGTTGCAACATTCTCGGCACCAGCGTCGATTCCATTGACGCCGCCGAAGATCGTGATTTATTCCATTCGATAATGAATCGACTGGGAATCCCGATGCCGGAATCTGAAATGGCTTCCGATCTGGACGGCGCAATCAAGGCGGCCGCTAAGCTGGGATATCCGCTTATCATCCGCCCCAGTTTTGTTTTGGGCGGACGCGGCATGGAGGTTATCTACGACGAGATTATGTTGCGCGAGTATGTCGCCAAGGCGGTAGGGGTCACCCCGGATCGTCCGCTTTATCTCGACCGCTTCCTGCATCAGGCGTTGGAGTGCGAGGCTGATGCGCTTTCCGACGGCAAGGATGTATTTATCCCCGCCATTATGCAACACGTGGAATTGGCAGGTGTCCATTCCGGCGACTCCGCTTGCGTTCTGCCCCCGGTTTCATTGAGCGACAAGTGCAAGGCTACGATTTTGGATTACACCCGCCGCATCGCTGAAGAGCTGAAAGTGGTCGGTTTGATGAATATGCAGTTCGCCGTCGAAGGTGATAATGTGTACGTCATTGAAGCCAATCCTCGTGCCTCGCGCACCGTGCCGCTGGTTTCAAAGGTGGCCGGAACCCAGATGGCGCGAATCGCGACGCGCCTGATGCTGGGAGAAAGCGTCAAATCGCTTGGTCTTCGCAATGATAAGATTATTCCGTATCACGGCGTAAAGGAAGCGGTTTTGCCCTTTGAAAAATTCCCTGAAGTCGACCCCGTCCTCGGGCCTGAAATGCGCTCGACCGGTGAAGTTCTGGGATTGGCCGAAACCTTCGGCATGGCATATTTCAAGTCGCAGGAAGCTGCCAATTCTCCGTTGCCAATTGAGCCCGGCAAGATATTGGTTTCCTTGTCCGACAAGCCGGAAAATGCGGTTGACGCGGTCAAGAAATTTGTCGGTCTGGGCTTTTCGGTGGTCGGCACCGAAGGGACCATTCGCTTTTTGGAAAAACACGGTGTCAGCGCTACGGTTGTAAACAAGATCAATGAAGGTCGACCCAATGTTATTGACCTGATTGTCAACCGTGAGGTGAGTCTGATTCTCAACACTCCTTCGGGACGACGTGACGCCCGTGCTGACGACGCCTCGATCCGCAAGGCGGCAATCAAGTATTCGGTGCCTTACCTTACCACGATTGCAGCGGCTCAGGCCGCGGCAGAGGGTATTAGGGCTGCCCGCGACGGCGGCGGCATGGTTAAGTCGCTGCAAAGCTATCACGCGTCGATTCGCTGACAAAAAAAGGTGCTCCGAGATCGGAGCACCTTTTTGCTAAGAATTCACGCAACCATCAAGCCGGTTTTCGGAAAAGCCCGCTACGCCATTCGTCGATTAGCATGGTTTCCATTTCAACGGCGCCAAGTTTTTCATAAGCCGATTTGACCGACTCATATTGAGTATCTAGAATACCGGATAGAATCAATACTCCGTTTGGTGCCACCGATTCGTAAACAGAGGCGGCGTATTCAATAAGAACGGGGGCGAGAATGTTGGCTACGACAATGTCTTTGGTCGGCCATACATTGGCAATCGAACCTTCGCAAACCGGTATTTTAACCCCGTTTATCTTGGCATTTTCCTTCGTCCCCTGGATACAGTCGGGATCGATGTCGAACGCCTGGACATCATTAAACCCGAGAAGTTTGGCGCCGATACCCAATATGCCGGTCCCGCACCCCATGTCCATTACGGTTCTCTTGGCATCTTCCCCGGCGAGCTTATCGAGGAATTTCAGGCAGGCCTGTGTGGTCGGATGTTTGCCGGTTCCGAAGTTGATGCCGGGATCGATGATCAGCACCTTTTCTCCGGGTGCGGCGTCATATAACTCCCAGGATGGTCGAATGACAATATGCTCGGAGATGTGTTCGACATGGAAAAACCGCTTCCAGCTTTCAGACCAATCCTCTTTTTTGACATTTTCGACTTCAAGCTCACGCTTGTTCCCAAGCAATGTCATCAGATTTTCGATTGAGTTTTTCGCCTCATCCAGAAGTGCTTTGTCTTCAATAAAAAAAGAGACTGTGCATTTGCAGGTTTCCAAATCGTGAAAGAATGTCGGATTGAAATCGGCATCGGCAAGCTCAATGAGCGTTTCAACTTGGTCAAGGGGGTACTGGGCGCTTAATGAAATGATGTTTTCTTCCATGACAACCTCATAAAAAGAGGCGAGCCATTGGGCCCGCCTCTTATCGGTAAGTTTACGATTTAGCGCAGGAATATAAAATTGCCATGCGGCACGATTCTCAAAACATTTCCCCGTGCCGAAACTTCCCATTGAGCGGAAAGATTGGTTTGGGCAAAGGGATTTTTTGCAAATTCGTACTGGGCTATGACAACATCGTGTCCTCCCGGTTTCAGATTTTCAAGACCGACAATTTTAAGACGGGCATTCTCAATTGAGATATTGCCTTCAATCATCATCGGTTTGATAGTGCCGTCGGCGTTGACCTCAATGGTGATTGTCCCGGTGTAGTTGGCACTGCCCTCGGATTTCAGATTGATTCCGCCAACCATATCCAGCGAGGTGTTCGCCCCGTCGCTGAGCACGACCGTGCCAGCGACACTCCGGTTGCTGTTTGTAATCATGCCCGATCCGGAAACGTTCGTCAGCTTGATGGATTCACCAGCGATATCAAAGGATGCGCCCTGATCGATGGTGATTTCGATTTCATCGGACAGATAGTTGAAATTATGCAAAGTTCGTCCTAACCATTTCTTTGCGAGATAATTTTCAATCAGTTTCCGTTCGTTCTCATTCAGAAGCTTGTTGCAGGCGATGATTTCACCGATATCTCCGTCAAATGAGTTGCCGGTGGTTTTCGAGTAGCCGCCGATCGCCGGCTGGAAGTTATGCCATCCGGGTGAGCTATATGAATTTTGCGTTGTCAGCAGTTGCGTTTCGGCATTGAAGGCTTCCTTTGCGCTGGCGGCATCGCTGATGCGAGTGCCGTTGATGTAATAGTGCTTGTCGGTGTATACCCAATCGTTGTTGGCATTACTGCCAAACGACCAGTATTGACCCGTACCATCGGTTTTCAAGCCGTAGCCACTGTCGTAGTCGCGCTGTCCGAACAGCTCCATTGTGCCGTTGATGTTTTTGCTTGGGCGCATAACGAAGAACATCGTCGTATGGTTCGGCTTTGAGGTATAGCACATGCGGCTTTTGGCGGCTCTTGAGAATGTAACTGTATTGAGACCGTTGATTTTGTTCAGTCCGGTGGTAGGATTTCCAAGTCCAGAATATCTTCTATCAGGTATAAATTTTATTCCGCTATTGTTGCTCGCAACCCAGTTCGTGACTGCCCCGTTGTCATCGGTAAAAATGACTCCGTTGGCTGACGCATCGAGCATCCACGATGTGTAGGAGTCGCTTGCCGGATTGGCTACTGCGAAAGCAATACTTCCTGATTCGACTTTAAGCGAATTAAATGAGGTCGGAATACTATCGCTCACCGTGATTTTACCGGTGCCTTTTTTGACGATGTGCAATTTTCCGCCACCGTCGGAAAGACCATGATTGATCGTGGAGTTACCGTTGTTGCTACCGAGTATCAGGGTCGCTTCTTCTCCGTCGGGAGCGCAAATCACCGCCCCATCGCTCATTTGAAGAGAGTTGACTTCGACGGTGCCGTGGATTTCAACTCGAGAAGTCGCGTCGACCGAAAGCGTTCCGACTGAGAATTCCTTGGCTATGGCGAGTTGAGAATTGACCACCGCGACTTTTCCTGCGCCGGTAATGACATTGTCAGTAGCGGTTGCGGTTTTGTCTTTGAACTGCAGGGTTCCCGCTTCTTTAATCTCAACATCGCCTTTGCCGAGAGTTCCTGACTGGTTGACGGTCAGAGTTGAGGAAGGTCCGACAACCGTTTTTCCGGCATAGGTATTTGCAACGTTGAACGTGTATGCTCCGCGATGCGAGAAGTACAGCGATCCGTCACCGCTTACGGTATTGTTGAAGGTGGCTCCGCTGTTGGTGTGTTCACTGGTAAGCTGCACATTCTTGCGGATTTCGATTTCTCCATTGAGTTTCACGACTCCGGAGTTGCGGAAGCGAATTGTGCTGTAGACGGCATTGACATTGTTGTATGTGTTGTCCATTCCGAGAAACCCGGGACCCTCCAAGGTCATTTTTCCGTTGAAAACCCATTTTCCGTTGTTATTGTAAAGCATGAGACTGGCGCCGTAGTTCGAATTTCCGACAATATGCCAGTCGTCATCGTGAACGGTCTTGGCGTTTTCGTTGAGAATTATTACGCATGATTCAATGGTGGTTTTACCGGTCCATGACCAGGTATTCGTCGTCGGATACCAGATGCTTGACCACCAGACGCCGTTGCCGCGGCCGCTGAAGGTAACGCCGTTGGAACCTTTGATTTTGACATTTCCAAAGGTATGGCTATGCGCGGTTTGGTACGGAGGCGCCCAGATAATGCCCTCCGAGGTGCCAAAATCAATTGATCCATTACCCGCCAACACCGGTGCACTGCTGTAGTTATCGTTATTGCGCATAAAATGGAAAATGATTCCCGCGGGATTGACGCCGTCGCCGATTTTCAGCGTGATTCCCTCTGGAATGGTCAAAGTCGGAAAGTATCCGTCGGCAACGAACCCCCGCACGTGGGCGTCGGCCACCATTTCGGTCGCCGAGGTGATTTTTGCAATATCCGCCGCTGTTGCCGTTTCAGAAAATGCGGGAACGGTAGTTGCGGGAATGATTCCTTTTTCTTCGTCGTACTGCAAGAAATTCCAGCTTGCATTGCTGCCGCTCGCCGGTTGCATCCCGCCGACGATAGTGGCTGGAAGAAGCTCACCGTCTTGATATCCGGTCGCGAAAAACTTATCGAATTCGCCAATGTCGGTGTCCTTGCTTGACTGACTGCGCAACAGCAAAGTTCCACCCTCGGGGCTGCGCACGAGTTTTCCCAAATGCAACGTTGTTGCTGTTTTCGAGCTGTTGACTTCGATATTCGAATCGTGACCGTAGATGATGTTCCCGTTTTTGCCAAGTTCGGCACTGCCGTTTTTCACGCGATAGGCGAGGTTTGCGCAGCGCATGTTGATGTCGTCATTCCAGAGGAATGTTCCGGTTTTGAGTGAGTAGACGACCGTTCCGTCAATGACCGACAGCGATGTGAAGTTTTGCACGCCATCGCTTACATTGATGGTTTTGGTCCTGGAGCCTGAAAAAATGATCTCGTTGTTTCCGTCACCGGCAAATGCCGCATCATAAACGGAATTGGTCGAGGGATTGACTACAACCGGAGCGGAAGGGGCGATTACTTCGTTTTCCCCGAGCAGACTCAAAGTCGCAGTAAACAGTGAACAGATTGAGAAGAATGTTTTTCTCATAATTTGCCTTTCTCCTTTTCTCTTTTGTAAGACAATCTACTTCCTGATCGCCAGAACTTGATTTTCTCCAAAAAATCTTCAATCGCTTCGTTTAGCGGAAGGCTGATGTTGCATCCGGCCGCACTTCGGTGTCCGCCGCCACCGTACAGGGTGGCCAATTCCGAAGCGTTCAGTCCGTCACGGGTGCGAATACTTACCTTTGTTTCGCTTTCACTGTTTTTCTCGTTCGGACCGTAGAAAAAGAGCGCAATACGATTCCCGATGATCGAGCGCGGAATGTTTACGGCGTCTTCCACGTCGGACTTGTTCCCGCCGGTTTGCCTGAAGTCTTCGTCTGAAAGCGAAACATGTGCTACATCACCTATGATCTTCAGGGAATTGTAGGCACGTTTTTTCAGCTCAAGTGCTTTTTCGCTGGTTGCGCAATAGATTCTGTCGTTGATTGCGGCGGTATTGATTTTGAATCGGAGCAAATCAGCGCCGCATTTCAATGTCTGAGGGGAGGTGAGGTCGTATTGAAAACGTCCGCTGTCGGTTATCACCGCAACCCACAAGGCTTCGGCAATGTCGTGGTCAAGTTCGATTTTTTCGTCTTTGAGCATTTTCCAGATGATTTCACCGGTGGAAGAGGCTGTGGGACGCACCCAATTGACTTTGGCGAAGTTGGTGTTGGTCTCGTGGTGGTCAATGCACAAATCGTACCCGCCGCGTTTTTCCACAATCTTAAATATTTCTTCAGGGACGCGCTGTTTATCGGCACAATCGAGACAGACGAACAAATCGAAATTTTTTCTCGCCGCCTGCCTGGGCGTCAACAACTCCGATACGCCATGGAGAAAGGCGGGGGCACCCAGTTGGTTCTTGTCGGAAACGACACCGTAGATTTTCTTGCCGAGTTTGCGCAATGCGAGTACCAGTGCAATTGTACTGCCGAGGGAATCTCCGTCAGGGCGGATATGTCCATTGACCATGATTGATTGCGCATTTTTCAGCAATCCAGCAACCATCGCAGGAACGCGCGCAGACTTGTAGGTTTTTACGGTGGCCATTTCGAATAAAAAATGGAGCGGGCGAAGGGAATCGGACCCTCGTGGCCAGCTTGGAAGGCTGGAGTTCTGCCATTGAACTACGCCCGCAAAAGGAAGTGGCATTATACAATTTTTGGCGTATGGTGTCAATGCTGAAAAATAAAAAATACTTCTTTGGCGGTTGTTTTGCATCTTAAACCGTTATTTCAGTTTTATGCGGTTGATTAGCGGGATTGCGGCAATTGTCATTCCGGCGTATAAAATATTTTGTCCGCGGCATTTTTCATTGTATAATATAGGACAATTGTGGTTTGGAGAGAAGAGACCTGCTTCTCAGGATCGCCTCCCTGCGGAGATGTTTCCCCGTGCCGGAGATTGACGCATTTATCGATGAGCCTGGGTTTCGCGCCTTTTCTCGTCATTGGCTTTCTTCCTCTAACCCCCGTGTACAGGCTGATTTTTGTATGAGTGTAAGGTGATGCAATATGAGATTTAATATCGTTCTTTCGACAGTTTCACTCTGCGTGGTTTCCGCGTTCTGTGCCCCCAAAGCGGCGGATGCCAATCAGGACACATTGGCGAATGTGCTGAGAAGCAGGATTCTGCCTCAAAGCGACGAGTTTAATTCGTGGAACAGCATCTTCAAAACATTTGCCGAGGCCGACAGAAAGGCGGATGAGGCTTGGGGACTGCTTGATTCTCAAAAGGAATATGATGCGCACCGGCGTGAAATGCGCAAGCGGCTCATTGAGTCGATCGGTGGATTGGAAATCGAAAAGACGCCGCTCAACGCAAAGACTGTCACAATGATTCCATGTGCGGGATACAGAATCGAGAAGGTGATTTTTGAGAGTAGCCCGGGGGTCTATGTTACCTCTCTTCTGTTTCTGCCGGATGCAGCGAAATACAATCCTCCATATCACGGCATCCTTCTTGCGTGCGGACACAGTTATAGCGGAAAGGGCATGGACGGCTATCAGAGAGGTGCGGTGCTGGGAGCTGAGGCGGGCTTTGCGGTTCTGATAGTCGATCCCGTTGCACAGGGGGAAAGAGAGCAGGTGCCCGGCGGGTTTTTATGCGATTCGCACAACCACTATGGTTCTCTTGCGGCGCTCCTCGGACAGAATATGCTTCGTCAGCGGCTCTGGGACGGTATAAGGGCGATTGATTATCTCATGACCCGCGATGATGTCCGCAAGGATGGTGTCGGGTGCATGGGCAATTCCGGGGGTGGCACGGTGACGTCGTTCCTGATGGCTGTTGATCCGCGCATCGTCTGTGCGGCTCCTTCATGCTATTTGTCGTCGTTGCGAGAAACGGCCAGGAATGTCGGTGCGCAAGATGCCGAACAAAATGTGTTCAATCAGCTTGGTTTCGGTCTCAATCATGCCGGGTTGGCGCTTTTGGGAGGAAATGCCGTAAGAATTCATGCCTCCTTTGAGGATTTCTTTCCCGTCGCCGGGACGTATAGCACATACGCGCTTGTGACCAACGTTGCCAAAAAATGCGGCATTGATGCAAAGTGTTACGGAATTACCGATGTTCCCGGACGTCATGGATGGAAGGAGTCCACCCGGGTCTCTTCAATCCAATGGATGCAACGTTGGTTGGCAGGTGATCGGTCATTGCCGGAAATTGACGTGTCCGCATTGCGGAAACTTGATGTGGGCTTTGATATCAAAAAAGTCGATGCGGGACTCAACGGCAAGGCGAACAATGTTACACCGAAAGGGGCGGTCAAACACCTTCCGGGATTCAAGAGTATCTATGACTATCTCAAAGACGATTTGGCGCGAGCGGAATCGTTGCGGCGGAATCCAGGCCGCAGGGTGTCGGCGGAGGTCGTGTGCAGACGCGCCAATATCCGCAAACTCGAGAATATCTCTTTCCAGGTTGAAACGAACCTCTTTGATGTGTCGCTCCCGGATTGTTCAAAGGTTATTCGTCAGGTTTACGTCTTCTACGACGGCAACAAAGTCCCTGCACTGACTTTTATGCCAAGTGGGGGCGTGAAAGGCGCGGTGCTGATTGTGGACGACCGTGCCGACAGGGCAATACACCGGGTGCTGGTTCAGCAGAATTTGAAACAGGGCAATGCCGTAATGGTCGCCGATCTTGCCGGGGTGGGGGAAACCGGCGCGGTCAAGCATCGTTTCTATTCAAATGAATCTTCTGACGAGCCGCTTTCGCTACTGTACTACATGCTCGGCAGGTCTCTCGTCGGAGTGAGAGCCGAGGAGATGATGGTACTCGCCGATTTTCTGAAGAAGCTGACCGGGAGAAAAGTTGAGGCGCTTGCACACGGTAGGCAATGTATTCCGGCGGCACACGCGTTTGTTGCCGGAGGTGATCTGTTTTCGAATGTCGTATGTATGCTCGCGCCCGAGAGCTGGGCGTCGTCGATTCGCCAGAGTGCTTATGTGCCTTATGCCAATGTCGTCAACGGTGCACTCCTTGATTACGACTGGACGGATCTGCTGGAAAATAAAAAGCTGGGTTTTTGAGGAGTTTGTCATGGTTTGCGATATGAAAAAACAACCAGGAAGTACAATCGTCATCGCCATCGCGGTCGCTATGACGTGCGGCGTATGCACGGCTAAGTTCTCCATCCAGCGCGAGATTGACAGGATCGCGGCCAACGGCGGCGGACGGGTGACTGTTCCGGCGGGGGAGCATTTGACGGATGGGCCAATCAAACTCAAGAGCAATATCGAGCTGCATCTTGAAACGGGGGCGAAAATAATCTTTCCCGATGACCCGGAAAAATATCTTCCGGCGGTGCCGACCAGCTGGGAGGGCGTCGAGTGTCTCAACTATTCGCCGCTCGTGTACGCTTACGGATGCACCAATGTCGCAATCACCGGCAAGGGGATGTTCGCTCCCAAAATGGAATTCTGGCGCTCGTGGTTTGTTCGCGGCAAGCAACACATGAAATCGACCAGAATGCTGTACGACTGGTGCAGTTTTTTGGTGCCGCTAAAGGTTCGTGATCTTACGAAAATCCCCGAATCGAACGTGCGGCCGCATCTTATGCATTTCAACCGATGTGCCAATGTGCGGCTTGACGGGTTCAAAATACACCAGTCGCCGTTCTGGACGATACACTTCTTCCTCTGCGACGGGGTGGTGGTTCGCGGACTAGATGTCTATGCGCACGGACACAACAACGACGGAATCGACATTGAGATGTCCAGAAACGTTCTGGTTGAAAAGTGCCGTTTCGATCAGGGGGACGATGCGGTCGTCATCAAATCTGGACGCAATCAGGATGCGTGGCGGCTCGCAACACCGAGCGAGAATATTGAAGTGCGCAACTGTACCGTCGTCAACGGGCATGTTCTGCTCGGCATCGGCAGCGAGATATCAGGCGGGGTCAGGAATGTCCACATGCACGATTGCACTCTTGAGAGTGAGGCGTTGCGTCTATTCTATGTCAAGACCAACGAGCGCCGCGGCGGATTTGTCGAGAATATCCGCATGGAGAATATCAAGGCGAAAAAGGTCCGTTTCGGCGTGATGGCGGTAGAAACCGATGTCCTCTACCAATGGAGAGGATTTCCGACGCACGAGGTTCGCGTGACCCCCATACGTGATCTTGTGATGAAGAATGTCGAGGTCGAAGAGGCCGAGAGGCTTGTCGACATCCGCGGCGATGCGCGAAATCCGGTAGACGGCGTGAAACTCGAAAATGTCCGCATCAAGAAAGTGTGTAGCTCAAACCGCATTGAAAATGCGAAAAATGTCATTGTGCGCTGAAAGCGTCGCTTGGGTGCCGGAGTTTGATGAAAGGGACGGGTTTTTCCTTGACCTTTTATCGAAAAATAGGGAAAATATTACCGATTTCGTAATTGGGCGATTTAAGGACCCGATTTGACGGGTTTTATCTTGGACATGGCATTCAAAATATTGACGATATTGTTATTGAGCCTTACCTTCGCTTTCGGGGAGGCGGATGTTGATGCGTGGTTTGATCTGCATACCGACGCGGAGTGGACTGATTTGGCCGGTCAGTGGCAGGCGAAACGCGCCGCCATGGATGCCCCTGTCGAGAATTTGACGCTGCCGGTGGAAAGCTGGGACAACGGTGCGGTCAAGACCAGGCTCAAGGCAAAAAGAGCGCAGTTGCTTGATTTGCGTTATGTCTTTGCTCTGGGAGTAACCATTGAGATGTTTTCTGCCGACGGGAAACTGACCGGATGTCTGGAGGCAGAGGATTGCCTATTCGATCGCAAAGGGCGGCGCGGCTATTGCAAAGGAAGGGTCAAGGGCAGCAGGGACGGTGACGAAATTTCCTGCGAAGGAATGTATTTTTCCGCGGCGAATCGCTATGTGCGCCTGCTGTCGCGCGGTGAAATCAGAACCGGACGTTTAAAGGGGTCGTTTGGGAGGTTAAAACGATGAGTTTCAATATTGGCATGATGTTTCTTTCCGTTGCACTGTGCGCGCTGACATCGTCAGCCGCCGGAGGGCGCGGCTCGCTTTCAACTCTTCTGGACAGCGGTTCGAAAGGGGCGGGAACCAATCGCCAGAGCATCATCACTGCGGACAAGATTGAATACGACAACAAAGAGGGGGTCATTCTGTTTGATCGAAATGTCAAAGTTGATGATGCCCGTTTTCTGATGAAGTCGGATCGTCTTCTGCTTTTTATGGACGGAACAAACGACAGTCAGGAAGTGCAGCAGATCATGGCGGTCGGCAATGTGTCGATTTCGAATGACACGCGTTCCGCCAAGTGCGATCGCGCCGTCTACACCCGCAAGGAGGGGCAGATTGTGATGACCGGCAACGCCTCCTTGAGCAGCGGCGGAGAACGGTCGGGAACGGTTATCGGCAATCGCATCGTTTTTTGGCTTGATGACGAGCGGATGGAGGTGTTCGAGGGCAGCAGAGTTATTCTCCCGCCCGGTATGCTCGGCGGAAAAGATAAGAACTCCAAGACGGAAGCCGCTGAAAAAGGGGGGATATCGCAGCAATGAGTGATATGCAAACACCCGATATTGTCGCCCGGGGACTCGTCAAGCGTTATGGCGAGCGCACCGTGGTCAATGGCGTTTCGCTTACCGCAAGTTGCGGTGAGGTGGTTGGTCTGTTGGGGCCGAACGGAGCGGGGAAGACCACCACTTTTTACATGGTTGTCGGTTTGGTCAAGCCCGATGAGGGGTGTGTCACATTCCGCGAGCATGACATTACAAGGATGCCGGTGTACAAGCGTGCGCGTCTCGGATTAGGGTATTTGGCGCAGGAAGCTTCGGTGTTCCGCAAGCTCTCGGTTCAGGACAACCTGATGGCGATTCTTCAGACGATGGAGCTTCCCAAGGCCGAACGGGTTGAGCGCATGGATGCGTTGCTCGACGAGCTGGGTTTGACCAAGGTCGCCAAACAGCCTGCCTATACGCTCAGCGGAGGCGAACGCCGCAAACTTGAGATTGCCCGTGCGCTGGTGCGGCAGCCGGCTATTCTGATGCTTGACGAGCCGTTCAGCGGAGTCGATCCTCTCGCAGTGCACGATATCCAGGAGATTGTTCTTTCGCTGAAGGCCAAGGGGCTTGGCGTGATTGTCACCGACCACAATGTGCGTGAGACGCTTTCAATTGTGGATCGGGCGTATCTGGTTTATGAAGGACGGATACTGTGCGAAGGGAATAGTGATTTCCTTGTCAACGACGAGAAAGCCCGCGAGCTTTATCTCGGTAGCGATTTTAGAATGTAAACTGAAGCAAAACCCAATAAGAGAAGGAGAAAAACCATGACAAACATTGAAGTTACCGTGCGCCATCTGAGCGAAAAAAATTTTGGCGGCATCAAGGAATATGCCGAGGGTCAGGCAAAGCGTTTTGCGGAAAAATTTCCGAGAACCATCAGTTTGAAGGTGGTTGTTGACAAGCAGAACCATTTCTATTCCGCTGAATTCGTCGCCCAGATGAAGGATCTTGGGCTGTTGTCTTCAACCGCACAGGCGGAAACCGGCGCGTCGGCGATTGACGTTGCGTTCAACCGCACCGCTCGTCAGATTCGCGAGAACCGCTCCAAGCTGAAGGATGCCTGCATGCGCGTTGCCGCCAAACAGTAGGCTCGAAATGAACGGTACGGATTTCAACAGTATCACAGTGCGGCAATTCTTCAACGAGGGGAAGGGCCGCTTGCATCTTGTTTCGTTGACCGGTGAGTGCGATGAGGCGCTGGAGCGTGAAATCCCAGAGCCGTTGTCGCACCGTTCCGGTCTGGCGCTTACCGGGTTTTTTGAAAATTTTGCCTGGAAGCGTATTCAGGTGATAGGTCTTGCTGAATATTCGTACCTTAAAACTCTCAGTGCCGATGTCAGACGGCAGCGAATAGATGCGCTGTTCTCCCGGAGCATTCCCTGTTTGGTTTTCGCCAGAGGATTGGAGCCGTTCGCCGAGGCATTGTCATTGGGTGAAGAGAAACACATTGCCGTTTTCCAGACAGAGCTTGAAACCCGTTATTTCATACACCTTTCCGCATTCGTGCTTGAGAATCTGATGGCGCCGCGTTGCGCACTTCACGGCACGATGCTTGATGTGGCCGGAGTTGGGGTTTTTCTGGAGGGAGATGCGGGAATTGGAAAGAGCGAAACCGCTTTGGGTTTGATCAAACGCGGTTATGCGCTGGTGGCTGACGATTTCACGATTTTCAAACGCGATGGTTCAAATCGTCTTATCGCCTCATCCAAAAAGTTGACGAAAAACTACATGGAAATCCGCGGTATCGGCATTATCTATATTCCGTGGATTTTCGGGGTGGGAACGGTCAAGGATGAGATGAAGCTCGATTTGGTGATTACCTTCCTTCGTGCAAATGCGTCCAGCGATTTCGATCGAACCGGGATGGAGAAGCAGTACAAGGATATTCTCGGCATAAATGTTCCGAGATTGACGATACCTGTCGCCCCGGGACGTGATTTGGTAAATCTGGTGGAAACTGCGGCTCAGTCCCACAAACTTAAGCTGTCAGGTTATGTGGCGGCAGAAGATTTGGATGCCAGACTTAAACGCAACAATGTCAACATGCGAGGTTGAACATGGGCGAAAATTCGATGACGGAGACGAGAAATTTTGTAATTAAGAACAAGTACGGGATGCATGTTCGTCCTGCGGGTTTGTTCGCTAAAGTTGCCTCTCGCTACAATGCGGACGTCAAGGTTTCCAAGGATGGAATTACCGTTTCCGGCAAAAGTATCATGGCGATGATGACGCTTGAGGCGGTTTGCGGTTCGACTTTGACGGTTACAGCCGAGGGCGTGCAGGCCAAAGAGGTTCTTGACGCTCTTGAGGCGCTTGTCGAGCGCAAATTCGATATTCCCAACGAACAGTAATTCAGTCGGGAGTTCTAGCCATAAACGGAAATTTCCAGCCTGTTAGAATTTATTCGGGAGTTGCGGCATCGCACGGGTATGCCGCAGGTCCTGCTTATGTGTTCCGTTCGGCTGCGGAAATTCAAGTTCCGGATTATGAGATTCTCCCCGCCGAAGCTGATGCCGAGTGGAAAAAGCTTGAGACTGCAATTTCCGTGACCCGCAGGCAAATTGAGGCGATGGCGGCCGAGCTGGAACTTCGAGTCAACAGCGAGAGCGGCTCTTCGGTTTTCCAGGGACATCTTATGATGCTGGCGGATCCCGAAATGATGGAGTCATACGCCGTACATATCCGCGATCTGCACGAGAATGCCTCGCTGGCGGTTTGGCGCACCACCGAGAAATACTGCAGAATTTTCGAAGGGATGGATGATCTGTATTTGCGCGAACGGGTCTCGGATATTCGCGATATCGCCCGCCGTATTATCAGAAATCTTCGCGGTGTCGACGATGCGGCAGAGCGTATGGAGCGCCCCGGAATTCTCGTGGCTGATGAATTGACTCCGGCGGAGACGATTGGACTTCCGCGTGAGATGATTTTGGGGATAGCCACGGACAAAGGAAGTCAAACCTCTCACGCCACTTTGTTGGCGCGTGCGCTGGGCATTCCGGCGGTGGTGGGATTGAAGGATTTGTCCCGAGACGTCAAAACCGGCGATGAACTGCTGCTTAACGGCACTGACGGGAAGGTGGTCGCCAATCCCGGTGGCGAGGAGTTGGAAGAGTTCGGCAGAATCGTGCACGATGAGGTGTTGCGGGCGGACCACAGCCCGTCTCCCGAGATGCCGACCGTCACTTTGGACGGAATCCGTATAAAGCTTTGCGCCAATGTCGATCCTAACACGCGGTGGAGCGATGTCATCGGTTGCGGTGCCGAGGGAGTAGGGCTGTATCGCACTGAGTACATCTGGATGTCGGTCGGCAGACGTCCCTCCGAAGAAGAGCAGTTGTCTTTTTATCTCGAAGCGATCAAAGCGCTTCCGGAAAATTGTGAAATTACCATCCGCCTGTTCGATCTGGGGGGTGACAAGATGGTCGAAGAGGACACTCTCGGCCATGAGGCGAACCCGTTTCTCGGAAATCGGTCGATTCGCTTTCTTTTGCGGAATCCCGATGTGCTCCGGTCGCAGCTGTGCGCCATTCTGAAGGCTTCCACCAGCGGAAAAGTAAAAATTCTCTATCCGATGATAGCGACCGTCGAGGAGTTGCGGGCGGTAAATATCGAGCTTCTGCGTTGCATGGACGATCTCAGGAAAGCCGGTGTGCCTTTTGACGAAAACATCCCTCGCGGCGTGATGATAGAAATTCCATCGGCGGCGTTGATTTCAGAAGCATTGGCGAAGGAAGTCGATTTCTTTTCTGTCGGAACCAACGATTTGATCCAGTACACATTGGCGGTGGACCGTTCGAACGAGATGGTTTCCCGTCTTTACCAGCCGACGCATCCCGGTGTGCTGGCGTTGATAAAAATGGCGGTTGATGCGGCGCACCGGCAGGGTATACCGATATCGGTCTGCGGTGAGGCGGCGTCGGATCCGGTGGTTTCGGCATTGCTGGTCGGCATGGGGGTAGACAGTCTCAGCATGTCGCCTCGGTTGCTTAAATCGGTCAAAGGCATAATTTGTTCGCATCAGGCTTCCGATTTGAAGAAATTGGCGCAAGAGGTGCTGCAAATGCGTTATGACACCTCCGCCCGCATTTACGCGTATTGCGGAGCGGCATTGCGCCTTCAGGAGTGCAGCTGAAATGTTTTTCGTCAAAAAATTGCCGTTGCTGTCAGCACTGTTGGCGATATCGACATCCCTGGTGCTGATTGTTTTTTCCATCTGGTTCGGCGATCTCAACCAAGATGAAGGTTGGTATCTGTATGCGGCGAAAATGGTGTCGCGGGGATGTTTGCCGTATCGTGATTTCTTTTTTACCCAAGGTCCGACCCTGCCTGCCGTTTACGGCTTGACTTATGATTTGTGGTCGTGGGCAGGTGTACTTGGGGGGCGCGTTTTCACGGCTCTGATCGGCTTTTTCGCGGCATTGCTGACGGGATTGCTTGCCTCGCGAAGCGTTTCCAGAGAGAAGGCGCTGCCAGTGGGGATTGTTGCGTTTGCTCTTGTTGCATGCAACCTTTACCATGTCTATTTCACGGTAATTCCCAAAACCTATGCGCTTGCGTCGTTTTTGCTGGCAGCCTCGTTTCTGCTCTTGACTTTCTGCGACGGGACAAAACGTTCGATGCTGATTGCATTTGCGGCAGGGGCAATTGCCGCATTTGCCGGTGGAGCGCGCGTTTCGCTGTTGTTCGCGTTGCCTCCAGTGGCTTTTGCTTTACTCTTTTATCGTAGATTTTTGGGCTGGGCCTGGTTCTTCTTCGGTGTTGGTGCGGTGATGGGCGTGGCGGTGACGTTTGGATGGACTTTTTTCCTTGCACCGGAGGAATTCCTATTTTCGCAGACATTTCACATCGGGCGCGGAGGACGCAATCTGATGTTTGTGGCTGGGTCGATTTCCCGTACGGTACGTGCGTATACGGCATTGTTCGGGATGGGATTGTTTGCATTGTGCTTTCGGTTTGCAACTGGAAGAAGGGACGAAGGGGAGGTGCAGCCATCGCCGCGTGCCTTTCACCGGATAATCTGGCTGCTCGCCTCGGGTTCGGTTGTGCTGGTTCAGTTGACAAGCCCTCATCCTTACGACGATTATCAGGTTCCCGTTATGGGGATATTGGGCGCGTCGTTGGCGGCAGGGGCATTTGATATGGTCAATGCGAAAAAAAGCGTCTCCTGGGCGGCTTTTTTCGCGGTGGTGTTTGTGTGCATGGTTTCATTCGGATCGTCGATGATTCAGGATTGGTTTGTGGTAAGGCAAGACCGGTTTTGGACGGTAATGGCCAAGGGAAGTGCGATTTCAAATCTTCGTACTGCGGCTTCCGAGATCCGGAAGCTGGCTCCGAAAGGTGGGGTGTTGCTTACGCAGGATGCGTATCTGGCGATCGAGGCGAGCATGGATCTGCCGCCGGGAATGGAGATGGGACCGTTTTCATATTTTCCTGATTTAAGCGATGCTGAAGCGGCGAAAAACCATGTTTTGAACACCGGGTTGCTGAAGCGGGCGTTGGAAACGGTTGATGCTATGGTATGCGCATTCAGCGAGTACTCCTGGGCGATAAAATCGCCGTCAACCGACCCGGTGCCTGAAGAGGAACGCAAGATGTATTTGGATCTGATAGACAAGCGATTTGAAGAGGTTTTCCAAATGGCCGATTTTGGGCAGAATCATACCAAGCTTACTATTTGCGGGCGGAAGCATGGAAATTGATGATTTCGAGGCGGTGATTCTTGCCGATGGTGCATTCCCGGCGCATGAGCTTCCGTTGCGCGTGCTGGAGTCGGGCAAGCCGGTTGTTTGCTGTGACGGTGCGGCTAATACGATGGTAGCGCGTGGATTGATGCCTGATTGCGTGGTCGGGGATTTGGACAGCATTATGCCGGAAGTGGCCGCCAGACTTAAAGATCGGATGCATCGTGTCGCGGAGCAGGATACCAACGATTTGGCAAAGGCTTATCGGTTTTGCATTAAGCGCGGTTGGAGCAGGCTGGCGATATTGGGAATTTCCGGCAATCGTGAAGATCACACTTTGGGTAATCTGTCGTATTTGGTTGATTTTGCGAAAAAAGCTAAGATTAACGCCTATACTGATACGGGGGTGTTTACACCGCTGTTGCGTTCATGTGTTCTGCGTTCGCATGAAGGTCAGGCGGTGTCATTGTTTTCATTTGAGCGGAATTTGAATGTCTATTCCCGAGGTCTTCGCTATTCGTTGTCGGGGGTTAAGTTTGATCGGTGGTGGAACGCAACTTTGAATGTTGCAACAGGCGATGAAATAACGCTCACCTTTGATGGCGGTCCGCTGTTGGTGTTTAGGAGCTACAGTTAGTGGGATTGATACCGAGACCGAGAGGGGTATGTCCTTTGCGATTGTTTAATGGCGGAATATTCTCACGCGCAAAATTTGAATCTTTGCATGGTCTGTCCCCACAACCGGTTTTCTACTCGATTTTGTTGATCGCCTCGGGGGCGGCAATCAGATTGAAAAACAATTCCGTCACCAGCGGGCGGGCTTTTTCATTGAGTTCCCCAAGAGCGCTTATTTCACTGTTGTTGACGCGCAATGACAGAGTCAGTGCGCCGTCTTTCGCCCGACGATCCAACGCAAGTGTCATGCCATCGGAGCTGTGCGAAATGTCACTTATCTGATCCGGTTTGATGCCCGGAAAGTTCCGCGTCATCGCCAAGCCCATTTCGGAAGCCCTGATCAAGACCGCGAACAGCGGTGTGACACCGGCCATGTTGGGGTCGTCGACGGAAATCATCTTGTTGACGGTACGGTACTGCGATTTTGATTCTATCAATTTAAGGCAGCAATCCATCGGACGGTCGATGCCCAGCGCGGTGTAAAGAATGTCATTGCGCAATGCAAGTTCCAACCGGACGTTTTTGAAGAAAATCATAATCAGAGATTTGATCAGATCAAGATCGGCGTGTTTCAATCCGGCCTGGGCGAATTTTTTCGACAGCGACAGACGATATCTGTAAACCGTCAGGCCGTCGACGTTGCGCGGCTGCTCCCTAATCCATACAATTGCGCCATTGCCACTGTGCGAAATCGCATCGAGCCGGTCGAGCGGCAACATCTTCGCCGCTTCCGGTTTAAAGTGCCGCGCCGAGCCATACACCAGCGATTTTCCATCAGGGGCAAGGTGGATAATGGTAGGGCAATCCCCCGACTCCAGCTGTTCGGGCTTGATCTTCTCCAACGGCCAGACGATGCCGTCAAGCGGAGCGGGAATGAAATTTTGAACGAAGTTTGGGGTCTTTGTTCCGATAAGAGAACTGAACAGCAGATTGCTCGGCAGTTTTTGCCAAGAACTGTCGGCGGGCTGGTACCAAGAGGATGCAATTTTGAAGAGCTCGGAGGTGTCTTCCGGCCGTCCGCGAATCGCCATCTGAAATGCACTGCCGTCAAAGTTCATTCCGATTATCAGTGTTTTGAAGTTGCTCATCAGCGCCGGAATAAAAGGCTGGCGGGCGAAATTGGGATGGAGCAACGGCAGCAGTTCGCGGAAGCGTCCGGCGTTGGCGAGCATCCGGAAGTTTCCGAAAATTTGCTGTCTCGGCGCATTGATGAAACGCTGGCGGAATTCCCAACCCCATGTCAGCTGTTCGGGTTGGGTCGAAAGCAGGATATGTTTTCCTTCGGCGGCGATTGCCACCTGTGGCGTGAGATTGGTGTGGATCGGATCGCGGTAAAGCGCGCCGAACGTTCCTATCGGGGTGCGGCGGTTGTATAAACCCGAGCACACTTTCCCAATGCTTCCGCCGAGATCCTTCATTTCGGCGATGGTAAGTATTGTCGGATTGTTCCCGTCAATCGGTTTGACGGGGTCGATGGTCCGAACGAAGCGCATGGGACGTGACCGGTTGAGCCATGTTTCCGACGGTACGAGCAGTCTCTCTTTCATCCACCCTTCGAACCGTTCGCCGAATTCTTTGCAATTTGCATTGTTTGCAAAAGCACTGACGCCGGCTTCCAGCAGTTCGGCGGAATCGGTTTCGAAGAGATTGACAAAGATATGCTCTCCGGAGGTAGAGCCGACCAGTGTCAGAATAAGGGTTGCCGCCAGCATAAACGCTTTTTTCGATTTCATTTGTAATCCCGTAGTGATTTATTCAAACGATGGATTCCACGCATCGAGGAAAGTCTGAAGATACGTTTTACCGTTTCCGATCTCGTTTTCCAACAGTCGTTTTACCGCCTGCTGCTCCAAGGCATAATTGGCATCGTCCAGCAACCCCTGGATTTTGCAAACGCGAAGCCAAAGCAGATAGGTTGTCAGAGCGTCGAAACAGTTGTACTGGACGATGCTTTCGCGTTCGCCGCGATACCAGGCCCCGCAGACATCGTCACCGCACATGTCGAGCTTGCCCGGAATCGAGCACATGCGCGAAATGTCATTGAGCGAAACGGAATAAGACCTGCCCATGCCGCAAATCTTTTCCATGAGGTCGATGTCTTCGCATTCCCACGGCTTGCCGTTGACGCGCGAAAACAGCTCCGGCGCGGAAATGCCGTTTATCAGCGAGCGCTGAAGCAGAATGCGCAAATCGGATGCGCGGGAATTGTAGCCGACCAAAATCGGCGAATGGAGTGCCAGCCCCTTCGAAAACCGTTTGAGAATCGTCGCTTCACGGCAGTTTTCATCATCAAAGGCGTTGGGCAGAGCGAAAAGCTGCAATTGCGCCTCGCTTGCCCCTGGCATCTTTTTTTTGCGGATTACCATCGCAATGGACGCGATTCGGCAATAGGCGGTGCGCAGAAACGGACGCGGGTTTTCCAGAGTCGCTCCCTGCGCTTCGTACATGGTGCGGAGCACTTCATCATCTGGACAGTCGGCAGGTAAACCGTAAACGGCTCTTCCCGCCTCAATGGAGGGAACCCATTCGCAGTCGAAAGCCCAAACTTCTCTGTCTAGTATGTTAGCCATAATGGATAATAATAGCACAACGGCCAGATATTTGCTATAATGTTCGAAAAATGATGAAGCCAAGGAGCTAACAAAATGAGACCAGTAGTTTTAATTATCCGCGATGGATGGGGTATCAACCAGTTGAAAAAGGGCAATGCCGTTTTTGCGGCCAACACTCCGGTTATCGATCGGCTCCGTTCGCGCTATCCGCTCTCGCGCATCCGCACGAGCGGCGAAGCGGTGGGACTGCCCGAAGGATACATGGGTTCGAGCGAGGTCGGACACCTTAACATGGGCGCTGGACGCGTTGTGGAGCAGGAACTGAAACGCATCGACGACGGTTTGTCTGACGGTTCGCTCTTCACATCGGAAAACTGGAAGCGTCTGATCGACAACTGGAAAACGAACGCATCGACCCTGCATTTCATGGGGTTGCTGCAGGATGAAGGCGTTCACGCCCATCAGGAGCATCTTTTCAAACTGATGAAGCGCGCGCGCAGCGAGTATCCTGAAGGACGCATTGTGATTCATCCCTTCCTCGACGGCCGCGACACTCCGCCGCGCAGCACCTCCGGCTATCTGGTGCGTCTCCAGCAGGAGATGGCATCTGTCGGCAACTGTTCCATCGGTACGATCATGGGGCGTTATTTCGGCATGGACCGTTCCAAGAACTGGAATCTGACCGATATCGCCTACAATGTCATCGTGACCGGCAAAGCCGAACGCGCTACTGATGATGTTCTCGCCGCGGTCAACGCCTCGTATGAAAACGACCGCACGCCGGACGGCACCGAAATGACCGATGAGTACATTCCGCCGTATACCGTAGGATCCTATGACGGCGTCAAGGACGGCGACAGCGTTATGCACTTCAACTATCGTCAGGATCGCGCCATCCAGATGACCCAGGCGTTCGTCAGCGATGACTATCCCGGTACGCGCGCCGCACGTCCGAATATTGTCTATTTGGGATTCACCCGCTACTGGGATGAATTCACCCAGTATCTGCTCGGTGCGATGGGCGGCGACGGAGGCATGGACAATCTGCTCGGCGAAGTGATCGCCAAGGCGGGACTGCGTCAGCTGCGTATCGCCGAGACGCAGAAGTTCCGTCATGTAACGAGCTTCTTCAACGGCAAGTCGACCAAGCCGAGCGAAGGCGAGGATCAGGTTGATGTGAAGAGCCGTTTCGACCCGGCAACTTTTGCCAGCCACCCCGAAATGGAGGCCTACAATGTGACCGACGAACTGCTGCGCAGGCTGGAAAACAACCCGTATGCGTTTATCGCGGTCAATTACGCCAATTGCGACATGGTTGGACACACCGGTGATTTCGATGCCGCACGTCGCGCGGTTGAAATCGTCGATGAATGTATTGGACGCCTGCTGCCGCGCTTGGAAGAACTCGACGCCCAGGTTCTGATCACTTCCGATCACGGCAATGCGGAGGAGATGTTTGATTTCGGCACCAACATGGTAAAGACGAGTCATACCACCTTCGATGTCGACCTGATTTACGTCGCCTCCGATGCCACGGAAAAACAGCTTCGCCCGCAAGGCAAGCTTTCCGATATCGCACCGACCGTTCTTCATCTCCTGGGCATTGAAAAGCCCGTCGAGATGACGGCCGACGATCTGTTGGCGTAACGGAAGAAATTCCGAACTGGGGAGAATGCAGTTATGAATCGTATTCTGTTCGGTATTCTTTTTACGTTGATGTTGTGCGCAGGTTGCGTGCAGCATCGGCTGCTTGAAAATACCCGCGTCCCGGAAATCGAGATATCCGATGCCGGGAACGTGGTTTTTCAAGGCAAAATCGTAAAGCCGGCTGAAGTAGCGGAAGCCTTGGCTGATGCGGGAATTCCCAAGACGCAGGAGATTAACATCCTCATTACGGCCAACAGCGATCGCCGTTTGATGACCTATCTCATTGTGCAGCTTGATCAGGCCGGTTACAAACGGACGATTTTCATTTCCCGCCGCCGAACTTATTCCGAGGTTAAGAAATATACAGGTTCCCCCATTCCTGAGCCGAAAGCCGTAAAATACTGACGGGCTTGTTTTATGTCCTGTGATCCATTTGAACCCGATTGGCGTAAACAGTTGCGGTGCGCAAGAAGACGATGGCGAAGTTCCGCGGTTGAATCGCGCTATCCGTATTTCGCCACGCCGTACTGGGAGGATTTGCTGCGCCACAAAGCAATTAGGCTGCAAACCGTTCCCGACCGCCGTGAGCTGTCCGATGCCGAAGGGTTTTGCCCAGATCCGTTCTGCGAACGGGGCGGAAATTCGGCCTGTTACGGGGCGGTGCGCCGTTTCCCGGATCGCTTGCTGGTGATGACCAACGACAGATGCGCAATGGCCTGCCGCCACTGTACTCGCAAGAACTTGCTGGGTGAGGCGGAGGTGGTAAGGACGCGTGAACAGCTCGATACCGTGCTTTCGTACGTCAAGGCCAATCCAGAAATCCGAGATGTGTTGCTTTCCGGCGGCGATGTGCTGCTGTTGCCGGATGTCGCTGTCGTGCGCTTGGTCAAGGCTTTTGCCGATTTGCCGCAGGTTGATGTCGTCCGGATCTGCACCCGGACGCCATCTACGCTTCCGATGCGCATTACCTGCGGGCTTGTTGCCAAACTTAAAAAAGTTTCACGCAACAAGCTTTGGGTCAATACCCAGTTCAACTGTCACGAAGAGCTGACCGAACAGGCACGAGCAGCGTGTGCAAAGATGGTCGATGCCGGTATTCCCGTTTCCTGCCAGACCGTACTGCTGCGCGGGGTCAACGACAGCGTCGAGAAGATGTACAGGCTTTGCGTGCAGCTGCAACGCGCTCGGGTCAGACCGTATTATGTGTTCGTCTGCGATCCGGTTTCCGGCACCGGTCACTTCCGGGTCGATTTGAACAAAGCGCTGGAAATCGAAAGGGCGCTGGCTGCAAGAATAGGAGGATTGGGCATGCCGCGTTTTGTCGCGGACATTCCCAGCGCTCCAAGAAAAACGCCGCTCGCCGAACTTGCGGCCGAAGGAAATTACAGTGGATAACAAATCACAAGTCAAAGCATTGTCGCTACTTTCAGGGGGATTGGACAGCCGCCTGGCGGTGCTCGTTCTGCAGAAGCAGTCTATCCATGTCGAGGGCGTGGTTTTTAATTCGCCATTCTTCGATATCTCCTCCGCAAAGGAGGCGGCGGAGCAGCTCAAAGTGAAGTTGCACATAGTCGATTTTACCGAAGACATAATTTCACTGATCAAAGCGCCGCGTCACGGTTTCGGCGGAGGCATGAATCCCTGCATCGACTGCCATGCCAGAATGATTCACCGCGCCGGTGAGCTGATGGAAGAATTGGGGTTCGATTTCATCGCAACCGGTGAAGTTATGGGACAGCGCCCGATGTCGCAAAATCGAAATGCGCTGGCGATTGTTGAGCGTGATTCCGAACTCGGAGGCAAGGTTGTCCGACCGTTGTCGGCAAAGCTGCTTCCTCCGACTCAGCCCGAACTCGACGGCAAACTCGACCGCGAACAGCTGCTCGATTTGAGCGGTCGGAATCGCAAGCCTCAGTTGGCGTTGGCCCGTGAATTCGGACTTGACCGCTGGCCATCACCGGCAGGCGGATGCCTGCTCACCGAAAAACGCTACACCCAGCGTCTTCGGGATCTGGCGGAACATGAGGGACTTGACGACATTTTTGCAATCCGACTGCTCAAGCTGGGACGCCACTTCCGTTTGCCCGACGGCGCAAGACTCGTGGTCGGTCGCGACGCGAGAAATAATTTGCAGTTGAAAAAACTCCGTCGGGAAGGGGACTTGCTTCTCCATACCGTCAATGTGCCCGGACCTACGGTTTTAATTCCGGGACGACCCAGTAGCGCCGATCTTGAATTGGCGGTGGAACTTTGCGCGGCATACGGTGACCACGACCGGAGTTACGAGGTTACGGTCAGAGTGGTGTCTTCAGATGGAAGTTCGGATCGGACGGTTACCGCAAAAGACAAGTCGGATTTTGCATGCTTTATGCTATAGGTGCGAATGAAAATAAAATCGATATCGCCATTTTCTCTCGTAGCAGCGGTTGCAGGATGTCTGGTTATGGCGGCATTTTCGGTTATGCTTGCCTTTCCGGGATCGGATAGAGCCTCGGCGATTATGGACACCGCCGTCTCCAAAGCGGCACTTGCGACGGTTGCACTGTGGATGATCGTGCTTGCGATACGGTCGGCCAAAGCTCGCTGCATTCATTCTTTCGTTATGCATACCGCCTGCGCATTGATACTGGTCGGACATTTGGTCGCTCGCATTCTGCCGCCAGATGTGCGGTACCCGATGGGGGTGATGCGGCTTGAAGACGGAGATTGTTCCTCGGAAGTGTCCGACGCCTCCGGTACAGTGCGCAGAATCCCGTTTGAAATTAGACTGGAAAAGTTTTTCGTCAAACGATATGCCCATGTCAACGCGATACGTCAATACCACAGCCGGATTGCGGTTCTCGAGCCGGGAAAGCCGGAGCGCTGGGTCGATGTAACCGTGAACAACCCGGCGAGGATTGCTGGTTACTGGATATATCAGGACAGCTGGGGGAGAAATCCCGCCACCGGCAAAGTCTGCACCTTTCTGAAGTTTTCAAGGCCCAGGGCATGGTCGGTGATTCTTTCCGGATATTGCCTATTGGGACTGGGGCCGGTGTTTTACGCCTTTTCAGTCTTCAGACGCAACTCACAACCGGCAGAGGCGGTTAAAGCATGATTCAAACGCTGACAGTCGTATATCTGCATATTCCCAGCGCGGATGACAAACGCCGGCTGCAGGAGATGGAATACGGTTTGACCGAGGCTTTTCATGACTTTTGCCGGGAAACTTTTTCCGAGTCCGAACCGCTTGATTATCCGTTGCTGCGATTGGTTACGGTATCCTCTCCGGAGGAGTTGGACGAGGTCCTTTTCGGAGTCAGCAACGATCGGCATTTCCTTTCCAATGTCGCTAAAAACTGCTGTCTGTTTCTCATTGACGATCTGGTACGGACGCGGAATTCCCGCGCCGGAGATGAAAAACCACCGGATCGTGCTATGTTGAATGGTGAGACACTCGCCAATTGGCTACGTATTTATTTTCCTGCTATCCCCAAGGTTGTTCTCACCATTCCCGGACATCAAAAACCAGTTTTGCCGACGCGCCGATGGACGCTTAAAGATGCGACGGTGTTTTTTGAACCGTATCTTCACCGCGAACGGCTTATCCATCTGTTCAAATCGTTCTGGATGCCGCGATTCTGGACGCAGCTCAGACACTATGTCCGAACCCGCGCCGGAACCAATTGGCATACGCCGGGCCACAATTCAGGCAATGCGTTTGAGCATTCTCATTTTCTTCACGGGTTTCACGACGCATTCGGTCCGCTGATTTTCAGAACCGATTTGTCCGTTTCCGTCGAAAGTCTGGGCGATCTTTCTACTCCAGAAGGGCACACCCCGCTGTCCGAAGCGCAGCGTTTCGCGTCGGAGGTGTTCGGTACGGCACAATCCTCGTTCGTCACTAACGGCACCAGCACCTCGAACAAGGCGCTGCTGATGACGCTGTTGCGTCCAGGCGAGACGGTGCTTCTCGACCGCAACTGCCACAAATCCGTGCATCACGCGGTGGTGATGGCCGGTGCCGTTCCGCGCTACCTGCCGTCCAACTACAACCATCGTCTCGGGGTGTGGGGGCCGGTGTCGATCGGACGTCTGCGCGAAGAACTTGAACGGACCGTTCCTTCTCGGGAATCGCCAAGGATGCTGATTCTGACGACCTGCACCTACGAGGGAATTCTCTATCCGGTATGGGAAATCGGGCAGATGTGTGAGAAGGCCGGAGTTCTTTTCTACGCGGACGAAGCCTGGGCTCCATATCTCAATTTCCATCCGTTCTACACCTCTGCCACCGCAACCGGGACGCAGCACAGATACAATGCCGTTAACGAAATCGCCGGCGCCCACTTCGCCGTTCAATCCACCCACAAGGCGTTGGCCGCATTTTCTCAAGCGTCGATGATTCATGTTTCAACTCTTTTCAGAAAATTGCTTGAAGAGGATGGCAACAGCCGCTTCCGCTGGCTGCGAAAACGTTTTGCTTTGCACGGACGCGGAAGCTGGGAGAAATTTTCTCACGATTTTCACGAGGTGATACGCTACTGGCATTCGACTTCGCCGCATTATCCGATGCTGGCTACGCTTGACATCGCCGGCGTGCAGATGCGCCTTGAGGGGCTGCGCATAATCGAAGAGCGGCTGCATTGGGTGGCGGCCTTCAAAAAAAAGGTTGCGCTTCTGTGCGGCCGGCGCGAAGAGGAGTGCTTTGCCGGATTGCAGACGATTGCCGGGAAGGGGTCATGGGAGGCGGACGGATATCTGCAAGATCCGCTCAAAATGATATTATGCTTCAAAAACGCCGACTGCTGTTCGCGATTTACCGCGGCGCTTCGCAATTGTCACATTCAATGGGAAAAGAGTACTCCGGTTACAGTTCTCTTTCTGGTTACCGTCGGCACCGTTGAGGAGCATTTCGAATATCTCTACCGGGTTTGCCGCCAGTTGCCGGAGACGATAGGGCTTCCGGAAAACCGTTTGGAGTGCGGAGTCATCACCCGGGCTGTCGACGTCCAACCCGTGGTACTTCCGCGCGATGCTGCGCTCTGCGACGGAGAGTTGGTAGCATTGGAAGAGAGCGAGGGAAGAATCTGTTCGCAGCTGCTTGTGCCGTATCCTCCCGGCATTCCCGTTTTTCTGCCCGGCCTGCCCATAACCCGGGCGATGATTGAACTGGTGCGGACGACGGTCGGTCAAAACGGTGCGGATGCGGTCCACGGACTTTTCGTCAGGGGAAAAAAGATTTATGTAGAAGTTTTGAATCGCGATGAGGAGCATCGCGTTCAGTGGTTGATGGGAGAAGACGATGAAAAAGAATCAATTTAAAACAGGTGTGTTCGGCTTCAGTGCTGCAGGTGTTGCAATCGCTGTGATTTCATTGGCGTTCGTGCTTCCCGCTTCGGCGGGAAAGTTGCCGTATCCCAAACTCGAAGAGGTGCTTGCTCTTGCCAAAGACATCACCTCGGAAAAATATCCCGATGCCGACTATGCAATCATCGACAACCTCGTGTCCAGCAAATATAACACCGACGGTACGGACGCAACCGTCGACGACGAGTACATCGTCGCATTGACCGAGTCGGGAAGGCGGCGCCTTTCAACCGTATCGGTCTGGTACAGCGCTTCATACGGAAGCGCTGAAATCGAATGTGCTGAAATCATCAAGAAGGACGGACGGGTGGTGCCGGTCGACGTCAAGGCCAACAGTCGCACCACCATCGATACCGGACAGATGGGGGCGAACATCTACGACAAGAACAGCAAGTATATCACACTTTCGATCCCGAATGTCGAGATTGGCGATATTCGGCATCTGCGCATCCGCCAGTCGGATACCAAGACCAGAATGCCCAACCAGTGGAGCGATTACACCACCTTCGAATCAACCTGTCCTATCATCAAAACGACCTATATGGTCAGCGCCCCCGAGAAACTGCCGCTGGTTAACCGGGTTCTGCGGGCCGAGATTACCAACACCATCAGCTACGCTTCGTCGAAGCGCGCCGACGGCGGTGTAGATCACGTGTGGAAGATCAACAATGTGCCGCGCTATTTCTCCGAACCTTCAATGCCGGACGCTTACACCGTGGTGCAGCGCGTGCTGGTCAGCACGCTGCCGGATTGGGAGACCGTCTCCCGCTGGTATGCGAAACTTTGCGAAAAACCGCTCGCCGATGTTACCGACGAGATGCGGGAAAAGACGAGCGAGTTGATTGCCGATGCTGAAACCGACATCGAAAAAATTCGAGCGATATTCGCCTTTGTTTCGCAAAAGATCCGCTACATGGGGGTTACCACGGAGGATGTCGCTCCGGGTTTTGAACCCCATCCGGTAAGCGTGACCTTCAACAACCGCTACGGTGTCTGCCGCGACAAGGCGGCGCTGCTGACGGCAATGCTGCGTCTTGCGGGATTCGACGCCTACCCGGTTTTGATCATGGTAGGCCCCAAGCGCGATCCCGAGGTGCCTTCGATCGCATTCAACCACGCCATAACCGCGGTTCGCGAGAAGAACGGCAATTACATGCTGATGGATTGCACCAATGAAAACACCAAGGATTTGATGCCGGCCTATTTGGGCAACTGCTCTTATCTGGTGGCAAGTCCCAAGGGCGAGAATCTGAAAGTCTCGCCGGTCTATCCGGTGGACAAACAGATGCTTGATGTGCTCACCCGCGGTGAACTCGATGCCTCGGGCAATGCCAGATTCAACACCAGCATTTCATTTAAAGGAATCAACGATAATGCCTATCGCGGTCATCTGCTCAAGCAGACACCGGAAAAGCGGCGTTCGTTCTTCGAGGGCCTGGTGAAGCGCTGCTGCCCGGGAGCAAAACTGCTGGCGATGGAAATTCAGCCCGAGGATTTGCAAAATACGGACGAGCCGCTGAAAGTTGAACTCGATTATTATGTAGAAGATTTCCCCGTTCGCGGTGAATCGGTCGATACTTTGCAGATGCCATGGTTCACCAAAGTCATCGGATATGCCAATTTCGTAATTGGCGACACCGGTCTGAAAACACGCAAATATCCGCTAATGACCGAGATCGCGTGCGGTACCGAGGAATTCATCGTTATCATGAAAAACGAGGCGCTGGGAAAGAATGACGGTTTGCCCGCCGATGTTGCCAGCGATGCGGCGAACATTGAATACCAGCTTCAGTTTCAGGACAACGGCAACGCCTTGATAGCGCGGCGCACCTACAAGGTCAAGAGCGTCGAGTTTTCACCTTCCGAATATGTTGAAATGAAGCGCCAGCTGCAAAAAATCGATAAATATGACAAGACCTGCGTGTTGTTCGCGCCGAGATCGGATTCCGACAGGGTCGATGTCGAGATTTTGGAGGACAGCAATATTCTCAATATCAAGTCAGATTCGGAATGGGAAGAGATAATCGGTCTGCGCAAGCGTATTCTCACCTATGCAGGAATCAAAAATTCGTCCGAGATAAAACTCAGCTGGAATCCGGCATGGCAGGAGCTGGAGCTGATTTCGGCCACCGTATCGAATCTCAACGGCAAGGTTGTTTGCGCCAGCACCAATGAAATCCACGCGATGGATGCGCAATGGGTTCGCGCCGCTCCGCGTTATCCCGCGGAAAAGCTGATGGTGGTGAATCTGCCCGCGGTAGAAGTCGGCAGTGTGATCGATTTGAGATACCGCAAGAAGTTCCGCAACCACCTATTTGTTTCAAGAATAAACTCCTTCGCCAGCTTTTTGCCGATGAGCAATTCCTCGTTTGTGGTAAGCTATCCGTCTTCGATGGATTTGAAATACCGACTTTTCAACGGAGAGAACATCGCATTCTCCTGCCGGACCAACGGTTCAATGACATTACTCGATTGGACGAGCGTCAAATCCAGAAAGGTAAAGCAGGAATCAAAACTTCCGGCGTGGTATCACTTCCAACCGACCGTATATCTGAGCTCCGGCAACTGGAAAACAAATGCCGAGAAGATTTTTAAGGCGTTTGAAGAGAGAGCGTCCAAATGCGAAAATGCCGCCCGCTTTGCCAGAGAGCTGACAAAAAACATGACGGATAAAAGAGAGATGGCGCTCGCTGTCTCCCGCGAGATCATCCGTATCGTTCGCTCCGGAGGAACATCGTTTATCAATCTTCCGCTTTCCGCGCTGTCAACCGCCGACCGGACGCTTGCCGACAAATACGGAAACTCCGCAGACCGGGCGATATTGCTGAGCGCGATGCTCAAGTCCCTTGATATCGATTGTGAAATTCTGCTGGCATCCCATGATGATTCAGGTTGTGAAGATGCAGAAGCCGCCAGCCGCCTGTTTCCGCAGCTTGACTATTTCTTCATTCCTCTGGTTCGTGCGAAATTTGGAGACGAATTTGTCTATTTGAACGAAGGAACCAGATTTAACGAACCGGGTACTTCCTGCAATGATCAGGCATACGTGCTTTCGCGAGACGGTACGATCTCGAATATCAACGTCGCCGAAGGAAAAAAAGATCGGGTCGAGTTTGATTATCTTGTCGAGCTAGACAAGGACGGTACGGCCGAAATTACATTCGAGAAGCGTATCTACGGTGTGTCGGTCGGCAATTTCCGCAAGCAGTACAACGAAATGCTGCCCGAAATCAAGCGTCGGCAGCTCCTCGAAATCGTCGGTAGCTGGGGAAATGGAGCGGAACCTGTCGGAGAGCTTCATACCGATACCGTCTCATATCCCGCCGTAATGCGGTACAAGGCTCGGGTAAGGGATTATGCATTGATCCAAAATTCAAGAATGCATCTGAAACTGCCCACGCGATTGACCCATGCGGTTTTCTCATTGGGCGATGACGCTCGCGAAAACCCGATGTTTTTCGCTAAATCGACCCCTAGCAGCATCCATGCGAAAATCATTTTCCCCGATGGATACAGCCTGTGGTCGATGGTCCCAAAGTCGGTCTACTGGACGCTACCTGGCAATCTGGGGCGGGTTGAAATCAAAATCGACCGTTCAAAAGACGAGAAAGGACGTCTGGTGCTGAATGCGACCAGGAACAATCTCCATCTCAGCGGTGAAGTAGCCCCGGAACTTTATCCGACGTTGCTTGAATACAACCGTCGCATCAGACATGCGGCTTCATCGATGATCGTAGTTGAATAGATCTGGAAACGCCGACCTAACGTTTGGCGCGTTTCAGCTTTAGCATAATAGGGAAGTGGTCTGAAAAGCCGGTGGCATAGATGTCACCGACTTTCCGGTTGCGGATGCGCCGGAAGGGGGCCGGCTGGCCGTACCGATCAACGTGTTTGGGATATCTGAATATGCGGTAGCTCTTCTCCTCGGCAATCCATGGCGAGCTTGCTCTCTCCTTTAGCATGCCGGCGGTGACTGACATCGAATCGAGCATATCCCATTTGTCCGCCGGGCCGTAGTAATAGGATCCTTTTTCGGTGGCTGGCAGCGTGGCGGCAAGATTGAAAAGCGCCTTGCTTCCTTTGCAAGTTAGCACATCGGTCCGATTGGTGAGCAGAAGGGCGCTTTCCATCATCGGTTTTGACGGAGGGTCGTCGTTGAAGTCGCCGGTAACGATAATCGCCGTATTGGTGTCGGCCGCAAGAAGCCGGTCGAGTTTTTTTCTGATGCAATTTGCTTGTGCATCACGCTTAGCAAGACTCTCTTCGTGATTGCCCAGTTTTGATTTCCAATGGTTGGCAAAAACGGTCAGATCGGCATCACCGTAAGAGAAGGTGGCTATAACGGTATCGCGCATTCCGACGTCTGGGGAAATCCATTCCATTTTTTTCGCCGGTCGTGTGGCGATTATCGCCACATCGATTCCGCGGAAATCGGTACTGTCCTTGTGGACGATGCCGGGATAGTCGAGTTTGTATTTCTGCTTCAGCACATTGGTCAAATCAAGCAGCACCTGCCGATTTTCAACTTCCTGCATGCAGAGGATGTCGGGTTTCATCGCCGCAATCAACTCGGCCAAATGATCAAGTTTCATTCGGTAGCGGTTTTCCGACCAACGCCGCCATCCACGAGGAGTGTAGGGATCGTCGCCTTCATTGTGGGGATCGTCGACCGTATCGAAAAGATTTTCGACATTCCAGCTGCAAACGGTAAGTTCATCAACGGCCGATCCATCATTTGCAATATCGGCTTTCAACGGTAGGATACCGAGCGTAATTACGCAAAAAACAGTTGCAAAATCTGATATTGATATTTTAGTTCTCATAATTCTTGACATTCCTTTTTAAAATGCTATCATAGCAAAAGTTTAGTTGCCATGCAATATGGCATTTGTCGGAGAGTAGCGCAGTCTGGTAGCGCGTTTGGTTCGGGACCAAAAGGTCATGGGTTCAAATCCCATCTCTCCGACCATCTTTAAGCGCTATTATGTGAATTTCTCTTTATTACCGTGTAATATAAACCCCAGAAAACCGCAAGTAATTTTTTTTGGGGGGTGCTTGTCTGGGGGTTCGCCGCCGTAACTCTTGTGTTGAGGTCTTATTGTGATTTTGCTATAATATTTTCCAATTGATGTTTTGATGGTTTAGCTTATCAAGCGTCATAATAGCCTATGAGATTGTTATGAAAATGTGCTTTTCACTAAAAATATGCATATTTGACGGGGCGGAGCACGTTTGCTAATATTTAGCACGAAATTTTTATCAGGATAATATGAAATGAAACAGATAACGGCCTCAGAGTTTGATATTCTCAAAATGCAGCTAATCAATGAGTTGACTGAGGCGGAGGTTTATGCACAGCTTGCCCGCTTGCAGAAAAATCCCCACAACAAAGACATTCTGAACCGAATTGCGCGGGAAGAGTCTGCGCATGCGGAGGTGATTGCCGAAATATTGAATACTACCGCCTCCGCTAACAAGTTTAAAGTGTTCCGTGCTGTTGCCTCAGCCCGCATCTTGGGGTTGACTTTTTCGCTGAAGCTGATGGAGCGCGGTGAAGACAAGGCAAGCAAAACGTACAACCAACTGTTGGCGTCGTATCCGCAGCTTGCGGCAATTGCAGCTGACGAAGATCGCCACGAAGACGAGCTCATAGAAATTTTGAATGACGGCATGCTAGATAACATGGGAGCAATTGTTCTTGGTTTGAACGACGCTCTAGTGGAGTTGACTGGTGCGTTGGCAGGATTTACCTTCGCATTGGGTGAACCTCGAAAAATAGCTACCACCGGCTTGATAACCGGTTTGGCGGCTGCGATGTCCATGGCGGCCTCCGCCTTTTTATCGGCTCGAGCTGATGCCCATGCAAATAAGTCGGGAGAAAATGCCGGCGATGGTTCTGCCGGAGCGGGACGCGCTGCGTTTTATACTGGAATTGCTTATGTTTGCACGGTAGTGCTGTTGATTGCTCCATATCTGATTTTTTCCGATGTTAGGGGTGCCCTAGGGTGTATGATTGCCGCTGCACTGGGAATTATCGCATTCTTCAACTTTTATTTGAGTGTCGCTAGAGATACCTCGTTCAGGCGCGGTTTTTCTGAAATGGCGTTGATTTCCACAACTGTGGCAGCGATTTCATTCGGAATTGGTTATATTTTGAAATAGCCTGCGGGCGGTTGATTCTGTGGGGAAGGTTGAAATGAAAATTCTGGTTACAGGAACGGCGGGATTTATCGGATTCCATCTGGCCAGGCGATTGCTGGCAGAAGGGGATACGGTTTGCGGTGTAGACAATTTCAATGATTATTACTCGGTACAGTTGAAAGAGGCGCGCAATGCCGAGCTAGAAAAGAATGAAGGCTATTCGATTCACCGGGTTAATCTTGCCGATAAAGACGCATTGAAGGCCGTTTTTGATGAATTTCAACCCGAGGTTGTGGTAAATCTCGCGGCACAAGCGGGAGTACGTTACTCGCTGACGCACCCAGAGGTTTACATGGAGTCCAATTTGGTCGGATTTTTGAATGTTCTGGAATGTTGCCGTCACGCGAAGCCGCAGCCGACGTTGCTTTATGCCTCATCTTCGTCTGTTTATGGCGGAAATAAAGAGTTGCCGTTTTCGGAGGATCAAAGCGTCGACAAACCGATCTCGCTGTATGCAGCGTCCAAAAAGGCGAACGAATTAATGGCGCATTGTTATAGCCATCTTTATGGCATGCAGACTTTCGGCTTTAGATTCTTCACAGTTTACGGTCCTTGGGGCAGGCCAGACATGGCGGCGTGGTTGTTTGCCAAGGCAATGTCAGAAGGAAGGTCGATAAAAGTCTTCAACAATGGAGATATGTATCGGGATTTCACTTATGTCGATGACATTGTCGATGGTCTAGTCCGTTGTATCCGTAAAGCTCCTGCGCTTCCCCGATATGATGTTTTCAATATCGGCAATCACAGGTCAGAAAAGTTGATGGACATGATTGGAATCATCGCCAGGGAAATGGGGGTTGAAAATCCGAAAATGGAACTTCTTCCCCTGCAGGATGGAGATGTCCCGGCGACCTATGCATCGGTTGAAAAGCTTAACAAAGCGGTTGGTTATGAGCCGACCACGACGATTGAAGAGGGAATGCCACGTTTTTGTAAGTGGTACAAAGAGTGGCGCGAGAATCATCCCGAGGATTAACAAACAAAAGGAATTGTACCATGAGCGAAAAAGTAAAAGTAGGCATTATTGGCTGTGGATTTGTCGGCGGAGCGCTTAAGACTTGGATTGAAGAGAATAATTCCGAGGGGTGTGAAGTTTTTGTCTCCGATCCGCCCAAGGGTTACAATGATGATATGTCCAAGATTGACATCGCCTTCTTGCAGATTCACGTGCCTACCGAGGAGGACGGAACGCAGGATTTGACCTTGATGAAGGAGCTGATTAAGAAGCTGCCTGATGTTCCGGTGTTTGTGCGCACTACAATCCTACCGGGTACCAGCGATATGTTGTCCAAGGAAACCGGTCATCAGGTTTGTTTCATGCCGGAATTTCTGACCGAGCGCACCCACATTGAGGACTTTCGTCGGCAACCCATGGTGTTCACCGGTGCTGTAGATTTGCTTAAACGAATCTTCAAGGGGAAATATTTTGTTGAGATGACACCGCTTGAAGCGGAAATTACCAAGTATGCGCATAATGTTTTCGGAGCGTACAAGGTGACGTATTTCAATGCGGTATATGAGTATTGCCAGAAAATGGGGGCGGACTTCCAGAAGATCCAGCGCGGTTGCTTGCTTTCAGGTTATATCAACGATACTCATACGTTTGTTCCTGGCCCGGACGGAAAATTCGGATACGGCGGCAAGTGTTTCCCTAAGGACGTCAATGCGTTTGCAAACCTTACGAAGGGGACTTCACTTGGGCGTCTGCTTGAGCCGATGCACGAATTAAACGTTCACTTCAGAGGATTTGAAGAGCGGATCTAATGAGAAAGCAAATCTTTAGAATCGGTATTAAAAATTTTCCAGCCGCTCACGGCGGGGTTGAGGCTGCAACCTATAATTTCGTACAAGCGACAAAGGGACAATACGATTTTACAATTTTTACAGTGTGGGATAATCCAACGGTTGAAAATAATGTAATTGACGGAGTAAAAGTTTTTCAGTTGGCTAAAGGATGGATTGCCAGATTTAAGCAGATCCGGGCCGCTGTAGTTGACAAGAAAAATACAGTCCTTCATTTTCACATGGAGATTTTTATCCCGCTGGCGATAATTTTCTCTTTGTTGGGTTACAATGTTGTATCAAGCATTCATGGAAGAAGTCATAAAAACATAAAGATTAATTGGTTGGTCCGAAAGTTTATTTGGCTAACAGATATTCTTGGGGTGAATTTTGTGCGGCGGACGATATATGTGAGCAAGTACGATTATGACCACATGCGTAAATATACATTGCGTAAATATTATTTGATACCCAATGGATCTAAGGAATGTGCATCAATCAATGAGAATCCGCAAAAGGACATGGTGTTTATCGGGCGCATAAGCATTCAGAAAAATCTTGAAGCATTGATTAAGGCTGCAGAAAAATATGATAGGCAGATTGATATATATGGGCCATTTGATGAACGAGAAGTGGAGCATGCTGCTAAAATAAAATCAATGTTAGAAAAGTCTTCAAACGCGCATTATTGTGGGGTGCTCAAGCCGGAGGAGATTTACGCGACTTTAGGTAATTATAAGTGCGCAGTTAATCCTTCAAAATCTGAAGCCTCTCCCAATGCTGTGATAGAAGCCGGGGCGTGTGGTCTTTACCTTTATTTATCAGATATTCCAGGACATCGTAATGTGGGATATTCGGATGTGTATTATTTTGACAAGGACAATATTGAGCTTCCTACTGTAGATGCATGTTTGCAGCGTTCAAAGGTAAATGTCGAGTATCACAGATGCAATTTATCCATCAGCAAACAGATTTTGGAATATTCTAAGGTCTATGAATCCTTCTAATGAACAGAAAGCCCGTGGTTCGTTTTGGAAGCGAGCCCTTGGCGTTTTATTTTTATTCCCTGCGTGGTTTGCTCCTCACACGAAGCTGAGAATTTTTTTCCATCGTTTAAGGGGAGTGAAGATCGGTAAAGGATGTGAGATTGGATATTTTGTTATTATGGGGAACGTTCACCCGGAAATGATTATTATAGAAGACGGGGCGGTTATAACAGCGCGATGCACATTGCTTGAACATGACAACGCATATTATTATACTGGACGTGGAGAAGTAAAATCACAGCCTGTTGTAATAAAGAAAAAAGCTTTTTTAGGGATTGGGTGTGTGGTACTTCCTGGGGTTACTGTGGGTAGTAATGCCATTGTTGGTGCAATGTCATTGATTCGAAACGATGTTCCAGATAATTCAATAGCTTTTGGTGTGCCTGCGGTTGTAAAGCAATGATATGCGAGATTAAATAAAGTCCGGAGAGCAATTTATAATTCAGATAAGAGATGACAGGCAAATGAAAACCTTCGGTATAATTAGTTATAACATTCACTGTAATTTTACGAACTATGGTTCGGCATTGCAGAGTTGGGCGTTGTGCAAGACGATTGAACGGCTGGGGTATAAGCCGGTACTGATGGACTATTGCCCAGATGTACTGCGGGACAAAAATCCGCTTGACCCGTTCAAGAATATGTGGGACAAGGACGAGGAATCCCAGCGGATGTGCGAATTGACAATGCCAGCAATTCGAGAGAACTATAAGAAATTCGATAGATTTTATACAGAGCGTTTTAATAGGTCTAAGCGAGTTTATACTTCTGAGAATTTTGACGATAGTATAGAGCAAGAAAATCTGGATGGCTATGTTTGTGGGTCGGATACAATTTTTTGCGTTGATGAATTTGGTATAGATGACGGGTATTATGCTAATTATCCGTGTATGCGCGGTAGAAGTGTAGCTTATGCCGCGAGCTTTGGGGATTCGCATTTTACGGATGAAACATATTCCTTATTGAATGAACGCATTAAAAATTTCAAGGCGTTAGGCATACGTGAATCAGGAATGGTGCCTTATATCAAAGAACGTGTTGATGTTCCTGTGTCGCAGGTGATAGACCCAACATTGCACCTATCGTCCGTTGATCTTGATGAAATTGCTGTAAAGCCTAATAATACTGAACCGTATTTGCTTTTATATGCGCGCCGTTACAATCCAAAAATGGAAGCATATGCAATCGAGCTTGCCAAGCAGAATGGATGGAAAATTGTTGAAATATCGCTCAGGGCAACAAATGTTGAGCGAGGACATGAAATGAGATATGATGCTGGAGTTGAGGAATTTCTTGGGCTAGTTAGAAGCGCAGTTCACGTTGTGACGAATTCATATCACGGAATGATTGTTGCAATTCATTACAATACGCCTTTTGAAATATTTTCAAGGGAGCAATGCGATACTAAAATAGATGAAGTTTTGGACTTCTTGAATCTTACTTCTTGCAAGCGAGCAAGCGATAGTAATTTAGAATTAACAACGGTTAATTGGGAAGATGTAAAGCACCGAATGGTTGCGAAAGCAGAGTTCTCTCTCGCATTTTTGAAAATGGAGTTGGAACTTTTGTAATGGATCAAAGTTATTTAGAGACTAAGAACAAAACGGCATGCTTCGGGTGTGAGGCTTGTGTTTCGGTGTGCAAAAATGCCGCAATTGAAATGATTGCGGATGAAGAGGGGTTTCGGTATCCAAATATTGATGCTGCGAAGTGTATAAATTGCGGTGCTTGCAGTCGTGTGTGTCCGATTAAGAATGAGTTAAATGCCCACGATCCGATAGAAGCATTCGGTGGTTATGTTATCAAGACAGATATTCGCACGGCCAGTACATCAGGAGGATTTTTTTCAGCAATAGTTGAATCTTGGGCTGATGACAAAACCATTATTTTTGGCGCAGAATCTATTGGTTTGGATGTCCGGCATTCTTGGGTTGAGGGCTGCACAAATATTTCGAAATTCCGAAAATCAAAATACCTTCAAAGTATTGTTGGTAATTCTTATTCAGATGTTAAGCGCTTTCTTTTAGAAGATCGGCGCGTTATATTTTCGGGGACTCCTTGCCAGATCGCAGGGCTCAAGAGTTTTTTGGGTCAGATTAGCGATTCAGAAAACCTTTTGACGATTGAAGTTGTTTGTGAGGGGGTGCCTTCTCCATATTACATTAAGAAATTCGCTGCTTATTTAGAGGATAAGATAGGCGGTAGTATTGTATCTCTTGATTATCGAGCTAAGTCTGCTAAATCTGGCAAGTGGGATTTTGAGATGATGGAGGCGGAATTAAAGGACGACAATAAAGCATCGTATATTTGGCGTCAGGATCGTTGGTTCAATCCGTTTTGGTCGATTTGGTTGCAACATCTTATGTCACGTCCTTCCTGTTATGAATGTAAATTCGCGACACGATCACGAGTGGCTGATATAACTCTTGGAGATCTTTGGGGAGTTCATCTGTATTGCCCTGAATTGTACGGCAAGAATCATGGCTCTTCGGTGGCTTTTTGCAATACCGAAAAAGGGAAGTTGGCATTATCTGCGGCAAAACCATTAATTTATGGACATGAGTTATCAATAGAGACGGCTATTAAATATCAAGGTCCTTTGCGTAATCATATTGCTTTAAATCCTGGCCGTGATGAATTTATGCAGGATTTGAAGGTAATGTCATATATTGACCTTGTTAAGAAGTGGGAAAAATCTCCTACACTAAAACTTCTTTTTCAAAAGTATGTATGGGGCAATAGGCAAAAGATGTGGTTATGGAATCTATTAAAAAATAAATGTAGGAAATAGTACAAATGATTAATTTTACAGTTGGTCCAGTTCAGAGTTGCGACGTGGTTCGCGCGATTGGCGCGGAAGATGTTCCGTATTTTCGCACTTCGGAATTCTCGGCAGTTATGCTTGAGAATGAGCGATTAGTGCTTAAATTCGCAGGTGCGACTAAAGAATCAAAGTGCGTATTTATAACTGGCTCGGGTACGGCTTCGATGGAAGCAGCGATTATGAATGTTCTTACTCCCGATGATCGTGCTCTAGTTGTAAATGGGGGTAGTTTCGGGGATAGATTCTGCAAGCTGTGTGACATTCATAATATTCCTTATGATGCGATAAAATTAGAAACTGGCCGCCAATTACGAGAGACTGATATTGAAGCAGTTGCAAAGGATAAAAAGTATACCGCGTTTATTGTTAATAAACATGAAACGAGTACAGGCGTTCATTATGATATGGCGCTTATTAGCGATTACTGCAAGTGTAATAATTTATTGTTAATAGTTGATAATATCAGTTCTTTTCTCTGCGATGATTTTAATATGTCTGAATTGGGTGCTGATGTTATGATTGCGGGATCTCAAAAAGCTATTGCGTGTCCGCCCGGAATTAGTCTTATAGTGCTTTCGCCGCGCGCTTTGGAGCGCGTTGCCAAGAATGATCCTAAGTGTATGTACTTCGATTTAAAGGATGCGCTTGCGAATCAGTTGAGAGGGCAGACTCCCTTTACTCCAGCGGTAGGCACGCTTTTACAGATGAATGCGCGACTTAAAGAAATAGAGTCAGCAGGTGGAGTAGCCGTTGAGGTTTCAAGGGCGAAAGAATTGGCGGAATACTTTAGGAGCAAAATTAAAGATTTGCCGCTTGAGATTGTAAGTGAGAGCCTAAGTAATGCGGTTACTCCATTACATCCTACGAATGGCATGTCGGCGTATGATATATTCCTGAAATTAAAGGATGAATATGGAATTTGGGTTTGTCCGAATGGTGGTGAAATGAAGGATCGAATCTTTCGAGTCGGTCACATGGGCTGTCTTAACGAGACAGATTATGATAAACTATGTGCATCCTTACGGAAGGTTATAAATGCTTAATAAGAATGTTTAGTATGAAAAAAGTAATAACATACGGAACGTACGATCTTCTTCATCACGGGCATGTTCGTCTATTGGAGCGGGCTAAGGCTCTTGGAGATTATTTAATCGTTGGCATAACATCAGATGATTATGATCGTACTAGGGGTAAGATTAATGCAGCTCAAACGCTTATGGAGAGGATTGAGGCGGTAAGGGCGCTCAATATAGCTGATGAAATTATTGTAGAGGAATATGAAGGTCAAAAGATTGATGATATTCGTCGACTTGGTGTTGATATATTTACAGTAGGAAGTGATTGGGAAGGATATTTCGATTACCTTAATGAATATTGTAAGGTCGTGTATCTGCCCCGGACGGAAGGAGTAAGTTCATCTGAAATTCGCGCTGAGCAACGGACTTTACGCCTTGGTATTTATGGCACTGGAAGGGTTGCTGAAAAGTATGAATCGGAATGTGCCTTTGTTAATGGGATAATGTGTGTAGGCAAGTGTGATAATGACGCAGGATATACGGAGTTATTAGAAAAATGCGATGCGGTTTATATACAATCTCATCCGCGTGACCATGTTCGTCATATAAGGCAAGCATTTGATGCCGGTAAGCATGTTTTATGTGAGTCGCCGATTGCGTTATCTGCAGATGATTGCAAGGAAATGTTTGCGCTAGCGGCAGAGAAGAATCTCGTTTTGATGGATGCAATAAAAACGGCATACTCAACGGCATATAACCGAATGTTGCTTTTGATCAAGTCGGGGAAGATAGGTGATGTAATGTCGGTCGATGCGACATGTACAAGTCTGATGCCCCCGTATTCCTCTGTTGAAGAACTTAATGACCGTTGGAATGCGCGTCAGGCGTGGGCACCAGCGGCATTGTTAGCAGTTTTTCAAATTCTCGGATGCGATTATGAAACATGTAATATAACTTCGTTTTACGCTCATGGGAGTAATGAGTTTGACATTTTCACTAAATACGATTTTAAATATTCCAATGCTGTTGCATCTGTAAAGGTTGGAAAAGGCGTTAAATCTGAAGGTGATTTGATAGTCTCTGGAACAAAAGGCTATATTTATGTTCCTGCACCATGGTGGAAGATGGACTATTTTGAGGTGCGTTATGAGAATATTGCAGATAATAGACGATATTTTTATCAGTTAGATGGAGAAGGAATCCGTTACGAACTCATATCTTTTGCAAAATCAATTATATTAGTGCGTAGGGTTTATAATGTTGCAAATGAAGAGTCGATTCGTATATCGGCATCAATGAAGGATTAACATACATGTCATATATAAAGAATTTACAATGGGATAATCGGCAAGAAGGAACGACCTCGCTTCGTCAGATGCAGCTAGTCGAATTGCGTCTTTTAAGGGTGTTCGATTATATCTGTAGAAAGCATGGTCTCGTTTACTGGATAGGGGGGAAGTC
>JAZQGX010000165.1:0-37678 GCA_045540275.1 Kiritimatiellia bacterium | reverse complement strand
GCGTCTGCGGGAGTCGATGCGATGGGCGCGGTCGGCAAAGACTTTCTGGGCGAAAGGGGTGTATTTCGCCATCCAGGCCTTGTGTTCGGCCTCGACTTGAGGGGAGAAACTATGGGGTGTTGCGCGCATCGGAGAGAAGTGTATCAAAGTGGGATGCAGGGCGCAAGGAGAAAATGAGATTACGGTGCGGATGAATTGCAGAAGTCGTAGAATGGAAGGTGGAGGTATGATCGGGTAAGTGGATGATGATGTAAAAGTGAGTATTGAGTGGAAGTTGGAGCGAGGCGTAAACGAGATGAGGTGCGATGAGTGAGCCTTTAATGGCATGTCACCGCTTTAAAATTAATCATAAATTCGGCAATAGAATACTGAGAATCAACGTTTGAGACAGTAAAACCGTGATATTGCTCCGGTTTTTCCCATTTTGACAATTACAAAATATTATCACTCCTTCAAAAAAGTGTGAAGTCTGCTTGTAAAAAACAGACCTCACACTCATATTCCATCCAACTGCTACAACCCAACAGTTCAGCGATTGATCAGCGGGTTAACTCCCCTGCCTTCTCAACCTCCAAAACACCTGCACCAAAGTCATAACAGTATTTGGTATTCAACTCGACAAAACCGTTTGTTAAAGGTCACGCAAGCCAGCCGGATAATCAGGTCCGCCCGCCGCAACATAACCCTTCGATTCGCCACGTTCCGATGAGGAAACCCAGAACGAGAACAAAGTCGCACATGTGACCTTGAAACGGAAACAAACTTTCTTGCCTGTCAATTTGGCCAAATTAGCACCCTTCCATTTCAATTCCGCCTTAGTCGCGTCTTTTCCCTTCAATACTTCACAGTTCTCTACCTCAAAACCAGATATGACCTTCCCCGACTCGTCCAATACCTCGGCAGCCACTGATCCAAACATCGTATCAGCATTCACAAACAGATGCTTGCTCTTGCTCTTCTCTGTAAATACCAAAGGCTTGGTTTCCAACTCCCCGGTAGCGTCCGCAACCATCCCGGCAAAACCGTCTCGACGCAACTTGGCAATACCAATCGAGCCATTGGTGTACATCCCGTTCTTCTGCCAAGGATCAGGCTTGGTATTGTTGCCGTCTCCGCGAAGTCCAGAATAATAGAACCAAAGTTCATCCCCCATGATAATACAGATACCGGCCGTTGCAGAAAGGTATCCCGTATCCCATTTGCCCGATCCCCAGCCAGAAGAAGCAATGTCAGGATCTTTGCGCAAATTGTCAAACTTTTTCCCGTCACGCGAGAAAACAAAATGAAGATCAGTCCGCTTGGGCAACCCCACCGCAGCACAACCGCGATTGTCGCGCGGATGCGACAAAAGCACCTCCATCACACCCAACATCAGAGACTCGTACGCAACCGCATTGAAGCTGTAAAGGCTTGAATTGCGAGCGATGTTCGCCCACAGCCATGGTTCGCACTTCGGATACTTCTCCCATTCTCTGGGATCGCCGCCGAAAATCCAGCGCCAATGGCAATCAGCAGCACCGAAATTCTTGTTGGCATAATAAGCTCGCGCACGCGGCCAGTTGCCATAACGCAACGAAAACACCCACAGCTCGCGGAACGGATCGTAATACATCGTCGAGCGATCCCCCGAACGACCGGCGAAACTCACCTTCTTGAATGTAACACCGCCATCCGTCGAACGGTAAAGCATGTCACGCGTAGGACCGCCAGGTTCGGAAATGTGCATATTCCAATTTTCATACGGCTTCTTGGATGTATAATCCGGCAAGACCACCCAGCTGTCAATCACGTCTTTCTCAAAAACCCGGTTGCACCCTGGAATGGCCGGCAAGTCAGGATAAGTCCATTTAATACCATCTTCGGACTCTGCATAGCACACATCGCCAATCCAGTCCGCCTGAAACCAAAAACGGAACTTTTTGCGCGTCGGATCCCACCAAAGACCGCCATCGGTTGCTCCGATAAGATTAGCAGGAGCCTCACCGGGCTTGCGAGCCTTCGCCCCAGAACCATCCCCTGGCCAAATGACCGGCTTGAGCATTTTAACCGGCTTATTCCAATGACGAGCCACCCCATTGGTCTTCCCAATCAGGTAATCGTCTACAAACAACTGACGACCAATATCAATATTAATCGGTTCAGTCCCCCTTGCAACGGTTAAAAAACCGAATGCGACAGCAATTGCGTACATAGTTTTCATAACAAAATGAGTATACCCTCAAAACCTCAACGTATGCAAGAAAAAAAGCTTTGTCTTGCCCTAATCGTCCTATAATGCTAGAATTGCATCATGAATAAATCACTGTTTTACATTGTTGTTGTCGCCGCTCTCGGCGGCTTTCTTTTCGGATTCGACTCTGGAGTAATTTCCGGTTGTGAAAAAGCCATTCAGGCAGAATACGCCCTTTCCGGCCTCTGGCACGGACTAGTTGTGGCTGGTGCGCTGATTGGCACAATCATCGGTGTATTTACCGCTGGTGCACCATCCGACAAGTGGGGAAGAAGGCCAACGCTGTGGGCTATGGCGATTTTGTTTTTGATTTCGGCCGCCGGGTGCGCCTTTACCGTTACAGATAAAGAAATCGGCCCGCATATGCTGGGCTGGTTTCGATTTATCGGAGGTCTCGCCATCGGTGGCGTTTCCGTCGTTGTTCCTCTCTACATCGTTGAACTCGCCCCCGGCCACCTTCGCGGACGTCTCGTTGGAGTCAATCAGCTGAACATCGTTATCGGTATCGTCATCAGCTATGTCTCAAACTATATGGTCGCCCGCTGGATGTCCATCGAGGGCCACTGGTTCAATGGGCTCTGCCTCTCGCTGGCACAATGCTTCACATCCGCGGAAATGTCGGTCGAAATGGTCAAATGGCGTGTTATGCTCGGAATGGAATGCCTGCCTATCTTTCTCTTCATGATTCTGCTTGTCACTATTCCGGAGTCCCCCCGCTGGCTCGTCCGTGTAAACCGCGTCAATGACGCGCGAAACGTTCTGGATAGAATCGGATATCCCGAAGTGGAAAAAACCATCTCCGAAATCAAATCCTCTCTCGCCTCCATCAGTTCCGGCAGCAGTAAGACCGAGCGTCTTTTCCAGAAACGCTACCTCAAACCGATCTGCCTTGCGTTTTTCATCGCATTTTTCAACCAGATGTCAGGTATCAACGCCATCAACTACTACACGCCACGTATTTTCGAAATCATTTTCGGCGCCGGTAGCGAAATGGTCTCATTGGTCAGCACCATCGGCATCGGTCTTGTCAACCTCCTCTTCACTTGCATTTCATTCTTCATTATCGACCGTTTCGGCCGCCGTGTGCTGATTATCGGCGGATCGGCGATGATGATTCTTATGCACGGTCTGGTGGCGTGGCAGCTGTCGTACGGCTCACAATGCAATGCAACCTTGGCACTTATCGGCATTTTCGGCTTTATCGCCTTCTTTGCCATCTCCTCCGGCGCCTGCATCTGGGTCTACATCTCCGAGGTGTTTCCCAATGTCGTTCGTGCAAAGGGACAGGCCCTTGGATGCTTCACCCATTGGTTCCTCTGCACCATTGTCTCGTGGTTCTTCCCCGCCGTGGTCGAACGCGCCGGGACGATGGTTTTCGCTTTCTTCGCCTTCATGATGCTTCTTCAGCTCCTTTGGGCGATATTCTTTATGCCTGAAACCAAGGGCGGCTCAATTGAAGAGATTGAACAACGCCTCGGAATCAATTAAAACAGAGTTCCAATTGACATTCTTGAAACAGGTTGCGGTATTCCTACCAAAACCTGTTTTGTTTTATTAAAAATGTTTAATTTTAAATTTTCGTAAATAATTGTATAATAAACAAAGATTTTGCTGTTGAATTTGATTTAGAAACGGTATTACCGAAAGGATCGCTTATGAAAAAAACGTTACTGTTGACGCTGGCATTATTACTGACATCCTTCATGAAAGCGGATGTCGAAACCTTTGATTTCACCGGCAGCAACGAGGCAGAATGGAATGCAAACATCAGGTCGCTTGAAAACGGCGGATGGGCTTTCTACGAATGTCACTACAACACAAAATACGGCAACGGTACTCAAATACGCATAAATGATTCTTATATCAGTTCCCCCGTCTTTTCAGCTCCGATAACCGGAATTACAATTACCGGCACGGGCTCAAGTACTGCCCAAATAAAAATGCTCGATGGCGTAACGGGAGAAGAACTTGCGCTATCCGACAAACCTTTCACGACGCTCTCGATCGCATTTGAGGAATCAAGAAATTTAACCAGTTTCAAACTGAAGCGCAATACCTCTGGCACTCTCGTGGTTCACAGCATCACAATTCAGTTTGCAAGTACTTTGGAGTCTCCGAAAAACTTTACCGTCAACATCGCCGGCACAAGCGCGATTCTCAATTGGGACGCCGTGTCTGGTGCCGACTCGTACACAATCGGATATGCCAAAGACGGGAATGAACCCGTTTATGTCACCGGCGTTACCGGCACCTCCTACACCTTTGAATCGCTGGATATCGGCAGATACAATTTCACCATCAGCGCAATCAATGCTAATACCGGATACGGCTCTCTGGCGGCGCAAGCCTCGGGTGAAATTAGCCCCGCCGCCCCGGTCAATCTGCAGGTATCCGAGACTACCGATAGCGGATTTACCCTCTCGTGGAATGCGGTCGATGGCGCGACCTACTCAATTTACCTTAACGGCGAACTCTATGAAGATGCGGTTGCGACCACCGCATTTACATTCGCCAATCTTCAGGCGGGAACCTACCAGGTTGAGGTGAGCGCCACCGTCAATGGCATTGAAAGCGTAAAATCTGCCGCCATCAACGCTACCATTGAAGCGACCACCGCATTGGTCGCCCCCACGGTGTTTGATGTTGTCGATGCGTCATTTGCCGGATTTACCGCCAATTGGTCGCAGGTCGGCGGCGAAGGCACCACCTACACGCTTACAGTTCTGCGCAACGGAAACGCCTATGCCTCCTACCCGAATATTTCCCAGAATTCACAATTTGTCAAAATCAATGCGCTAGGCACATATACCTTCAGTGTTACCGCCTCGAACGGAGGCCAAACCACCGCCCCTTCGGCCCAGGGAGAAGCGAAAATAACCTTGTCCGCCCCCGAAGCCGTTGAAATTACCGGAACCGACCTTTCCTCCATCAAGCTCGCCTGGGGCGATGCCAAGGATGCCGCCGGTGCAGTTCCGCAGGTTTTGGGCTATTCGGTGCTACTTGAAAAAGACGCCGCCGGCAATGATCAGTTTGGCGAAGCGGTCGAATACGATTTTGACGCAGCTCCTGCGGAATTGGAAATCGACGGCATTGGCATCTACCGCATCAAGGTTGCCGCCAAAGTCGCCGGCGCCGACGATGCGGTTCTGACGGGTGAATACTCTCAGGCGATAACGACCACCGTTCAGCTGCCCGTACCCGCCGTAGTTGAAAAAGGCATGGCCGGCTTCACCTCCAGCTCCTTTACCGCCGAGTGGACCGCGGTTGACGGCGCAATTGCATACGACGTGGTGGTTTCCGCTTCCTCCGACCTGAGCGTCGCCCCCGTTACGAACCGCACCGCCGAACTTTCCTTCTCCATGGAAAATTTGGAAACCAGTGATTGGAGCTGGTCGGTCCGCGCGGTCGCGGAAGAAGAAAAATTCAGCTCGGGTTTTTCTGCAATCCAAACCGTGGATCTTTCCTCCTGGCTTGACTGCGTACCCGCCATCGCGATGTATGACGGCGAAAGCGACAACGGCGGCTATTCCAACGACTTTGAAGAGCTTTGGCCGGGCAAATACACCGTCTGGGCCGATGCCAGCACTCTGCACGGCTGGTATGCCATCAAAAACGGTGCGCCCGTCTACGAATATGCGACCGATAATGGCGGCACCAAGAACATGAACTCTTTCCTACGCCTGCACAACGACGAGGCGCATTACGCCATGGGAGCGCACCCCGCCGCCACCTCCTTCGCGTTCGGGCTCGCGTTAACCAACAACTCAAGCTTTGCGGTCAAAAAAATGCGTATCATCTACACCGCGGCGCAATATCGCATGTACAAAACCGGCACCGCTCAAATCAACCTCAAATACCTCATCGGCACCGACAGCGTCAAAGCGCTGACCGATACCGAAGCATGGGAGAGCGACAAGGTTTACACGCCCGAGAACATGAGCTTCACCACGACGGCTAATGGAACAGCTTCGGAATGCTATCTGCCGCAAAGCTTCACCAACGAAATCTCCTTTGCCGGCGACGAACTTGCATCGGGCAAAGTGATGCAGCTTCGTTGGGACGTTCCGGCGCAGGGGGACAAGCTATCCTCATACATTCCCAAAATCGGGATTGATTCCGTTACGGTGGAATGGACCTTTGACCGTCCGCAAGGAACGTTGATGCTCCTTTACTGATTATCGATAACAAGGCATTGACATGAGAAAACCCGACGAATTGAGAAAAATTGAAGTCATCCGCAAATTCACTAAATATGCTGCAGGTTCCGTCCTGATAAAATGGGGAGACACCTGGGTGCTTTGCACTGCCAGCATTAAAGAGGACGTGCCGCCATTTTTGCGCGATTCCGGCAAGGGATGGATTACAGCCGAATACTCGATGCTCCCATCCTCCACCGGCGGCGGACGCAAAGATCGCGACATCAAGAAACTCAAAGCGGATGCCCGCTCTCAGGAAATCCAGCGACTGATTGGTCGTTCCCTTCGCGCAGCCATCGACCTTTCAAAGCTAGGTGAGCGGCAGATCATCATCGATTGCGATGTAATCCAAGCCGATGGCGGCACCCGTTGCGCGTCAATTACTGGCGGCATGATTGCCCTCAGCGATGCAATCGAACAGCTGCTCGCTTCCGGCAAAATCTCCGAAAATCCGCTTCGCCATCGGGTTGCGGCGGTTTCTGTCGGTGTTTGTTCGGGAACGCCGACTTTGGATTTGGATTACGAGCACGACTCGACCGCCGATGTTGATCTGAATGTGGTGATGACCGATGACGGTCGCTTTGTCGAGCTGCAGGGGACTGCCGAAGGCGAGCCCTTCAGTGAGGAGACGCTTGAGCAATTGCGCATGCTCGCGAAGAAGGGGTTGAAGGAAATATTCGAATCAATTGCCTAATCGTGCGATTGGTACTCATTGCCCGAAAGCCGAAGATCAACTTCGGCCTTCGGGTTTTCTTTTATTTGCCCGTCATCACATCCGTACTGTTTTCTTGTCAAAGTTGCAAAAATATGCTACAAGTCAAGCAATAACATTGACGGAGTGTCGCATGGCAATGACAGAAAGAGAAGCACTGATAGCATTAAACTTGAGTTTGGGCGCAAATCTCGCTCAAATCAAGGCCTGGCGAGAGTCTCTCGGCAGCTATCGGGCCATTGTTGAGGCCGACTCCGAAACTTTACACCGCTACCGCATCAGTTCAAAAACCAATGCGGTCGAGGCGGCTGAAAATCTGAAAAAATCAAAATGGGAAGACGAGCTTCCTCGCGCTGAAAAAGATGAGGTCGAAATTCTGACTATCACCGATGACGCATATCCCGAACTGCTTCGACAGATACATTTGGCCCCCTTGGCGCTTTATTGCCGCGGCAATATCGAGTGCCTAAACCAATGTCTCGTTGCGATGATCGGCTCTCGCAACGCCTCGAACTATGGAATTGACAGCGCGAAGAAACTTGCCGCAAACCTCGCTGAAGCGGGAGTTGGTGTTGTCAGCGGACTAGCAACTGGCATTGATGCCGCCGCTCACTGTGGGGCGTTGGACGGGGGCGGGACGACCATCGGCGTTCTCGGCGGAGCACTGAACTGCTTTTACCCCAAGGAAAATATCGCTCTGGCCAAGCGCATGGTGGAAAACGACGGGCTGGTAATAAGTGAATTTCCGTTCAACTATGAACCTACAAAATTCACCTTCCCCAGACGGAATCGCATTATCAGCGGATTGTGCCGATGCGTTGTCGCGATTGAAACACCCGCAAGCAGCGGCACAATGATAACCGTCAATCATGCCGAACAGCAGAATCGCACGATTATGGCGGTTCCCGGGCGGATTGACTCATTCCGTTCAGAAGGCTGCAACCGACTTATTCGCGATGGAGCCGGAGTTGTCACCTGCGCAAAGGATATCCTTGACGAACTGGGCGAATTTATCCCCAGAGCCCCTGCTGGAAAACAGCGGGAACAAAATGCAAAGCGAAGCGACGTTCAACGCGTCGCATCGCTGTCTGACGGAGAGAAGCTCATTTGGGATGTTCTCTCGGACGAACCGCTGTACCCGGAGACCATAATCGAGCGCACGGGGCTGGAGGCGGGGAAGCTGGGAGCGCTGTTGATCGGACTGCAAATGAGGAACCTCGCCCGTCCGCTTCCCGGCGGTGCAATTGAACGCATCAACTGACTTTTGGAGGAACAACCGTGTCGAAAAAACTGATTATTGTCGAATCCCCGACCAAAGCGCACACCATAAAGAAGATCATGGGGGACGGCTTTGATGTGGTTGCATCAAAGGGACACATCCGAGATTTGCCCGAAAAGACGCGCGGGGTCAATATCGAAAAAAACTTTACGCCGAAGTACGAATTATCCAAGGATAAAAAATCGACAATCTCCGAACTGCGCAAGGCGGCCAGCGAGGCTGAAGCCATCTATCTGGCGCCCGACCCTGACCGCGAGGGAGAGGCCATCGCCTGGCATTTGCGCGAGACGCTTGCAAAAAGCGCCGGCAAAGATACTCCTTTCTTCCGTGTTCGCTACAATGAAATCACGCCGGCAGCGGTCAAAAACGCCTTTGCCAATCCCAGCGACATCGACATGAACCAGGTGGATGCCCAGCAGGCACGGCGTGTTCTCGACCGCATCGTAGGATACAAGGTAAGTCCCGTGCTGTGGCGAAGATTGCGAAAGGGATTGAGTGCCGGACGCGTGCAATCGGTCGCTTTGCGTCTAGTAGCCGAACGCGAACGCAGAATTCAAGCATTTCAGTCGATAGAATACTGGCTCATGGGCGTTGACGTATCGGTCAAAGGTTCAGACCCATTCTATGCCAGACTTTCACGGCTTGACGGAAAGGCGCCGGTCACCCCCAAAGAGGGCGATCCGACTCCACCATCGCTGCCGGACGCATCCAGCGTAAAAAGCCTGCTGGACGAACTTCGCGACGCAAAGCTTAATGTCGGTGAAATCAAAAACCGAGAAATCTCCCGCCATGCGCTTCCTCCCTTTATGACTTCGACCCTGCAGCAGGCCGCGTCCAGCGCGCTCGGGTTCGAACCCAGAAAAACGATGGACATTGCCCAGTCCCTCTTCGAAGGACGCAATAAAATCTCAACTGGTCTGATTACCTATATGCGTACCGACTCGGTGGCCATCTCCGCCGACGCAAGAGCGCAAGCGGAAAAATTCATCAAATCGAAATACGGGGAAAATTATTTTGCCCAAAACCACTATCGTAGCCGCTCGGGAGCGCAGGAGGCCCACGAAGCCATTCGCCCTACCGATATCACGCTCACCCCCGAAAGCCTGCGTGGCAAAGTCACCCCACAGGAACTGCGTTTGTACGAATTGATTTGGAAACGATTCACTGCAAGTCTCATGGCTGATGCCAGAATCATGCGCAAAACCGTCTACATCGATGCCGAAAAATCAGGCATGAGCCACTCGTACACGTTTTCGGCATCCGCTTCAGAAATCGTGTTTGACGGCTTTCTCAAGGTTTTGTCCATGGATGTCCGAAAGGAGTGCGACCCCGACAGCGAAGAAAACGGACCAGACGCCGCTACTCTTCCTCCGATGTCGGAGGGAGATGCCGTGGATGTTGTTGAATGGAAGAGTGAACAGAAACACAGCACGCCTCCCGCTCGTTATTCTGAAGCATCGCTGATTAAGGCGCTTGAAGCAAACGGTGTCGGCCGCCCTTCCACATACGCGGCAATCTTAGGCACCCTGAACACCCGCAAATACACCAAGCGGGAAAAGAGCCAGCTGATTCCGACCGAGCTGGGATTAGATGTCTCCGATTTGCTCGTATCGAAAATGCCCGCCCTCTTCGATGTCGCATTCACCGCCGCAATGGAGAGCGAGCTTGACGAAATCGAGGCCGGACGCATCCATTGGCAGGACATGATGCAGAATTTCTGGGAACGCTTCAACCGCTGGCTCGAAGAAAGCAAAGAGCCGCCCGCCGACGTCGAAAAGGTTGCCCGGGCATTGAAATTGCTGGGCCATGTCCAGAACTGGAATCCTTCGGAAAAGCGCGGGCGCAGGATTGTTGGGGACCTGCCCTTTGTCGAATCAATAAGGGAACAGGTTGCCGAGGGGGAAAAACCGATCAGCGAAAAACAGCTCGCCGCGCTTGTAACCACCGCCATCCGCTACAAGGATCAGATCCCCGACGCAGAGAGCGCCATCTCCGAATTGGGTTTTTCCGAGGAGCTTGAAAAAGACGCGGCCGCACCCAGCATCGAGGATGCCAAACGCCGACTTGCAATTCTCGATGCTGTTGCCTTGAACGAACGGCAGATTAAATTTGTCAATTCTCTCCGCAGCCAGACCGGCATCGGCAAGAAGCTCACGGCAAAACAGATGCAGATACTTGAATCGATAATTCTGGAAAACAAAGGCGCCATCGAGAATTTCGATCAGATTAAAGAGGAACTTGGGCTGTGTGAAAACACCGGTGGCGGAAACGATCCGGTCGCTCCCGCGATCATGCAGATGCTCTCTCAGGTGGTGAAATGGAAAGAACCAGTGAAGCGCGGAAAACGGATTTTCGACGATGCCGAATTCTACTCCAGCGTCGCCCGCCAGTTTGCTTTGCGCGGGACTCTTTCCCCGAAACAGCTGTGGAGCATGAAGAAATTGTGCGTTAAATATGCCGATCAAATTTCTGATTTCAACAGCAAAGCTGAAGAACTCGGTCTAAATCAGAAGAAGTAAACCATGGAAATGTGGATTAAACTTTCAATTCTCTCTATATTACAGGGTGTCGCTGAATTTTTGCCCATCAGCAGCTCGGGGCATTTGGTGTTGTTCCAGAATCTGCTCGGCATCGATTCCCCCGGTGAAGATTTGGAAATTCTGCTGCATGCCGGAACCATGCTTTCGATCATCATCTTCTATTGGAAGACATTGCTCGAGCTGGCCATGGGACTACTCAAGAGAGAAAAGGAGTCGCTGAACACCCTGCTGTGCATCGTTCTCTCCGCAATACCCGCCGCGGTGTTCTACATCTTGATGAAATCTCGCATTGACAATGCCTACGGCAGCACCGCGTTCGTCGGTGCGATGCTTCTGATAACCGGTATTGTGCTGCTGACCCTGAAATTTGTCCCGCACGGAAACAAAACGGTCAGGCCGCTTAATGCCATTATCGTCGGTATCGCCCAAGCCGTCGCGATTCTTCCCGGCATCAGCCGTTCGGGTTCAACAATCGCATGTGCACGCATGCTTGGCATCACCCCCGAAAAAGCCGCATCATTCTCATTCATCATGAGCCTTCCGCTCATTGCAGGAGCAACCGTTTTGATGCTGTTGGGACATACCGGAGGCGTAGCTGAACAGGCACATGTGGTAGCTTTCCCCATCACGATGCAACTGTACGCGTTTGCCCTGTCCTCGGTTGTCGGCTACTTTTCGCTGAAAATACTGGTGAAAATGATTAGGACCGGGTCGTTCTGGTTCTTCGGTGTCTATTGCATAATCGCCGGAATAGCCGCGCTATTCATTTTATAGGGCGGCCGCACATATCCAAGTTGATTTTCCAAAACAGTATTTGATATACTTGCCGTAAACCAACCGAAGGAGACTGAATATGAATAAAAAAACTTCATCAATGCTCAGTGCGGTCGCTCTGATCGCTGTAATTGCACTCGCCGCGTTCGCCTATCCGCGTCTGACAAAAAGGGCCGGGCAGAACCAGCCGACCGGCCCCGCGCGCAATCCCGCTGAACAAATGGAAGAAAGTGGAGATGTTCAGCTGACGGTGACAGACGCAACCGGTGCGAAAATCACCCTTGCCTCGAAAAAGGGGAAGGTCCTGATTCTCAATTTCTGGGCGACGTGGTGTCCGCCATGCCGCCGCGAACTTCCAACCTTCAACAAGCTCGCAGACGAGTATAAAGACAAGGTTGAATTCATGATGATCGGACTTACCGATGGGGCGAGGGAGACGGTGGACAAGGTCAAAAAATTCGTGGCGGACAACAAGTACACCTTCCCCCTTTATTTCGACACCGAAAAGCAGGCATCCAGTGCCTTTGGCATTCGGGGCATTCCCGTAACGGTGGCGATCGGCGCAAACGGCAAAGTGCTTTCGAAAAAAGTCGGTGCCATGAACGAGGACGAATTGTCCAGCATGATCAAAAGCGCAACGGAGAGTAACTAATGATAAAGCTCAATTCGGACACCGAAGTGGTAAAAACCATCAAAGAGGGGCTAAAACGCACCGGCGGATACTGCCCCTGCCGGCTTGAACGGACCGAGGACAACAAATGCATTTGCAAAGAATTCAAGACGCAAATCGCCGATCCCGACTTCGAGGGTTTTTGCCATTGCATGCTTTACTATAAGACCAGAGACTGATTTTAAAAAAAGGAGACAAGAGATGATAATTGAAGTAAACTCAAACAACTTTGAAGCCGAAGTTCTGAAATCCGAACTTCCGGTGTTGGTCGACTTCTGGGCGCCGTGGTGCGGCCCCTGCAAAATGCTGACCCCGGTTATCGAAGAGATTGCCGAGGAGCGTGCCGGGACGCTGAAGGTCGCAAAGATCAATGTCGACACCGATCCGAATCTTGCAGCAAACTTCGGTATTGCCAGCATTCCCTGCCTGCTGTTGTTCAAAGAAGGTGAAGTGACCACCAGCTCAATCGGCTTTACCACGAAAGACAAAATCGAAGAGATGCTTTAAAACCGGACTCCGCCGTCAAGCGTCCGCAAGGAGAAACAATGAGAAACTTGTACTTGTCATGGTTGTCTTTTGCGGTTTGCACATCGGTTGTCGGTGCCGACGAATTATCACCGGGAACCGGGAATCCGTTTCTGAAGGCGATTTACAAACCAACCGTTGTCGCCGTGCAGCCTGATGACGCGGCCCGCGACATGTGCGTTACTGCAGATGGTGAAATACGGCACTACGGATTCATGGATGTCGGCGGGGAAAAAGTTCGCATCTACATCTCGTCCAAGGATGGCATCAACTGGTCGAGGCACATCGCCCACCCGAAAGACGTGGGAGCGATGGTAAAAAGCCCTTGGAGCGGAACCTGGATTTATTTCAACCACCAATCTCAGCTTGTACGCTCTAAAAAAGGCCCAGGCGATACCGAGCCGGAAGTGATTGACCTGGGGTACAAGAAACTCGAATTGCGGCAGTTGATCGCGATGAAAACCAGACGGCGGTGGATTGCGGTATTTTCCGATGTCTCCTGCAAAAACGGCGAGTGCTACCACACCAAAGTCGCCTACTCCGACGACGACGGCAAAACCTGGCACATCAATCAGGTCGAACCGATTGAAAACACACCTAGGATCTTCCCCGGCGGACAGCGTAGGCATTGGTTCAACAACGGATGCGAACCGACCGTGGTCGAATTGAAGGACGGCACATTGCGCCTGGGCTTGCGCTCGAGCGGACCGCATCACGCCTTTTGCATATCAAAGGACGGCGGTAAAACCTGGAGCAAAGCCGAACCAGATACCGCATTCTGGGCGACCAATACGATGCCGTTGTTCTTTCGCCTCTCCGACGGACGCCTGCTGTTCTTCTGGAACAACACCGCCATTCTTCCCACCATGCCGATTTCCGCCCATCCCGAAGTGGCGAAAAAAAGCACCATCACCAAAGGCATCTGGGAGGCCGTCTTCACCAACCGCGATGCACTTCATGCGGCGATTTCCGACGACGACGGAAAAACATGGAAGGGTTTTCGCGAAATCGCGCTCAATGACATTCGCAACCGCTGCGACTTCAGAACCTGCGGCATCGACAATGCCGCCCGGAATGACAAGTCCGTGCACCAATCGCAAGCGATTGAACTGGCGGAGGGGAAGGTTCTGCTCGCATTTGGGCAGAACAAATCCGCACGCCGGATGATCGTCTTCGATCCCGACTGGCTGCTTGAAAAAGGGAGGGTAGAAAATTTCGACAAAGGGCTTGATGCCATTTCCCACCATCTGTATGTCAAATCCTACGCCGGCTCCTGGGGGAAGAACGGACATTGCTCATGGAACCGGATTCCGGGCGCCGTACTCTCGCGAGACCCCGACCACTCCCTCGAGAAAACAGTCGTGCGCGAAGCGCTTCAGATTTGCCGCATCGCCGATCCCCGACTCTTCGACGACCGGCAGGGCGCGACATGGAACTTCCCGGCGGCGGCGGCAGGCTCCGTTGAATTGGAATGCCGCATCGAAGGGGCAGGATTCAGACTTTCGCTGCTGGATCACTGGATAAACCCGTGCGATTCGTTCAATGCCGAACGGGCCCCCTTCTCCCAAGCGATATCCTCCGACCTCCTGCCCAAGGGCAGATGGGCTAAACTTGCGGTTGTCTGGGATATTCAAAAGCAGGACGCGGAACTCTTCATCGACGGCAAATCGATCGCCAGGACGAAGTTGAAGGATTGTCCGCGTTTCGGACTGTCCTATCTCCATCTACAGTCGTTGGCGGAAACGCATGACCCGGACGGTTCCTATTTCCGAAGCTTCAGACAGAGAAGCCGCTAGTCACGATTTGCATTTCCCCATTTACGTCGCCGACGAAGAATGTTTTCATTTTTCGAAAAATATGGTAGAATTCCCACTTAATCGTTTGAGATAATCTGCCGATGTTTGCGGAATACAGGACACAACAAAACAGGGCACAGCCATGAGTTTTTTTGACGTATTGAAGGAGCGCCACCTTTTCGAGGCGGTAACCAATCCCGAGCTTGAAGAAATCATTGAAAAACCTTTGACCGTTTATGCCGGTTTCGATCCGACGAGCGACAGCCTTCAGGCGGGCAATTTCGTAACCATTCAAATGCTTTCGCGTCTGCAGCGCGCCGGACACAAGGTAATTGCCCTCGTCGGGGGAGCGACCGGGCTTATTGGGGATCCTTCAGGCAAATCCACCGAACGCAAAATGCTTACGCTCGACCAGGTCCAGCACAATCTGGAAGGAATCAAAGAGAACCTTTCGCGCTTCATCGAATTCGACACTGGTCCGAATCCGGCGGTGCTTGTCAACAATTACGACTGGTACAAAAATGTCAGCGCGATTGATTTCCTGCGTGACATCTGCGTCAACTTCCGCGTGCCGGCGATGCTCGCCAAGGACAGCGTCAAAAAGCGTCTTGAGGCGACCGATGGCGGTATGACCTTCACCGAATTCAGCTACCAGATTCTTCAGGGCTACGACTACCTGTACCTTTATGACAAATACGGCTGTACCCTTGAAATCGGCGGCGCCGACCAGTGGGGAAACATCACCGCCGGCACCGATCTGGTGCGCAGACTGCGCGGACGCGAAGTTTTCGGACTGACCTTCCCGCTCGTCTGCGACAGCACCGGCAAGAAATTCGGAAAGAGCGAAGGCAATGCGATCTATCTCGATTCGCGCAAAACCTCCTACTACGATTTCTACCAGTTCTTCCTGCGTTCGATGGACAGCGATGTGATCAGATATCTCAAACTCTTCACTTTCATTCCGGACGAGGAGATCGCGGAACTTGCCAAATCGCTTGCCGAGCATCCCGAAAAACGCGAGGCGCAGATTGCACTTGCCGACGTGATGACAAGAACGGTTCACGGAGAGGAAGGGCTTCGCATCGCCAAGCAGGCGACCTCGGTGCTTTTTGGCGGTTCGCTCGACGGTCTTTCCGCCGACACGCTCGAACAGATTTTCCGCGATGTGAAATCGGGAGAACTTCCCGTCTCGGAAGTTATCGGCAAACCGGCATTCGAGGTTATCGGCAACGCCGGCATGACCGCCAGCAAAGGTGAAGCGCGCCGCCTTGTTCAGCAGGGCGGACTGAGCATCAACAACAATAAGATCACCGATCTCTCCCGCCTGTTTACCGAACAGGACTTTATCGGAGAGCGCCTTGCGGTACTGCGCAGCGGCAAGAAAAACCACTTCCTACTTCGCATAAAAAAATAAGATGGCTTGGCAGGGAACAATACTGGGGGGAAGCATCGGGCTGATGTTCGGTCCGATGGGCGCAGTCGCTGGAGCAGCTGCGGGGCGCTATTTCATCGACAGAAAGATGAATTCGGCCCAAAAAAAGATTCACCAGACCATGCTGACATTCTATACTGCCGTTCTGCACGATTTGGCGCTCTGCGACGGTGAGCTCAATCGCAGCGAGGAGGAGCTGATTAAGGTACTGATGACCGAATACAACTCGGCTCTCGGCGAAGTGTTCCCCAGCGGTCAACTGCCTGTTCTCATGGAAAAGATGATAGGCATCCCCAATGCCGGAAAGCGGTTTGCGGACCTCGTCAGAGAGAACAAGGCCAACGCCCAGTGGATTGCGCTGACGCTTTTTAGGATTGCGGCAATTGACGGAAACCCCGGAGAAGAGGAATGCGCTTATCTGCGGGCAATTTGCATGGATATGGGATTGCCAGAATTCGTTTTCATCCGTCTTTATACGCACTATGTCCGCACTCCCGCCCCGAATTCAGGCGAATTGTCGATTCTCGAAGCCGAAAAAATCCTTAACCTCCCGCACAATGCGCCCGTCGACGAGGTGAAACGGGCGTTTCGAACCATGACGATGAAATATCATCCGGACCGCCATGCCGGTCTGCCGCCGGAAATCATGGAGCTTGCCGCTGAAAAATTCCGTCTGATTCAAAACGCCTACCGGATTATTTCCGGCACCGACGGCTCCGCTTCGATACAACCGTGTTTCAAGCTTTCGCCGTCGCATTCCGCTAACGAGCCGTGCAGGATATCGGACGCCGCAGGTGGCGACATCGCCCGTTGCATCATCTGCGGAAGAGATGCCATCCTGCCCGACGAGAGCAATCTGATATCTGCTCGTTGCCCCTTTTGTCAGTGCCGTCTGACGCTTATGCGCCACGACTTGGAAAAACTCAATCAAGAAATGCCATCATATCCAAACCCGCACCAATGAAACACAATACCTCACTTTTGCAAAAAATCAAACATTCGTGGAGGATGTTCTACCTTAAAATCGTAAAAGAGAAAGCCAGCCCCGAATATATTGCCAGAGGATGGGCGATTGGCATGTTCTTCGGGTGCATGATCCCGTTCGGGTTGCAGCTGATGTGTTCCATTCCTACCGCTTTTTTGCTGAAAGGCAGCAAAATCGGAGCCTCGGCGGGAACCTTGCTGACCAATCCGGTGACAATATTTTTCATCTATCCCGTGCAGTGTCTCGTCGGCAATAAACTAATTGGCGGTTCGCTATCACTGGAGGCCATCAAAGTCGCTCTGAAAAACGTCATGGAGCGCCAAGACTACGAATCGCTCTTTAACCTCGGCGGCGAGCTGATCGCCTCATTTTTCGTGGGTGCCACAATTCTCATGATACTGATGACGCCGTTGACCTATTTCCTTGTAAAGAAATCGGTGATTTCGTTCCGTGCCCGCCACTCCGGCGGAAAGGGAAAGAAGAAGACTGCCAACAAGAATAAAACACAAAAGAAGATGCCAAGTTCTGCACGCTGAACCTGATTAAAACTTTCACTCCTTGTTTCCCAGACCGCATCATTGCTCTTGCCATGGCCTCATCGCAATGGCGTTGTAATTTTCACGACTATTGTCGTCAGATGACTTTCCCCTTGAATTTTACTGTCGCTTTTCGCTGGAAAATCAGCTATAATGTATAAAAAGATGTTTTAAGCGTTTGTCGTTTTCACGAGGATACGGCTTTATGAATAATTCAGAGTTGGAAAATCAAAAATTCGGCAGTTACCAACTGTTGGAATGTCTTGGTAACGGCGGCATGGGCGGGGTTTACCGAGCCGAAGACACCGGATTGCAACGCGAAGTCGCCATCAAGGTAATGTTACCGAAACTCGGTGCCAATGAAGCATTGGTTGAGGCTTTTCGAAAAGAAGCTCAAGCTGCAGCCAAACTGAACGATCCGCACATTGCACAAATTTACGCATTCGGCAATGAAGGCGGCAAGCCGTTCATCGCCATGGAACTGCTCAAAGGCGGTTCACTCGATAAAAAAATGGCCAACGGTCCTCTGGATGCGACATACGTCATGCGCGTCGGCAGACAGATTGCCATGGGTCTGAGCGCAGCGGCCGAAGCCGGTCTCGTGCATGGAGACGTCAAACCCGAAAATATACTCTTCAACGATGACGGCGAGGCGAAACTGGTTGACTTCGGTATCGCCGCCCTTATGTCTTCCACCGAAGAGATTTGGGGCACCCCCTACTATGTGTCTCCAGAAAAGGTTCAGAAGAAAAAAGCCGACCTGCGTTCCGATATCTATTCGCTCGGCGGCACGCTTTATCATGCGATCTGCGGAGTTCCCCCCTTCGAAGGGACGGACTCCAACGCCGTGGTCAAAGCGAGATTTAACGGCGCCCCCAAACCGATAACCGCAATCCGTCCCGATGTCCCGGCAAAGGTACAGGAAATCATCGGAAGAATGCTTGAATTCGATCCGGCGCGCCGCTACCCGACATATCTATCTCTTATCAAAGACATGGAACGGTGCATCAACGCCATCGGCGGTACAATTCGCTCAACCGGCAACGGCAAGAAGCTCGTAATCAAAGGCAAAGGCAAAAGCGGCAATTCCGGCGCCGGCACAGATGCCGCCAAGAGCAAGCCGGGACAGATTACCATAAATGCAACCATTGACGGTATGCCCGCCAACTTGACCCCGCTTCAACCGATTGACCCGGAGGAAGCGCGCGGCGACAAGAACAAGGGGTGCAAAATTTTCGCCACTATTGCCGTCTGCGCACTTTGCGCAATCGGTATAATATCCGGCCTTATCGCTTGGTATCTTCACAATAAGGAGGAGACGGCCAAACAGCAGGAGCTGCAGAATATCGTTGATCAACAGACCAAAACCCGCTCAAACATCACCAAGTTCGTGGATGTCGCCCGCAAACGCGTGGAGGAGCTGAACACCTACCCGGCAAAAGCCCTTGACTATGCGAAAAAAGCGGAAGAGCAGGCAGTAAAGGTCATCGGCGAGAAGTGGCGCGAAGCGATGCATCCGGCCAAGCCAGCGGCTATTCCGCTTCCCGAGTTGATGGCACCTTCCAAACCGCAACCATCCGAGGAAGAAAAGAAGCAGACCGATGGTCAGTTGCCGGCTCCGCAAAACATGGAGGAACTCCTCAAGCTCGTGAACGATTCCTTCGCCAAGGCCAACGTCAACGCGAAAAATATGCACAAAGTCTACCTGCTGCATAAGCAAGGGGCATTGACCGAGCTTCCGCAGAACATCGAGCAAATTACAAATGCGATGAAAATCGCCGCCAGGAGCCTTACTGCGCTTGGGACACAAAGCTCGTTCGACGCTTCAAAGCTCAACGACGACACCAAAGAGCTGCTCAAGGCGTTCGGCGCGGTGTTGATCAACGACACCCCGGCCAAAAAGGAAACGAATGACGGCGAGAAGAAATCCGAAGCCGCCAAGCCCAAGAACGAAGATTCCAAAATGTTGGGCGACGATGTAATCGAAGGCGAAGAGTCAAGCGAGAAGACCGAGAATACGGAGGAGGAGAAGAAGGAAGAGGAGAAGAAGGAAGAGGAGAAGAAGGAAGAGGAAAAACCGGCAGCTGAAGATTCCGCTCCCGCTCCCGAGCCGGAACCGGAACCTCCGGTGGTCAAAATGGTGCGCAACGCCTACACCGACGCCTACGATGTCGCGGCCGCGCACGACTTTGCGGTACGCGCATTGGCGGTGATCGAAGAAACTGCGCTTAAAGAGCGTGAAATTACCGGCAATACGGCCAAAGCAGCCGAAGAGTTGGCGCAACTGAACAATAAAATCAAAGAGATGGTCGATATTCTCGCCTACGACAAAAACATCACGGGCATCTCACGCAAGATGAGTATCCTTGAGAAATCGGGAAAGACCATCGCTAACGAACTCGAAATCTTCGAGGGTCTGCGTCGAATCGCAAAACGCGAAGCCGATAAAAAGGCAAAGGCAAAGGCCGAAGAGGAGCGCAAAATTCGCGAAGCGGAAGAACTTAAGGTGAAAACTGAAAACGAGGTGGCGCAAGTGGCGGGAGTTGAAGCCGGCAACATCGAATTGATCAAAAAACTCGATTTCAGCCAGGCCGACCGCAACCTTCGCGAAATCAACGATGCCATCGTGACCGACGGTGGCAGAACCGCGCTGATGACCGCCCGCGACCGTGTCCGCCGTCTGAGAAAGTTCCACGAGTTCATCTACACCAAAGCCAAGGGATACCACTCGGCCAAAGGATGGGTGATCAGCAGTGCTGACAAGAAATATCTTAACGTCGGCAAAAACAAGGTTCAATGGCGCGATGTCTACAACGAGCGAATTGAGATCTTCGGCGAACTTGTGATGCAGTTTATCGGAAACTCGCGCTCGCCGATGTTGCGCGAAATGAAGCTCAAGGATCGCACTGATCTGATGACCAACGCAGCCCTTGCGTTGAGCACGTTCTGTGCCACCCACCCGAGTGCGATGAAACTGGCAAGAGAACTCGCAAAGAGTGCCGCGGAAAAAATGGAAGCATACTCCGACGACATCAAGATGCTCGTGCCAGTGCTGTTTGACGAATCTGCGGAGGCTCCCATTGCTGCTGAGAATGCGGGATCGGACCAAAAACAGAATGATGCGGACGCGAAAGGAACGGACGCTGGTAATGAAAACGCCGCGGATGACGCGGACTTCGAGGAGTAAAAGGTAATATGCTAATAACAAGTATTGATGCGACAATTATCATTGTCTTTCTGCTGTCGGTGATCGGCATCGGCGTGGCGGGAATGCGCAAAGCGAAAAATGCCGATGACTTTTTCCTTTCCGGCCGCAGTATGCCGTGGTGGCTGCTTGGCGTATCGATGGTGGCCTGCACCTTCTCGTGCGACACCCCAAACCTTGTCACCGATATCGTGCGAAACGAAGGTGTGGCCGGAAACTGGGTCTGGTGGGCCTACCTTCTTACGGGCATGCTCACGGTATTCGTTTATGCAAAACTATGGCGTCGTTCTGAACTTAACACCGACCTCGGGTTCTACGAAATCCGTTACACCGGCACTCCCGCAAAGGCTCTTCGCGGTTTCCGTGCGGTGTATCTGGGACTTTTCTTCAATGTCGTCATCATGGGTACGGTTTCGCTCGCCGCCATTAAAATCGGCGCGGTGATTTTCGGTTTCACTCCCGTCACCACCCTGCTGATCGCACTTGCGGCGGTTGGAATCTATGCCACGCTCGGAGGTCTTACCGGATCGATCTGGGCAGACTTCTACCAATATTCAATCGCCATGATCGGCGCAATTGCCGCCGCCTACTTCGCTATTGACATGTGTGGTGCCGGCGGACACGGAGGAACCTTGGGCGACCTCCTCAACAACCTGGCGGTTGCCGACAAACTGAGCATGATTCCCCAAACCACCGGTGACAACTGGAAATCGACGATGATGACCCTGCTCATTCTTCCGGTTGCGGTTCAGTGGTGGGCAACCTGGTATCCCGGCGCGGAACCCGGCGGAGGCGGATACATCGCCCAGCGCATGCTCTCGGCGAAGGACGAAAAGAACGCCGTCGGTGCCACCTTGCTGTTCAACTTCCTTCACTACGCGCTTCGCGCCTGGCCCTGGTTGATTGTGGCTCTAGCCTCGCTGGTCATATTCCCCATGTCGACGTCAAACGACAAGCAGACATCCGATGCATGGCTTAAAGCTCCTGAAAACGCGGCCGTTGTCGAGGCCTACTCCAAGGCCAGCGCAGAGGAGAAAGCATCGGAAAAATTTGCCATCGTCCGCCACCACAACATGGTGTTGAAAGATTTGGCGGGACTTGATGAAAACGGATTCCGCGATCGTTCGGGCAAAAGGATGCTAAACGCAAAACAGACCGCAGCCGTCGATCAATACCTTAAACAGGACCTCGCCTACCCCGCGATGATTGCAAAATTGCCGGTCGGTTGGCTCGGACTTGTGGTCGCATCGCTTGTTGCAGCGTATATGAGCACGATTGCCACCCAGCTGAACTGGGGTTCATCTTACCTGGTGCAAGACTTCTATACCCGCTTTATCAATCCTAATGCACCTGCCAAAAAACAGGTCTTCATGGGACGCCTGTTCATGGTGGTGCTGATGATTCTCACCGCATTGATGGCGTTGGCGCTTGAAAACGCCAAAGGCGGATTCGACCTGATGCTGCAGGTTGGCGCCGGAACGGGTCTGCTCTACGTTCTGCGCTGGTTCTGGTGGCGGATCAACAGCTGGTCCGAAATCAGCGCGATGATTATTTCATTTGCCGTTGCCTGCTGCTTCCAATGGGTAACTCCTCAGCTTGGACTTGATGCTTGGCTGACCTCCGGCTGGCGCGCCGAATGGCTGACCCTCAGCGCATGGAAACTTATACTCGGCGTTGTCATCACGACCATCGGCTGGATGATCGTAACCTTCATGACCAAACCCGAACCGGATGAGGTGCTGGTTAAATTCTGCTCTAAAATCCGCGCCGGCGGTCCGGGATGGAAGAAGGTCGTCAATAATGTCCCTGCACTTAAAGACGATGCCGCCAAAAACGGATGGGATGTTCCTACCGGCATCGTTTGCATGATGCTCGGCTGCGCCGCAGTTTGGACCTGCCTATTCGGCTGCGGATACCTGATTTACGGTATCGGAGGGCTTGCCGGCAAGACGACACTCGGTATTGTGATGTTGGCGATTTCCGCGATCAGCACTTTCGGGCTAATGAAGTTGGTCGGCAAAATCAAGATGCGCTAAAAGTAGACAAAGCGCACCGGAAACGGTGCGCTTCTTTATGGACATAAACATGAACGAAAAGACGATTCTCAAATATCTCTCCGAAACCGAAGCGTTGCTCAGCGGCCACTTCGAATTGCGCTCGAAACTGCATTCCGACCGATATTTCCAATGCGCCAACCTTTTGCGCTATCCGCGCATCGCCGCCAAACTCTGCAAAGAGGTGACCGGTATTGCGGTTAAAAGCGGAAAGCTCGGCAAACGAATCGACGGCGTTGTATCCCCTGCGGTAGGAGGAATTCTCGTCGGGCATGAAGTTGCGCGCGCATTGGACACACAATGCATTTTCGCAGAAAAAGTTCAGGATGGAACGAAAAAGGATGCCGCCGGGCAGCCGGTGACCAAATTGGCAATGCGCCGTTTCTCTTTGAAAAAAGGTGCGCGTTACATCGTAGCTGAAGACGTCATCACCAAGGGCGGCCGGGTTCAGGAGACGATAGACCTCATAAAATCAGCCGGCGCTTCCGTTGCCGGAGTGCTGGTACTGGTCGATCGCAGCGCGGGAAAAGTCAAGTTCGGACGAATTCCCGTCTTCTCGCTGCTGCAGATGACGCCCACCACTTGGGAACCGGGCAACTGCCCGTTGTGCGCCAAAGGGTCCAAACCAGTGCATCCCGGATCGTGATCGCCTACGCCATAAAACGCCTGCTGCAGGTGATCCCCACCACATTCGGGATACTGCTGTTGACTTTTCTACTATTTCATGTAGTAGGAGGATCTCCTGCGCAGGTTATTCTCGGCAAAAACGCAACTGCCGAGGCGATAGCCGCATTTGATGCCAAATACGGATTTGACAAACCGCTATTCCTCGGCGAGGGAAAGTGGTACGACTCTCAATTTTTCAATTATACCAGCTCTCTAGCGCGTGGAGACTTCGGCATTTCGACGGAACATCAGCGACCGGTTACCGAGGTTCTCGCCGATGGGGTTGGTGCTTCATTGTCGCTTACCGTGCCGATTCTGGTCTTCGGCACTTTCTTTGGAATCGCCGCCGCCCTTTTGTGCGCCGCTTGGCGCGAACGGACGTTAGACAAAGTAATGCTAGTGTTTTCCACGATTCTGATGAGTGTCAATTATGTCGTTTGGGTATTGGCAGGACAGTTTCTTCTTTCGTATAAAGCCGGAATATTTCCGATTTGGGGTTTTGACGGAATAACCTACCTGATCCTTCCGGTATGTATCGGAGTTTTTAGCTCCCTCGGTCGCGACATCCGCTTTTTCCGGGCGGCGTTTCTCGATGAAATTTACAAGCCTTATGTCCGCACCGCAAAATCGAAAGGGCTGTCCGGCACCAGGGTTCTGCTTGGACATGTGCTTCGAAACAGCCTGATTCCCATCATCACCTATGTAAGTCTCTCGATTCCATATCTCTTCACCGGCTCGCTGTTGCTGGAAAGCTTCTTTGGTATCCCCGGTCTGGGAAGCATCAGCATAAATGCCATAAACTCATCTGATATGTCTGTGGTCAGAGCCGTTGTTGTGCTCGGGGCGATGTTATATCAAGCGGTACAGCTGATTACCGATTTGTGCTATGCCTGGCTCGATCCGCGTATCAGACTCTCGTAAAGCGCAAAATTCAGCGACCGTCATTTCGTCAATGCGCGCTCACCGCCTGACCAGCCGGAAAAAACGATCCTGATAGTGTTCAAACACATCTAGGCGCTGTAGTAACTCGCCTAGTTCGCGAACCGCCGAATAATCCTTTTCCGCCCGGGAGAAAGCTTTTTCAACCTCGCGCCTGACTTCCCCAGGGATACCGTCGATAAGTTCCATCGAGTGTTCCTTTTCAAACTCCTGGAGATTGTACGGCAGCGATGCTTCGGCCAGCTGCATGAAAAGTTTGACCAGACAAACATCCCAAGGGTCATCCACCCCTTTGACGACGGCATCAAATGCACCATTGGCGGTCTTGACCTCTTTTACCACCCGGTCAAGCACGGAAGAGATGGTATCGGTGACTATCTGCTCGCTGAAAGCTTCCTGCTTAAGAGTATAGCCATACTGGAGTATGCGCAGATTTTCCCCGTTTTCCTTCAGCCATTTGACATATTCGCGCGCCTGTTCGCCAAACCCTTCCATGTCGGTTTCCATGGCACTGACATCAGGCACGATAATCAACGGCTTCAGCGCCTGCAGACGTCCTTCGCGGATGCGAACTTTCCCCGGCGCGTCCATCAACTCGGAAACAAGGTGGTAGTTTACCAACGTATTGCCGAAGGTTTCTAGTGTTTTTCTGGGGGAAAGCACCACTTCGGTATTTTCAATGGCAAAACGAAAATCATGCTGTCTTTTGTCGTTACTCATATAGAATTGGGTACTATACACTAAATCACAACATCTGCGCAAGGCTAATAGATTTCATTTGATCTCCACCGATCCGATCAAATGTTTGTCTTTCGGCTTATCCAGCCTCAGGGTCAAAATCTTCATCTGCTCCTGTTCCGTTGCCCAATCGGTGTAAACGGTGACGGTCACGGTCGTAGGTCCGGTGAGTGAAGTTTGGGCGGAGGCAAAATAGTTGCAGAGAACTTTGAAAACGCCCTTTCCTTCTTTTCTCAAATACTCTTCAGGTCCATAACCGCTCGTCACATCTTCGCTGACAAATCCGCCACTGCCGGTGCGACGGTTGCGATAGAACGCCTCCTCGCCGTCAGGCTCAAGCACATGAATATCAATATCGGTCTCATCGGCGCTCCAGGACATGACAATTCGTATTTTCACCGGCATATCCCTGCGGAACACGCTGTCCAGCGAAGGAATCACCGGCATCTTCCCGGAGGGCCAGTTTAACCGTTTTGTATACGCAATCAGAGCATTCAGCTCCTCAAGCGCTACAATCGACACCTGCCGGTCGTTTGATCGTCTCCCGCTGCGACGCGGCCAAACCGTAAACGCCGCCGCCTTGAGCAATTCCATTGCCTCGGAAATATCCGCCGCAGATTTCTGACGCTTACCCCTTTCGGTCAATACCAGCGCGAGGTCGCGACGGCTCTGCCCCTCTTCATTTCGCAATTGCAGAGCCTTGCGCATGCAGCGGACCGCCTCGTCGTATTCACCGGCTTCGCGCAGGCGCCATCCCATCGATCGCCAGATCGCCGCATTGTCCAAACCAAATTCAGCCATATTCGAAAGAATACGTTTGGCAAGCTGATTTTTCGATTTTTTAAAAAACCAATCGGCGACATCCATATAAAACGCCGGGGCCAAACCGTGCGATTCCTTCAAAACGAGATACTTGTCATACGCATTTTCGAGTTTAACCGCTTCAAGCTCCTTGAGATATTCCGATTTCGGATTCCACGGTGAAAGCGAAATCGTGGCATTTTCCCTTTTTGCCCGGCTGTCGCTATTCTTCACTTTTTTGCAAACCATTTCGGCTTCGTGCGCCATCACGGCACCGTCAACCGGTTCCGCGGCTGAGTATTCGACGGAGCGCATGGACATACGGGTTTGACGCTGCGGTGAACGACCGGTCGCGGCGGCAACCACCCGACCGAAAAGTCCGCTTTGAGGCTTCTTAACTGGTGGAATCGGATTCTTCCACCATTTGATCCGTTCTTCCCACAGCGCAAGCAAATCCTTTTCATGCTCGGCCTGTGCCTTGCGCTTGGAAATTTCATCGTCTTCAGACGCTCGCAACTTTACCCACTCCTGGTGGAATCTGTGATCCTCGGGCGGTTCTATTTTGTACGTGACCCATTGATCCAATGTTTCCAGAACTATGATACTGGTTACCGGACTAGCCACCCCATACCTGCGTCCAAGGCGCAGGAACTCATCGCTGCGCAAATCCGCCTGAGCGGAAAGTGCGCGAATCCGTTCGGCGGCCCAGGCAATCGCCAGCAATCCGCCTTCCTTCGCGTCTTTTGCGGCAGGATCGTCGCCTGATATCTTTTTCACCTGAACCGTCGTGTTTTTCGATTCGACGCGTCCAGCGATAATTACGCGGGGATTCTCCTCGTGACGGGGAGCGTCTATACCCATCGTATCGAGTTCATCCGAGAAAAACAGTATCCGCTCGCCGTCATTCAATTGCGCAGCCGCCAAATCTATTGCCGAAGCGATATCGCTGCCTCCGTCATAAACCATCGCGTCGATCGCCTTTAAAAGCTCGTCTCGCGAAGAGAAGCGTTTCCCGCCGTTGAGTATCGTTGCCGCATTGCCGAGCCGAACCAGCAGCCAGCTTCCTTTCGACGGAAGCGCAAGCACGCGTTTGCGCCAGAGATCCTTCTCCCGCTTGGCGCTGCCGCTTGCGTCCCACACGACAACGCCAGAATCGAAAGCGTTTATTACGCGTTCCAACACACCTCTGCCGTCTGTATTTTCAATATGCCGGGCGATGAAAAATTCATCACCATTGCGTTCACAAACCGATTTGCACTCGGGCGCTTCCTTTTGCACGATGTAATCCACCTCGGCCTTGCGCGCACGATTGCAGCGCAGCGGAAATATGCGCGTTCTCCAGATGTCTCCCCCCGCATGCTCCACCAATCCGGGATCGGCGCGTCTGGCCTTCTCGCTTTCAAATGCGACACGAGCCTTTTCCTTCGCGACAACCACACCCTTTTCCATTACACCGTCAATTTCAAGGGCATAACCGCACACCACAGCCCCCTCGGGGAGTGCAAGTTCAAAATCGCCGGAAAAATCACGCCGATTGGGATTGGTGAAAACAACCGTAACCCTCATTCGGTCAAATAGCCCGTTTGAGGCGACCAGCTTTGTCTCCGATTTGACCTCGACCGGTTTTTCCCCATCTCTCAAATCAACAGGTCTGAATATCGGAACCGAACGTGCGCCGGACAACGTGGCGGCCAGAATCATGCCAGGTAGAATAAAATTTGCCTTTTTCATATCATCTTCCTTTTCGCACCGTATTTTTCTTTACTTTGATTTCAATCGGTACAAAGAGATCAGGATTCTTTGCCCTTTTCACGATTTTATCCGCATATTCATCGCTGTAGTAACGGTTGGTTGCCGTGCGATCGCGTCGCCCGTTGTAACGTTGCAACGCCTTCTTCCATCCGTCGAAATACCCATTCGGCCTTTTGGCGGCAGGGGTGGCGGCAGCACTGAATCCCTTCCTGGCCAGATACATGATCGCCGCACGGACATTGTTCTCTAACGATCCTTCATTGCGCTTCGATGGTTTTGACAACCCCACCATCCGCTTCTCTTCGCCCCAATCTCCGGGGACATTGACCTGCAGCGGATCAACCCGCCACGCCGCGAGGGAAGACCGTCCGTTGCCGCCGGACTCCTCGATCATGTGCGCCTTGACCAAGGCCGGCTGCAAATCTGGAATATTGGCGGCCTGTCGCGCATTTCCGCCGCACCATCGTGCCTTATCCGCATTGAACTGTGCCGTAAATTTTGCGATCAGCGCGTCATGCTGCTGATACCGGTCCGCCTCAAAGCCGCGAAACACGGGCAGCCCGCTCCGGCCGGCGGAATGGCGCCTCTGACGCTTGCGCACGGTCTTGTCGGGGAACCATTTCGCAATCCATTTTTCTACCGACCTGATCACCTTCATTTCGTTTTCCGTCACGAAGCGCCGGTCGACATAAATTTCTCCCCACTCGCTGAACATGAGCCCGCGCAGAGCGCCAGTTTCAATCTTGTAGCAATGATCGCTCTCCGCCGGAAGTTCGGCAACCCCGCGCTTTGCCAGTTCAAAAGCGTGCTTTTCCTGACGTATCTTGGCGTTGCGCGTAACAATAAGCGCTTTTGCCGCCAATGGGGCTAGTTCAAGCAACGCCTCGGCATTGGCGACATTCATCAGCTCGTCGGCCATAGTTTCGGATTTTGCATTCGGCAACAGCAAAGCGAAGACAACGAACGCAATCATCCCATTTCGGAGCAGACCTCCGCGCAAGTCGCTGTTTTGACATTTGGCTTCAAACATTAGAAAAACACCGATAAGTTTCAACCGGACTGGAACCGGCCCTAAAAGCAAGTTCCGGCAACTTGTCTCAATCGAAAACATTGTACCAAAAAAGGACGCGGACAGATAGACAATTCTCTATCCTGATGCGGTGAAATTATGATTACCCGAACGAACATGGGCATTTTTAATCCGGAATATATCTCACGTCCTGCACAACTTGGGCATGATTGGTTTTTACCAGCATTTCTTCACGAATTTTACGACAAAACTGAAAAAACAAGTTGAGAATAACGTCGTAGTTTTGGTATAATAACAACTCCATTTGAGGGTATATTTTATGAGCGGAAACGACATCTCCAACACCAATCCAGAAGACGAAATCAGACCTGCCGGGGAACGAGGTCTATCTGACATCGACATCGAAAAGGAAATGCAAACTTCCTTTTTGGACTACTCGATGTCCGTAATCGTCGGACGCGCGCTTCCCGATGCCAGAGACGGTCTCAAACCGGTGCACCGCCGCGTATTGTTTACCATGGGTGAAATGGGCAACACATCAAACCGCCCAACCAAAAAGTCAGCGCGCGTAGTCGGTGATGTCATGGGTAAATACCACCCTCACGGCGACTCTGCAATTTACGAAACGATCGTGCGCATGGCGCAGGATTTCGCAATGCGCTATCCGCTCGTCCACGGACAGGGAAACTTCGGATCGGTCGACGGCGATCCCGCCGCCGCAATGCGTTACACCGAAGTAAGGATGGAGCGCCTCGCCGAGGAGATTCTCGCCGACCTTGACAAGAACACGGTTGATTTTGTCCCCAACTACGACGGTGAATTCAAAGAACCCACGGTGCTTCCGGCAAAAGTGCCGAATCTCCTGCTGAACGGTTCGGTCGGCATTGCGGTGGGTATGGCCACCAACATTCCGCCCCATAATCTGGGCGAGCTTTGCGACGGCATCTCGCATTACATCGACAATCCCAAATGCTCGATCGACGATTTGATGCAATTCATCAAGGGGCCTGACTTCCCCACCGGCGCCACCATCTGCGGCACCCGCGAAATCGAAGCGATGTACAAGCTGGGTCGCGGACAAATGACGGTGCGCGGCAAGGCATCGATCGAAGAAGACAAGAACGGACGCGAAAAGATTCTGATCACCGAAATTCCCTACCAGGTAAACAAGTCCGACATGATCAAACGCATGGTCGAACTGGTTCACGAGAAGGTCATCGAAGGCATCTCCGACATCCGCGACGAAAGCTCCGACAAGGGGGGCATGCGCATCGTCATCGAACTGAAAAAAGGAGCCTTCGGCGAGGTAGTGCTCAACAATCTCTACCACCACACATCACTGCAGACCACCTTCGGTGCCAACATGCTTGCGCTCGACCAGGGCCGTCCCAAGGTGATGAACCTCAAAGAACTCATCCGCTGCTATGTCGATCACCGCTTCGAAGTGATTACCCGCAGAACGCAATTTGAACTCGACAAGGCCAAAGCGCGCAAACACATCGTCGAGGGCCTGCTCATCGCGCTTGACCACCTGGACGAGGTGATTCGCATAATCAGATCCGCCGGCAGCCGCGATGAGGCCAAGGCCAACCTGATTGAGCGTTTCTCATTCTCCGACGCCCAGGTCTCGGCCATTCTCGACATGCGCCTGTACCAGCTGACCGGACTTGAGCGCGACAAGGTGCAAAAGGAATTCGATGAACTGGTGCAGATTATTGCCCACCTCACCGAAATCCTTTCCGATCCTGCCAACATCCACAAAATCATCAAAGACGATTTGGCACAACTCAAAGAGCTCTACGAAAAGGGCAAAAACGGCGGTCGCCGCACGGAAATCGTTCCGCTCGAGAACGAAGTCTGCAAAGCCGACCTTATCCCCGACGAACCCTGCGTGATTACCCTTTCCAACCGCAACTATATCAAGCGCGTACCGCTTACGCTTTACCGCGCGCAGAATCTCGGAGGAAAAGGCATTACCGGCGCAAGCGTCAAAGAAGAGGATTTCATCACCACGGTCTTTGTCGCGCAGACCCACGACACTCTGCTTTATTTCACCAATTTCGGCCGCGTCTTCGCTCAACCGGCATACGAGCTCCCGGAAACCGCCCGCACCTCGTTCGGTCGTCCGATGATCAATCTGCTTAAACTGCAGGATGATGAAAAGGTAGTCGTAATGCTCCCGATCAGGGAATTCTCGCCGGATATCAACATCTTCTTCGCCACTGAAAACGGCACGGTGAAAAAGACCGCATTGATCGACTATCGCAACATCAACTGCAATGGCATCAGGGCAATCAATCTTGCGGAAGGCGACCACCTTATCCGGGTCGCCCTTTCCAAGGCCGGCGATGACATCGTAATGATTACCGCCAACGGCAAAGGCATTCGCTTCAACGAAAGCCAGGTCCGTTGCATGGGACGCACCGCCACCGGAGTGCACGGCATCAATCTCGCCGAGGACGACGCGGTTCGTAGCTTTGATATTGCCCGGGACGACAGCTCGCTTTTGATCGTGACTGAAAACGGCTACGGCAAGCGTTGCCGTTTTGGCGATTTCACCCCTCACCATCGCGGCGGCAAGGGCGTCATCGCGATCAAGGGGGTCGATGGCCGCAACGGCAAGGTGGTGGCAGCCTACGCCGTGCGCGATGACCAAACCATGATTTCGATTTCATCGGCTGGTCACATCATCCGCTCTTCCGTCTCGAAGATCAGCATTATCGGACTGCATACCCAAGGGGTTCGTCTAGTTTCGGTAGCCGAAGGGGTCAAAGTTGTCTCCGTAAGTCTGGCAGATGCTGATGAACCTGAGACGCCGACTCCGGCGGAAGACCGCAACGACGCTCCCGCCGAACCGGAAACGCCAGCAACGCCAACGCCGGAAGCGGAAAACTCCCCCAGCGAGGAGTAGAACAACAATGGCATATCGATATCTGCGGTCGGAGGTAAAAACTCCGACCGCGCAGTTGAATCACATCAACTGCGAAATCTCATTTTTCGAAGACCGGGTAGAGGCTTCGGAGACTCTCTTTCTCACTGCACGCGAAACGCTTGAGCATTTGATGCTAAACGCCAAAGAACTGGAAATCATCTTCTGCTCGCTTCCCTACGAATATGACCGAAGCCACCATCTCATAACGGTCAAGCTGCCAAAACCGGCAAATCCGGGCGATGGAATCGAAGTGTCGTTCAAATGCATTTCACACCCATCGGAGACGGTCCTGGACGGCATCTACCGCGACACCACGCCTCCCGGCGACCATCCGCAGCAATACATGTCGCAGTGCGAACAATGGGGCTTTCAACGGATAATGCCCGTTATTGACGATTGTACCGCCAAATGCACATTCAAAACGGTAATCGAAGGCGATGAACGCTATACACACCTGATTTCCAACGGCAATATCATCGATGTCACGACCTGCAACGGCAGACGCAGGGTTACATTTGAAAACAACATTCCCATGGCGCCCTACCTGTTCATCGCCTGTGCCGGCACCTGGGATTCGCTTGAAGATGCACTTACGCTGCCGAACGGAAAAACCATCAAACTTGAATATCTGGTTCCTCCCGGAAAAAAAACGGCGGCGACCATCCCCATGGAGATACTCAAGCGCTCCATACTGTGGCAGCATCAAACCATCGGATTCAACTATCCGTATGACACCTATCGGACGATTTCGATGGAGAAATCCAATTTCGGCGGGATGGAAAATGTCGGCAACACCACGATTATCGCCGAAGCGGCGACGATCGACGACACGTTGCCGGACTCTCGTCTGGCCTATGCATTTTCGGTAATCGTCCACGAGTACGAGCACAGTCACTGTGGTAGCGGAGTGACCATGGCCTCTCCGTTTGACATGTGGCTGAATGAAGCATACACCGTAACCGTTGAACAGAATTTCACTGCCACCGTTTTCAATCCCGTATTCCAGCGCGTCCGTGATACCGATGCTTTGCGCTCGATAACAGGCGGTCCATTGTCGGAAGAAGACGCCGGACGCAGCGGACAAATCGTCCGCGAAGGGTTCAACGATCCGGATGAGGTTGTCGACGGTGTGACCTACGACAAAGCGCCGGAAGTATTGCGAATGCTTGAGCGCATTTTAGGGGCGGAAACGTATCGGAGGGCGACAGAGCTTTACTTCAAGCGCTACGACGGAGGCAATGCCAACACCGACCAGTTTCTCGATTGCGTCGATGAAATTGCGCAAGGGCGACTGGACGTCAAACGGTTTGCAGACAGCTGGCTTTTCCACGCCGGGTATCCGATTGTAGAAACCTCATGGAAATATGACGCCGAAAATAAACTCTTCAGACTAACGCTGCGCCAGCGCCCCAACCTTCCCGGTGCAAAAGCTCCGTTTATTATGCCGTTTGCCGCAGCGGCTGTTGACGCACAATGGAATGATATCTTTAATGTCACGCTGATTCTCGACAAGGAAAAAGCCGAGTTCGACATCCCTTGCGACCGGGCACCGGCATTTGCCTCGCTGAACCGGGGCTATTCTTTCTACGGACGGTGTTTCGCGGAGGAATCTGACGAAGAAAAGCTTTCGCTTCAAGCGCTCCATGATCCGGATGAATTCAATCGAATCCAGGCGATGCGAGGACTTGTCGATATTGACCGGGCCCGTTATCTGGCCGCTCCCGATGGCTTCGAGCCGTCGCAGCTGCTGCTGTCGACTGTCAAGGCGGTAAACGACGATACGCGGCTTTCCGATGCGGCCAAAGGATTTATGCTTTCGGTTCAGGAGCTGCCGTTGGACACACGGTTGATGCGTAGAATGGATTTGAATGCAAAATTCCGCAAAATTCTGCTCAAAGCGTATGCATCGTGTATTGATTATGCCGCTTCTCTAGAATCCTGCAGGCGCTCGAAACTTACTGGAGATATGATTGCCGATATTGCTGCATCGATTCCGAGACGAGCATTGAATAACGCCTATGCGCAGATAGCCGCAGCCGCCGACACCCGAGACGCGCACATTGCGCTCAAACGCCATCTGCTGGCGGCGACCAACATAACCGAAAGGTTGCAGACGCTCGCAGCGTTGTGGAGCAGCTCGTCGCCGGATGCATATGAAGCGATCGAGAACGAACGAACCCGGCTTTGCAAATCGCTCACCGGCAAAATTGGATATTTTTCGATTATCGGGCAAAAGAGCGGAGTTGAGGCGGTTGATGCCGTTTGCGAAGCGGAAAAACTTCCTGAATTTTCAATAACCCATCCCGGCATTCGCCGTGCGCTGTACATGCCGCTGATCGACAACAATTCGGCGATTTGGACCGAACGTGGGATGCAGTGGTTCGCTCAAACCGTAATCAAGGTTGCGGGCATCGGTGAATATGCGGCAAATCGCATGCTCGATGCGGTGCAAAACTACCGCTCGTTCGACCCGGCAATCGCCGGTCGCGTCGAAACAGCATTACGTACGATTCAAAGCACACTGGATAAAGACAAGAATCCATGGATTCGCGCAAAAGTTGATTCTTTTTTGAGCTAAACGGCTAAAGTGGCGTATGAAAGCGCATCACAATACACAAAGTCTTGCTGAAGGCAAAATCTCCAGACTCCTATTCTCTTACTCCGTGCCGGCATTGATTTCGATGACGCTCAACGCTCTCTACAGTGTTGTCGACCGGCTGTATGTGGCCAACGGATGCGGAGAGGATGCCATTGCTGGAATCACCATCGCCTTTCCGGTAATGATGGTATTTGTTGCGGTCGGGGTTTTCATCGGAATGGGTCACGCCTCGCTTTTGTCGATAAAACTTGGACAAAGGAACATGGACGAAGCGGAAAAGACGTTGGGCGAGTGCGTGGCGTTGAAGCTACTTTCGTTTCTGATTCTTCCTCCATTGGCCTATGCGTTCATGGATGAGATTCTCGGTCTGTGCGGCGGCAATACGGCCGGACAGGGGGCAATGGACGCCGCCAGACAATATCTGAAAATCACGCTGATTTCACACTTCTTCTCGCATCTGGCCTTTGGACTGTCGGCAACAATGCGCTCCGAAGGAGCAGCTAAACGATCGATGCTGTGCATGATTGTCGGATTCGGCACCAATCTTATTTTGGATCCGATTTTGATTTTCAAATTCAGACTTGGTATTGCCGGCGCAGCCTGGGCGACGGTGATTGCGATGTTCTTGTCGATGTGCACCGCCCTTCACTATTATCTTTCGGGCTCGTCCGTGGTAAAACTCAGATTGAGCAAAATTAGAATCCACCGGGAAATCTTCATGCGCGCCGCCGCCATCGGCATTGCTCCTTTTCTGCAGCAGATTTCAGGTGCGCTGATTAATCTTTCGCTGGCGGCGGCTTTGGGTTTCTGGGCGGCCGACCAGGATGCAGCAACGCTACAACTGGCGGCGCTCGGAATCTTTCAGACGGTGATGATGATATTCCTGATGCCGGTGCTTGGACTGCAGCAAGGCGTATCGCCGATCATCGGATTCAACTGGGGCGCGAAAAATTTCAGCCGAGTCAAAGAGGCATTGATTCTGGCATTGAAACTTATCACCGCAGTCTGCACGTTTGCAGCCGTCGTCCAGATTTTCTGGAGCGAAGAGCTGGCATGGCTATTTGCGGAAAAAGGCAATTCCAGTCTGATCAAGGCGGGGGCATATTCGCTTCGAGTCTCCAATTTCATGTTGTGGTGCATCGGTCTTAACATATCGATGACCACCTACTTTCAAGCGATTGGGCGTGCAAAAACGGCAATCTTGCTTTCTCTGCTGCGGCAATTGATCTGCATGGTCCCGTGCATATGGATATTGCCGATTTTCTGCCGTCCGCGCGAATTGGGAGTGTGGCTGACGATGCCCTGCTCGGACATTCTTGCCTGTTTGGCGACGTTGCCGTTCTTCATCAAGCATCTGCGGTTCCTCAATAGAACCGGGAACATTCGCAAACACTGCTAACCGATAGACACTTCGACACTGACCGGGCCATCGTTGATCAGCGCCACCTTCATATCCGCACCGAAACGCCCCGTCTGAACCCGCTCTTCACCCAGCAGGGATTTCAACGTCTTAACAAAATACTCGTACAACGGTTCGGCGACAGAACCTCTGGCGGCGGCTGAAAAGCCAGGGCGGCGACCGTGGGAAACATCGGCATAAAGCGTAAATTGCGAAACGACGATGACATCGCCGCCTACATCTCTGATGCCGAGGTTCATCGCCCCCTTCTCGTCGTCGAATAAGCGCAAATCGGCAACTTTAGCTGCGATTTTATCGGCCATCGCCTCGGTATCGGTATGAGTGATGCCCAACAGCACCAGATATCCTCTGCCGATTTTCGACACCGTCTGACCGTCAATTGTCACCGACGCCTCGCTGACCCGCTGCAACCAAGCCTTCATGCCTACTCCAAACCATCACCCTTTAAATACAATAAGTTTGCGTGCGGCGAAATTTATCGCCAGCGAGGAAAAAATATTGGAGGCGAATGCCAACGACGTCTGAACGCCAAAATGGGCAATCAGATAAGTCTGTAGACTTGACCCCACCACCAAGCTGAGACCCGAGGCCGAGAAGAAAAGCAAAAACTCCACCAGCTTCGAATGACGCCCTGGAGTAAAGACGAACAGGCGATTGAGAATCCAGCAGGTTACATTGGAAACCACAAATCCGCAAGTGCTGCAGACAAGGGCGTAAACGGACCTGCAAGATTCGTCGACAGGAGGAAGTTCAAGTTCCAAAAGTCTCACGACAATATCAGATTCGGTGAGGCATGGAAAACAGAACCACCCCAAGGCGAAGAATACGGCAATGTGGATAGCAGTGGCCACACCGCCGCATATTCCGTACTTTATGAATTGTACTATCAAAGCGCGGGCTCGTTTTCCGAGGACCACTTGTAGTAGTCTTTAAGTTCAAGTTCGCTTGCGGCGTCCTCGTCAAGGAAAACCACCGCATCCGGATGCATCTGCAACGCGGAAGCCGGACAGAACTGGGATACGCCGCCTTCGACCATACCCTTAACCGCCTTCGCCTTGTTCTTGCCGAAAGCGAGAAGCACATTCGTCTTCGCCTCCATGACGGTACCGATACCCATGGAAACGGCATAACGGGGAACTTCAGACTCGGAGGAGAAGAAACGAGTATTGTCTCGAATGGTTGAAGGGGTCAAGCTGACCAGACGTGTTCTGGAAACCAGCGAAGAACCGGGTTCGTTGAAACCGATATGACCGTCGCTTCCGATGCCGAGCACCTGGATATCGACGCCTCCGGCGGCTTTCATCTCTGCTTCGTACGCTTTGCAGGCGGCCGGAACATCTTTGGCCAAGCCGTCGGGTACGCGGGTATTGGCCAAATCGATGTTGATATGCTTAAAGAGATTTTCATTCATGAAATAGCGGTATGACTGTTCGTGGGTCGGAGGCAGCCCATAATATTCATCGAGATTGAAAGAGCGCACACGGCTGAAGTCAAGTCCGGCTTTATGGAGTTTGATGAGTTCGCCGTACAAACCAAGCGGAGTGCTTCCGGTCGCCAGACCAAGAACGATTTCGGGGTTTTCTGCCACAGCCTTGCCGATGAAGGCACCTGCTGCTGCGCTGGCTTCCTGTGCAGTAGCCTTGATAAAAATCTTCATTGTTTTTTCCTTTCGTAAAGTGATGCTCCATTTTACCGCTTTTAACCCAGTTTGTCCACAAGCCCTTTTTCTACACGCTTATCCCGATTTTTTCGGGGGAAATTATCCCGACTATACGGAAACCCCAGTAAATAGGGCTTAAAAATTTATTCGGACGATGAAAAAACAAGCGTAGACTTTCTTGAGAGGGCTGATTTCACGCGAAGAAAC
>JAZQGX010000164.1:0-24871 GCA_045540275.1 Kiritimatiellia bacterium | reverse complement strand
AAACGCCTTAAGCCCGAACAGATTACCGTGGTCGGTGATCGCCACCGCCGGCATTCCCAATGATTTGGCGCGGTCGATCAGCGGCGAAATCTGGCACGCGCCGTCTAGCATGGAATACGTGGTGTGCACGTGCAGATGTACAAATGTGTTTTCGGAATTTCCGGCATCGACGCTCATTTTTTTCCGCGCCCTTTCCGCTTCTGCGAAGTTCCGCCGCTTAGCGCCAGAGCCCACAGCATGCCAACGGAGAACATCGTAACCGCCGCCGACGAACCGCCGTGGCTGAAAAACGGCAACGGTATCCCGGTCATCGGCAAAGCCTTGATCACACCACCGATATTGAGCAACATTTGAACCGCCAGCGAAATTGCAATTCCCGCACCGAGCAGTTTTTCAAACGGAGTTTTGGCAGAAGCCGCTGCCGTAAAAGCAGCATTGAAAAAAATCAGCAGCACTCCGATTAAAGCGGCGCAGCCGACAAACCCCAGCTCCTCGGCGACAGCCGCATACACGAAGTCGGTGGTGACAATCGGAATCATCGATGGATGCCCGGCGCCGACACCCGAACCGAACCAGGATCCCGAGTACATCGCTGTCAGCGCCTGCAGCACCTGCCAGGATTTTCCGGTCGGATCGGCAAAAGGATTCAGCCACACCGAAAACCGCGCTGCGGCGTGAGGCGAAAGAAGCCGGACCGCCCATGAGGCGCAGAACACCGCACCGCCAGCCAGCAAAAGATATCCGAACCGTCCGCTCATCGCAAAAAGCATCAGCAGCAACACCAGCGACAGCAAAGCCAGCAGACCGAGGTCGTGCAGCATCACCGAAAGCAGCAACGGCGCCGACCACCAGACCCCAAGCCATGCAACGGTGCGCCACGGCGGAGCGGGGACGCCGAACTGCGTCTCGGAAAGCGCCTTGGAATGCTTGCATAGATAGAAGGCTAGAAACCACACCATCAGCGGCTTGACCATTTCGGTGGGATTGATGTTGCCGGGAAGGTAGTAGCCTCCGCGGAATTTCCTTCCGAATGCAAGCATCGCGCAGAGCAATGCGCATCCAAGCATATACGCACCCCATCCGGCAACCGGTCCCAGTTTGGCGGCGCGCCCTCCGGCACAAAGCCCCCACCCGGCGAAGAAAGCGATCACCGCGCAAAACAGCGGAATCAACTCGACGGTTTTTCCGTTCCACGGCCACGGGCCGAATGCACCGAGACGCGCCTGCACCGCCAGCCCGAAAACGAAAAGCACAACTGTGCAGATAAGAATGGTGCGGTCGTTCTTCATGAATGGTGTCAAATATCAAAGCGCGCGCCGAGCGGCAGCTTTCCGACCAGAGGACGCGCGTAATCGATAAACGCCTGCGTGACATTGTTGCCGGCGCGATTGATGAAAGAATCCGGCATGCTTCTCGTATTCTTCGCCACACGACGAAGCGGCACCACCTCGTACCTGACCTTGTAACGCTTGCCGGGAACACGTTTGATCGTCACCGAGCCGCGCGAGACCTCATCATCCACTGCGGCCTTGACCGCCTCGGCTCCGACCTGACGGGCCTCTTCGGCGTCAACCGGCGAAATGCACCCCGGAAACGAACGCTGGATGTAGCCGAAAGTATCGGCCCTCACCCGCTTCACATCGCACTTCTCGCGGACGATACCGGCGAGCAGATCGCCCAAGGCGCCGCTTCCGCTCAACTGGACATTGCCGTGGGAATCGACTTCAGAGGAGAACTTGCTGGCGATCGGCACGCCGTTTTCATCGACGATGCCTTCGGAGACAGCCACCACACATCGTCCCCATTTGCGCATACAGGCTTTGACAGAGTTTACGAAGGCGTCAATGCGGAAAGGACGTTCCGGCAGGTATACCAGATGGGGACCGTCGCTCTCGTCGACGCGCGCAAGCGCCGATGCGGCGGTGAGAAAACCGGCATTGCGTCCCATGATGACATCGATCTTCACGCCGCCGAGCGCCCGGTTGTCGAGATCATCGCCGCGGACGGCGCAGGCCACGAATCTCGCCGCACTGCCGTAACCAGGCGTGTGGTCGTTTTCCAGCAGATCATTGTCGATGGTTTTTGCAATGTGCATGCAGCACATCTCATACTCGGCCTTGACCGCCTCTTCGTTTATGATGCGTGCGGTGTCGGCCGAGTCGTTTCCGCCGATGTAGAAAAAATAGCGGATGCCTAGCTTGCGCAGCACGGCGAAGATTTTTTTGCAGTCTTCGGCGTCAGGCTTGAGCCGGCATGAACCCAGTGCGGATGACGGGGTTTCGGCAATCGCATTGAGCCGGGAGACTGACACCTTGCGCAGATCAATGAAATTCTCCGCGAGGACGCCCTCTATGCCGTGCAAAGCCCCGTAGATTTTCCCGACTTTGCGATTGGAGCGGGCGGCGAGCACTGCGCCCACCAACGACTGGTTGATCACCATCGAAGGGCCGCCGCTCTGGGCGATAAGCATGTTTTTTTTCATAGGGCAATCCTCCTTCCGGACGCGGCTTAATACACTCCGCGCGAGCTCGAACCGTAGAAATCGAGCAACGCTTCGATTTCCGGGGTCTGATCCATTTCGAGTTTGATGCGCTCAAGCGCCTGCGAACGGTTCAGTCCCTCGCGATAGATGATGCGATACGCTTCCTTGATGGAGCTGCGCGCCTCCTGCGAGAACCCGCGACGCTGAAGTCCGACGATGTTGGGGGCGCGGATTTCAAGGCCGAAGTTCTTGCCTTCCGCGATCATGTACGGGGGGCAATCCTGACGGACCGCGCAACCGCCGCCGACCATCGCATGGGTGCCGATGCGACAGAACTGATGGACCGCGGTGAGCCCGCCAATGATTGCGTAATCAGCCACCTGCACCTCGCCGGCCAGCGTGGCGACATTCGACATGATGACGTGGTTGCCGACGCTGCAGCCGTGTGCCACATGGCAGTAGGCCATAATCAGGCAGTTTGAACCGACGCGGGTCACCTCACCCGGCTTCGTGCCGAGATGCACCGTGGAAAATTCGCGCATCACGGTGTCGTCGCCGATTTCCGCATACGTGATATCGCCTTCGACATATTTCAAGTCCTGCGATTTGGTGCCGAGGCAGGCGAACGGAAATATCTGGCAGCGCTTGCCGAGCGTAAGATGTCCGGCGAGGTACGCATGGGACTGGACCACGGTACCTTCGCCAATCTTCACATTCGGACCGATTACCGCATAGGGTCCCACTTCAACGTCCGCAGCCAGCTCGGCTTTGGGATCGACGATAGCCGTAGCATGAATATTAGCCATTTTGCTCCTCCGTTCAGATTAGAGATTTTTGGGAATCAGATAAGCTGCAAATGCGCCGCAGAGGGCGACCGGCAGCCAGACAAGCACATACGGCGCCATCTCCGGACGCTTGTCCAGAGACATAGCCAGAATGACAAAAAGGTAGTAGACCAGCGCCACCGCCAAGCTGACCGCCATTCCGACGCTGGATTCCTTGCGCTGGGTTTTGATGCCGAGCGGAATGCCAATGGCCACGAAGCACAGCGCGGCGATCGCATAAACATGACGGACATGGTATTCGGTACGGGCACGAGAGAGTTCGCGCCGCATAATCTTCTTGGGCAGTCCGCGCGCATTCTCTCTTATGGCGGCGATTTTTGTGGTCAGCTCCACATAGCGCATATCCTTGAGCTTATGGGTGCGCGTGCGCTTTTTGAGCGCGTCGGGAACGGTGTGGCGCAGACGTTCGGCGCGGGCGACCCCCGGCGTATTGAAATCGATCGGTTCGATGCTCACCCGGTACATATCGAGCACAACATCCGTTCCGTTGGTGGTGATCAGCGCTTTGTCGGCGTGGATTTCCCGCATGCCTCTCGAATCGGAGAGATCGAAAATCAGCAGGTCGTGTATCCACGCCCCCTCCTTCCGTTCGAAATAAATGCGAGCCTTCTCGAAATCGTCGATCATACGTCCCGGTTCGAGCAATTCAAGTCCGGTCTCCAGCCCGACCATGCTTTTTATTTCATTGCGCTTCTCATGGCTGCGGGGGACGATTTCGTGGTTTACCCACACGCAGAGCGCGGTGCACAGCACGGCGAAAACCAGCGGCCAGCGCATAATCTGCAGAAGATTCACGCCGCAAGCCCGCATCGCCGCGATTTCGCTGTCGGCGGACAAGCGGGAAAAGACCAGCAGCGATCCGACCAGTAGCGCAAGCGGCACCGTAAGGTACAGCGTCCCCGGAAAGCTCACCAGCACGAAGGTGCCGATGGCATCGGCCGGCACCCCTTCGATCATCAGCTCTACGATTTTCACCAGCAGGCTTACCGTCAGCACGAAAGACAAAATCAGCCACGACAGAAAAAATGCCGTGAGAAAAGATGTGAAAACATACTTCTCCAGAATCTTCATTCCGCGCCAGCCTCTTCTTCCGGTTAGTGTTTAAAACTGCGCTGACCGGTGAACACCATCGCGATATTGTTTTCGTTGCAGCAGTCGATCACATCCCAATCGCGAATCGCACCGCCGGGTTGAACGATGGAGCTGATGCCCTCCCGGATGCCGACCTCCGCGCCGTCGCGGAACGGGAAGAAGGCGTCGGAAACCATGGCCGCTCCCTTAAGACCTCCCTTTTCGGAGGCGGCGTATTCGTCGGCCTCGGCCTGACGGGACGCCCCGTCTGCACCGAATTTCAAAACCAAATCGTTGTACGGGGTCTGCCATTTTCCCCATGCGTACCAGTCGGCCAGTTTGCGGTACGCCTTGTCGCGGGCGATTTCCGCGACCCCCACGCGATCCTGCTCTCCGGTGCCGATACCGACAGTGGCACCATCTTTGACGTAAAGCACCGAGTTGCTGGTCACTCCGGCTTCGACCAGCCATCCGAAAAGCAGATCGTCAAGCTCTGCCGCCGTAGGCATTCTTGCTATCTTGTGCAGGACGCCGTCCTTGGTAGTGCATTCTGCGGGCATAAGCGCATCGACGGTGCGGGCGGCGGGGACGAACGACCACTGCGCCACCAGCCCTCCGTCCATCATCGACTTGAAATCGACGAAGCGCGAAGCTTCATAATCGCGCAAACGTTCCATGTTGCGGATGCGCATCACGCGCAGATTCTTCTTGGCGGCGAACATATCCATCACCCCAGGAGCATAGTCGGGGGCGAGCACGACCTCGGCGTAATTCTGGAGAATCAGCTCGGCGGTTTCGCGATCGCAGGTACGGTTGAGAGCGATGCAGCCGCCGAATGCCGCAAGCCGGTCGGCCTTGTTGGCGCGATAGTAAGCTTCGGCAAGGGTCGACCCCGTCGCTACGCCGCACGGATTGTTGTGCTTGATGATGATTGCGCACGGCTTCTTGTCAAGATAGCGCAAAATATTCAAGGCGTTGTCCGCATCGGTAAGGTTGATTTTGCCGGGATGCTTTCCAGACTGGAGCAGTTCCGGATCGGAGGCCAGCGCCATACCGGGCTGGATGCAGGCGACATCGCCCAGAACCAGGTTCCCGTTCACAAGCTTATACATGGCCGCTTCCTGCCCGGGGTTTTCGCCGTAGCGCAACCCCTTGGCCACACCGTCGATTACCCAAGAGACTTTGCGGTACACCAGCGTCTGACGGGCCTCCCCTTCTTTGAAAGTGATTTCCATCTCCGAGGGAAAATGGTCGTCCATGATTGTTTTATACGCCTGTTTGAGATCTGCGGCCATAATACTCCTTACCAGCAATTGTGCACTTCATCCATGATTTTACGAGCCAGATCGGTCGCGACTCGCGGATAGGCGTCGCGCATTCCGGTCAACATATCATCACGGGTCAGAAAAGTTGTAGACACTGAAACCTTTTTACCGTTGATGAGAATCTTACCGCTCTCCTTCTCGACCAGCATGATTTCGGCGGTGAGGCGATAGCGGTATTCCGATGTGCGGGACGAGTAGTTGCGATTGTAGGAAAGCCCATACATCTCCGGTTTCATGATTCTGCCGATCAGCTTCACCTTGCAATCATCGAGACTTCCGATGCGAAAAGTGCCTTCACGCTGCACCTCGCGCAGAATGCTTCTGGTGGTGATGGCGCCAAGCTCGGGGAATCCTGATTCGTTCTCGAAGGTGGGAACGGAGATGACCCGCATCGACTCGGGCACGGTCGAACGCCACGAATAGGACGAGAGCTTACAACCGGTGGTGACCAGCGCCGCTATCACGGCAGCACAAAGCAACTTGTTCCTCATGGATTACTCCTTTCTTATTTGCGCAATGGTTTGGCGCCTGCCTCAACCGCTTTTAGACGTTCGGCGATTTCCCCGGCCTGGGGCGCATCGGGAAACTCCCTGAGAAAAGCCCGGTATGCGGTTTTTGCCGATTCTCGATTGCGCTGTTCTGTATCGTAGAATATCGCTTTTTTGTAGTTTTGCTCAATTAGCAGCCGGGTCAGCTCATCCTGCCATTGAATAAGTTCTTTGCGCATGGCATGATTGGGCATACGGTCGAGCACGGACTTCAGGAAGGCCAATGTGTTTCTGCAGCGGCCTTCGTTTTCGCGCTGCGCCGTTGAGAGCTCATAGCGGCAGCGGGAGGAGCGGTAGGCGGCCTCGGGGGCGTATTCGGAGTTGCGGAAACGGTTGATCAATCCGTCGTACACGGCGATTGCCTCGAGCAACTCGCCCTCCTCCTCGCGGATGCCGCCGATTACGAGCAGCAGCTCTGGAACCTTCGGGGAGCGGGGGGCGGAGCGGACGATTTTCTCGAAGCGCTGGCGCTGTTCGGCGGTTCCGCCGAGGTCAAGTCCGAGAAAGCTCTTTTCCTTGCCGAGCAGAGCGTTGGCGATACGGAACTGGCGATCGAGGATATCGTAAACGGCGCAATGTCCGGAATAGAAAGTCAACAGATACTGATATTCATCAAATGCCCGCTCAAGACTGCCAAGCTGCTCGAGAATTTCTGCCATGGCCAGCTGCGCCTTTGGAGCCTCGGGGGATGCGGGCCATTTCGCAACCAGCGCATCGTATGCTTTGCGCGCAGCTTTTAAATCGCCAGCGTCGCATTTGGCTTTAGCGAATGCGAATTGCGCGGCCGAATCGGGGGCGTCGACACCGTTCCAGAAGGATGGTTTTTTCTGATCGACGGCCGCTTTCGCGTCGATGGCGTCAAAGCCTTCAAACATATCGGTGGCGTAGGTGCGGTTATAACGCTGCCCGATGCGCTGCTGGGCGAAAAGCGGCATGGCGCACAGCAGAAAAACGAATACTGATAATAATTTACTCATTGCTTTAAAGCATACCAAAAACCCCTATTTCAAGCAACAAGGAAACGATATTCAGGATCGACGCTCCGATCATCGTAAGAGGAGAGACTCTTTTCTCATCCCTCACATCTCATTACTCATCTCTCCCTCTAAATCTTCGCAATCTTGCCCGTTTCGATAGATTCGTAGCAGCCGAGCATCGCTTGGATAGACTCCTTATGCCACTTCAAGTTGATGAGTGGGGTCTTCTTGTTGCGGATGCAATCGACAAATTCATCGATAAGCCCGATCCACTCGTCGAAGTAAGTGTACTGCACCGTATAGCGGTCGTTCGGAGCGCCGTTGTGGTAGACGTTAGGACCAAAGCAGTCGCAGGTGATCATCCCCTTCTCGCCGGTGATGGTGACATTGACCTCCATGCGCTTGGGGAAGCGCTCCCATCCGGGCCCGGGGACTTTAAGCTTTTCTTCCAGACGCGACCAGCTCGGATCGAAGAGAAACGCCGTTCCGTCCTTCATCTTGCCGACAGCCATGAGCATATCCTCGACCTTGAGACCGTCGCGCAGGTTCGGTGCGACCTCGGCGTAAATGTAGTCGAACGAACAGCCCGTTAAATGACGGATAAGATCGAAGATATGCGGATGATCGCACAGAGCGCCGCCTTTGAAGCGCTTATCACCCTTCTTAAGACGCGACACCTTGCCGAAACTCGCCTTGGGATCGCCCTGCCACGGAAACGCCCACACCGGAGAGAGCGTAATGTTCGTAGCCTGGACCGACTTGATCTTTCCGATCGCACCGTCAGCGATAAGTTTCTTCAAACGGCGAACGACGGAATTGTAGTGCATTTCAAGTTCAATCTGGCAGACGACGCCGGCCTTGTCGCACATCTCGATCATCGCATCGTATTCCTTCATATCGAAGGTCGGGATCTTCATCGAAAGGATGTGTATTCCCTTCTCGGCGCACCACTTCATCTGCTCGAAATGCCTGTCGTTCGCGGAGGCGATTACGACAGCTTCAATATCGGGATGCTTTTCGTACATCTCTTCAGGATCGAGATAGCACGGTACACCCGTCTGATAAAGCTCGTATGTCTTCTTCGCATCCTCGTCCTGGGCGCACGAAGCGATCCAATCGAGTTTTTTATTGTCAAGAAGCGTCTGATAGTACTTGCGGGTATGACCGTGCGTCATTCCCATCATTGCGATTTTTACCGGTTTCATAGTTTTTTAGCTTAGAGCTGTGAGCTGTGAGCTGTGAGCTTAGAGCTTAAGCACCTTTCTTTAGTTTTTATATGATTGTTTAAGACGTACGATCATGGCATTCAGCATCTTTCTGATTTCCAGAGCTTCTTCGTACAGATCACTCCAGTCATCAAGATATCCAAGCCGAAAAGCCAACTCCAACTGAGTAGCAACTTCGTTCAAGGAGCCACGAGCTAAAGTCAAGAAATGAGTAAAATCCTTAGCAGTATCCCGACCTCGCCCTTCCGCGATGTTTGACGGAATAGAAACTGCCGCACGCCGCAACTGATCGCAAAGACCATATCGTTCTTCGGCGGGAAAACCTTTCTGGACCTTGTACACATGTGCTACAAAATCCATAGCCTTTTGCCAGACTTTCAGTTCTCTATAACACTTTACCATTCAACCTCCACTCTCCAAGCTCAAAGCTCCAAGCTCCAAGCTCAAAGCTCCAAGCTACCTCACCTCAGCCACCTTTATCGACTGGTTGGTGTCGAGGCCCTTCTTGACGGCTATCGTTTTCGCCGCCTTCGCCTTATCGGCCTTAAACGCGAGATCCGCCGCCTTTACGGCCTTGGCCCACGCCGATTTCCAGACCTTTGCGTCGGCGCGCTTCTGAAGAAGCGCGAACGCCGCGCGAACGTTCCAGATTTCATCGTAGGGAAGCCCGAAAAGTTCCGTATCGACATCCGTATACTCAACGGAGCCTTTCGCTCCGTAGCAGCGGATGGAAGCGTGAGGCGTATGGGTATCGACCGCCTGATCGCAGGCGACTCCGCGCTTGGCGATGATTTCGTGGCGATCGAACGCGCTCTCGCCCTTGGGAAGAGAAGCCGCGACCTCCACCGAAACGTTCACGTCGTTGGCGAGCTTCGCAAGAACGTTAATCGCCTCGCCGTTACCGGCCGCCATGACGCGCACGACGTCCGACGCTCCGAGATAGGCGGCGAGATCAAGCTCCTTGGCGAGGACTTCCTTAATATCCGCACCCTTCGGAACAAATGCGGCGAATCGGAGCGTGGATACGCCTTCAAGCGTTCCGTTCTCCGTCATCTTCTTGAGCTCGACGATTTTACGCTCCATGCGACCGGGAAGAAGCGGCACCGCACCGACGAAGCAGTGCCCTTCCTTAACTGTTATCTCGCCCTTCGCCGCGCCGTATTTGTCGCGCAGGAAGTCGAGCCCTTTGTTCATCTTTTTCAGGTTCATTTTTTATTCCTTTTAGCTTATCAAACTTTGTTTCTCCGAGGAATCGCCGGAAGAACGTAACGAACCGTTACTTCGTATCCGGCGGCATCGTTTGCCGCAAGACAGGCCGCCTCAAGCGCCTCGCCTTCGGCAAGGCGAGCGGCGAGAACGCCATTGAACGTATCTCCTGCGCCTGTCGTATCGACGCTCTTGCCGTGATCGACAGGAGGGACCACGACACCGGAGGAGCGGATTACGCAGCCCTTCGCGCCGAGCGTTCCCACGACTTCGCCGCGAACGCTTTCAAGCCCTTCGGTCTCAAATTCGTTCGGGGTGTAAATATCGACAAGCTCCTTCATCCGCTCGCCGAGCGGACGGTAAGGCGCGGGATTGAGAATGATTTTTACTCCATGCGCCGAAGCAATCTCGGCCGCCGCCACATTGACCTCTTCAGGTATTTCGTTATCGAGAACGAGTATTGAAGCGGAAGCGATCTCTTCGGAAAAGGAAGCTACATCCTCCACCCTCAGCGCCGCGCCCTGAAAGACAGTCACATGAGTCGTTCCGACGGCGTCCGTTATGATCGAGGCGAAATCAGACTGCTCGCCCTCGCGCTTGACGAGTATGGCGCACGCGCCTTCAGCCTCGAAAAGAGACTCGATGGCGGAAGCGTCCTCCGCTCCGCAGGCGGCGATAAAGACGGTTTCGACATTCTGTCGCGCGGAAGCGACGGCGCGGTTGAAGCCCTTGCCGCCGAATTCTCCATGCGCGTTTTTCGCGAAAATCGTCTCGCCGCCGACATGGAATTTGTCGACATCCATCGAGACGGATTTTCCGACCGCACCTATCACTACGACTTTTGCCATGGCTACAACCTTTTTATACGGTCGAAATAACGCGATTCAAGAAGCGCGTTGCCGGCGGTGCCGCCCTCAACGTTACCGCTTCTGTAGATCGGCGGAACCGTGCCGCGCTCGAGCGCCTTGCGCGATCCCTCGATCAGCATAGAATTGAGGATGAACAGCCCGGCCATAGTGGACATTCCGCCCATAAACGCATCGCCTACAGGGATAACCGCATCGCCGTAGGCGACCTTGCTGTCGATGCCGATATCCGCCTCATCAAGAAGAACGCCGCCTTTCGTGCGATATTCGGACGACGAGATCGCGACCGTCTTGACTCCCGCCGCCTTCGCCGCACGAAGAACTTCGACGGGAGCGGCGTTCTTTCCGCTCGCGGAAATTATCACGACGACATCGCCCGGCTTCACCGCGTGGCGGCGAAACACCTCCGTGCCGATTCCGGGCATCTTCTCCATGCGGCTTGATTTCGCGGCGCCGTCGTGAAGCATAAGGTCTTCATCGAGAAGCGCGGAAACGCAGGCGAGTCCGCCCGCACGATAGAAAGTATCAAGCGCCACAAGATGCGAGTGGCCGCAGCCGAAAACGTAAATAAGCTTGTCGCCGCAGATGGCGTCGGCTACGGCATCGGAAGCGGCCGAGAGCGCTTTGCCCTCCTCCGCCTCGATCTTATTAAGTATGCTACTTACATTATCAAGATATTCTTTCATATCTAACTCCTACCAGCTCCAAGCTCTCTGCTCTCAGCTCTCAGCTCTCAGCTAATCACTCTCTTGTAATTCTCGCCGATTGTGTCCCAGAGCTTAAGCGCGTCTGGCGCTCCGACGACCGTACCGAAGCCACCGCGATACGTCCACGCGGCGAGGCGGTCAACACCCGCTTCACGCGCGATATCGACCCACTTGTCGACCTGCTTCCAATCCTTGGGCTGCTTGTAGTAGCCCATGAGCCAGCGTTCGGACTTCTTGCCGTACTTCTTGGCGATGGCGACGGTACGCTCGGTGATGTCGCGGTAGAAATCTTCGGGGAGCGCCCAGTTGACGATAGTTGTCGAAAAGACATCGAAGTAGGGGCACTCGCCAACCATATCCCAGTTATCGTAGCCGCGGTATTCGCTTACGTAGTAGCCGTTCTGCGTGGCGTGTACGCAGCAGGTAATTTCGAGATTGGGATCAAGCTCCTTCAAAGCCTTTGACGTGTCGGAAAGAACAACGAGCGCCTCGCGCCAGCGGAAGAGCTTGACGTCGTTCGTCATATAGCGCGGCATCGGATAGCCGTAGTAGTCCTCGAAGCGCTTGCGGCAGACGGGGCAGTAGCATGTCCAGTCGTCGGCCACGCCGCCCGTAATCGACGCGATGCCCTTCGGGAAAGCATAGTGCGGCTCATCCCAGAAAAATCCGTCGGGCTTGCATTCGCGAGCGAGCGTTACGCAAAAATTCTTGAAGTAGTCGCGGTAGCTGTTGGTATTGAAACAGGCGTAGGGAAGCTTTTCGCCCGTGAGCGCCGAAACCTGGCGGTTCTCGACATTGTCCTGAAGGAACTTCGAGACCTGCTCGCCGCCGAAGTATTTGCCGTTGCCCCACGGATCGATAAGAACGCGAAGACCTAGTTCGTGCGCCTTGGCGACGATAGCGGGGATGTTCGGGCGCCAGAAATCGAAGTCGAATTCCGTTACGGCGAGAATCACCTGCGTAACTCCGTGCGCCTTCATTTCCTTGAAGTCCGCCTCGGCGTGTTCGACGTAGTTAAGACCGTAGTAACTGATGGATGTTTGTGTGATCATAGTTGTTCGGGGGTTGGGGTTAGGGGTTAGAAGCCAAGGAGGACGCGTGTCCTCACGTGCCGATTAAAAATTTAGATTATTTATTTTTATCGAAGAGGTGTTCAAGCTCCTCTACCGGTTTACCTTTCGTTTCAGGAATAAAGAATGATACAATGAAATAGAGTGCTCCGTTCGCCGCGAAGAAGAAAAACATTGAAGACCAGCCCCATGCCTCGATCCATGGGCGGAACCAGGAAGCGAGCCCCCAGGCGACGAGCTGATTCATAAAAAGCGCGCAAGCCATTCCGTTGGCGCGAATGCGCGTAGGCATCAGTTCGGAGAGAACGAGCCACACGCAAATCCCGGGACCGAGCGCATAAAACGCCTGCATAAAGATGAACGAGACAAGCATAAGAGAGCCTGTAAAATTCGTCGCCTCCACGCCGAAGCGCTCCACCGACAGGAATATCGACGCGATAACCCCGAGAAAGAGCGCCATACCGCCGGTACCGAGTTTGAGAAGCCTTACGCGCCCTACGCGATCTATGAGAGCCGCCGATGCTATGGTAAAAAGCATATTGGACGTCTTGACGGCAAGCTGCCCCCAATTCGCGGCCATTCCGTCGAGACCCGAACCCTGAAGTATCGAAACGAGATAGCTCGTAAAGGAGCTCATGCCGGTAGTCTTGTTCAATGTAAGAACGGTGACGGCCAGAAGAAAAGGAACGACATAGCGGCGCTGAAGAAGAGAGCCGTCTTCGCGTTTGACGGAAGAGGAATCTTTAGCCTTTTTATGGCCGCCCGAGAGCCAGACGGGGCTTTCCGGAAGCGAAAAACTTCCGAAAAAAAGAACCGCCACGGGAATCATCGTCCACCAGAAATTTGCGCTCCACGCGGCAGTTTTTCCCGCGGCGTCGATGTTCGCGCTGTCGGATGCTCCGTAATACATCGCAATAAGACACCCCGCTCCGGCCGCGACGACAAGACCGAGCCCGAGACAGAACTGGAATATCCCGGTGCCGCGCCCGCGTATATCGGCAGGCAAGGTCTCAGTCAAATACATCGGCATGACAACCGCCATGTATCCCGCACTCATCCCCTGAAAAACTCTTCCGGCGAACAGAACAGGATAACATTCGAGAGAAAGGCATACTGTCGGAATGGAAAGAAGAAACATCGCCGACGAAGCAACAATCATCTTCTTGCGCCCGAAGAAGTCGCAGAGCCAGCCGGCGGTAATGGACGAAAGTAGGCCGCCGAGAAGCACCGCTCCGACGATATGGCTTATCTGGGAGCCGCTGTAAACGCCAAGCGACTTCATGTACGGCTCGGCTGCGGCGATAACGCCGAAATCCACACCGTACAAGAGGCCTCCCAATCCCGCAATCGCAAGGAGGAATCGGACGGAATAAGAGCGCTCGTTTTCCATGACGGTTTCTGTAGCCTTCATCGAGAATTTCTCAATTGTTGTCGACCCACCAACCGGGCGGCACCTGATAGTTAAGATGCCCTGTATCGAGATAATCAGACGTCTTCATATCGTTCCCGATAAGGCGCAAGGCTATGGCGAAAGGAGTATCGAACATCGGACGTCTCGCCGGAAACGACGTTCCCCACGCGGCGGCGGAGGCATACTTGTACATTTTTATCCAATCGTCGCCGCGCAGATGATGCCATGTCGTCTCAATGATTCCGAAGCCGCCGATTTTAGCAATATAATCCGCCATCGGCTTCATCGCGTTGTAGTTCATCCACGGGCATCCCGCAACCGGAAACCCTTTCTCCTTGAAGTATTCCATAGTCGGCCAATCATTACGCTTCTCGTTCATATGGCCGTAGGAATACTGCCAGTCGCAGATTATGACATCCTTCGGAAGCGTGTCGGCGAGAGTCGCCGTAGTCTTCGAACCGAAATGAACGAAGCCCTTCCAGCGCCGATCCCCGCGTTCAAGAAGCATATCGTGCCAGATCATCGGCTTCGCGCCGCGTTTTTTTACGAAATCGGCAAGCCCCGCGATATGCTCGCAGACAAGTTCGCCGTAAGGACGCTTGCGGCATTCGGGACATGACGGCGGCTGAGCCTCATCGCACCCGAGATGAAAATACGGCGGATTTCCGAAATCCTCGTGCATCTCGGCGATGAGTTCGCGAAGGACACGCTGCGTTTCAGTATTGGTCAGACACCAGTTCCATCCGCCCGGTTCGAACAGGGGCTCGTATTCGGGTGCGATATCGAGAACCATATGCTTCAACGTGCAGCTTCTCGACGACGAAGCGTGTCCGAACGCGTTGATCTGAGGAATCAGAGTGATGCCGAGCTCTCTGCCGATTTCCACAAGACGGCGGATTTCACTTTTGGTCATCTTCGGATTCGGCCAACTCCACCACGGATGCTTTTTGCTTTCATACATCCCCCAAGGCTCGATAATCGCGTAATTGAACTTAAAGAGCGCCGCAAGACGGATCGCACGCTCCATCTGCTGCGGTCTTACTTCGGGGAACCAGCACAAATGCACCGCGCGAAACTTGAGATGCGGCGAATCGGAAATCGACAGCGCAGGAAGGATCCGCCCCTGCGTCTTAAACGTGCCGCGGCGGGCTACGGCGAGCTGTCTAAGCGTATACGCCGCCCACCTGACGCCCGCAAGAGAGCGCGCCGCGATTTTGACGCCCGAGGCATCGGCCACGACGGAATAAGCCTCAAGATCGTCCGAAAGTCCGGAACTGAATGTTGAAGATTGAACTTTAGGCGCATTCTTGCCGTACCATTCAGCGAAATGGGCCGCAAGCCATTTAACGCCGTTCGCATCTGGGCAGTCTACGGTGAGCGTAACCGAAGAATCAAACGCGACAGGATTGTCGATGTCGCTTTTGAACTCACGCGGCACGGGAATCGGCGTAAGTTCTATCGCTTCTGGATTCGCTTTGTTTCCGGCAAACGCCGAAACGGCGACTACGGACAAGACAGCAAGAATAATCGTATTTTTCATTTGCATTCTCTCGTTAGCGCTTGATAATTATCTGTATCTCCCTAATATGCGTCATCAGTATAATAAAAGCAGCATATCAATAAAATATTTTTTACACCAAAATTATATTATCTTTTCACCAAAAGGCTTTGCCGTAATATACCGTGGCATGATATACTGACGACTAACAACCAAAGACTAATCATCAGCCAACCATGAAAAGGAAATTTCCAAAATCATCCCCGCGCCGTATAGTGGCAGCGCTGCGAATGGCGGGAATCGCTGGACAGGACAAACTCAACGGCGTATTCGAATACTTAAGCGCCGGGCACCGCTGGCAGCTCGTCATCTACAGAACAAGGCACGAATTCACCGCCGGGACCGTCCGCCACGAGCTGAAACGCGGCGCCGACGGATTCATAGTCGGCATACCGGGAACCGAAGACGCTCTCAAAGTTCTCGCCGAGACCGACATTCCGACAGTAGTCATGAACGTTTCCGGGGGAGGCATTTCAGACAGAAAAACGAACATCGCCTTTGTTAAAAGTGACTCAGCATCGGTTGGTCGAGAAGCTGCGCAAACACTTCTTAAGCAAGGTGTCTACAAAAGCTACGCCTACGCTGGCTACCGAACCGATGAAGATTGGAGCCGAGAGCGCGGCATAAACTTCAAAGACACCCTCGCCGCCGCCGGATTCATTGTGCGAATGTTCGACGTAAATCATTTCCAAGATAAAATCGAGGACAAAGAGACATTGACCAAATGGCTAAAAGATATACCAAAACCATGCGGACTCCTCGCGGCATGCGATGACCGCGCATTCGAGATCGCGAACGTATGCAATGAAATCGGGATCAAAATTCCCGCGGAGATTGGCATCCTCGGCGTAAACAACGATCCCATTCTGTGCGAAAACTCAGAGCCGAAACTTTCAAGCGTCCAGCCTGATTTCATCGGCGAGGGGCGACTTGCGGCCGAACTTCTGAATGTGATGATTTCCGGAGGCAAGATTCCGTTGGAGAAGCGCTTAAGGCTCGTGGGAATACGCACTGTAGTTCACCGAGAGTCCACCGTACCGCAGTCAGAAGCCGGAAAATTCATCCAAAAAGTGCTCGTCTACATAAACAACGAAGCATGCAAAGGAATCGGCGTCAATGATGTGGCGCGACGTTTCAACGTATCCCGCTCGCTCCTTGAACTGAGATTTCGGGAGCTTCAGGGTGAAAGCGTCTACGAAGCGATGCTTCGCATCAGGCTCGAAGAGGTTAAACGCCGTCTCAGACAGACAACCGCTTCCATCTCCGAGATAACCTCCGCCTGCGGCTGGACAAATCTCACGCCACCGAAGATTCTCTTCAAGCGGAGATTCGGCATCTCAATGCGTGACTACCGCAACCAATCGCTGAGCGCTAACTGCTAACCGATTACTATTCAGGGGCGATTTTCCGAAAGCTCGCGGTACCAGGCAAAACCCAGAACGCAGCCGTTGACCAGGAACAATATCCACATCAAAAGCAATGAAACCGCTCCGGAAACGCCGAACCACATAAACACCTCAATCAGATTTACCGCTATCCACAGCGGCCACTGCTCGGCACAACGCTTTACCGTCAATATCATCGCGCCGACCGAGAGGACGTTGGTCATGGCGTCGCACCAGGCTCTTGCGCCCCCCAGCGCGACAAGGACCCGGTACAGGACCACGGTGGCCGCCACCATCACCGCCAACCACACCCAGCGTTCGCTTTTGGTCAGAACGGTTTTCTCAACCCCTTTCTCCGCATTCTGGCGCCGATGCTTCCGCCATACGATAAAACCGGGGAGCATCATCAGGAAGTAGAATGCGTTGAGCGCCACATCGCCATAATAACGCTGCTGCCAGGCCGCATACATGTAGAGCGGAGTGTTGATCAACCCGAACAGATAGCAGCAGGATTTGCCCTTGCCCGCCAAAAGCGTATACATCATGCCGCAGACCGCGGCAAAAATCATCAAGGGGGGCTCCTTCCACAAAATGGAAAGTCCGGCGATCGATGCGACACAGAAGACGCCCCACGCCACCTCCGCCGGTCTCCATCCGGAACACTCTTCGGCGATGAAACCACCCACGACCGACAAACGCCGCCTGATATTCACGACAAGCAACCCGAAGAACTCAATCTATCAATATCCCAGATCCTCATCGACCAGCACCACTACCGAACGGGTGCGGGAGGGGGCACGATCGTGAACAACCGTCACCTTGCAGATACGGTCGGGCGAAGAGCAGTCGGCACAGACACCGGTGCTTGCGCAGGGCGTGCTTTTCCCGAGGCGGCGGCAATTTGGAGGACAGGCGCAGCGTTTGATTCTGGCGATTGCCTCGTCTATCCCCCCCCTCGACAATTTTATTTCTGCCGATGACGAATATCACCGCTCCCGGACCGTAAATCGAGGCCGACACCCGGTTGCCAGTTCCATCGATATTGACAATGCGCCCATCGGCGGTCAAGGCGTTTGCGCTGAGTAGAAAGCAGTCTGCTTCGTTGTACAACGAGGGGAACGACTTGCCCGCCTCGGCAATCAAATCCCTCACTCCCAGCTGTTTCAGCGTCTCCGAACCACCCCACGCCACCGAACGGGCCGGGGCAACCAGCTCCATCACGCGATCAGCCGCCGATGCCGAATCCTTGCAGACATAAACCTCGAAACCGCGCTTCTCAAGCGCTTTTGCGGTATTGGTCAAATCCATTTCAATTTTCCTTTCTCTAATCTTGATATCGTCTGATGCCGGCGAGCAGCCGGTGTATCAACTCCTCTTCGTTCGGCGGTTCCATGCCCAGCATGATTTCCGGGCGGTTGGCGCCGTGGAAATCGCTTCCCGCAGTTACGATGAAATCCAGTTCGGCGGCGATGCGCAGATGAAGCATGGTCTCTTCCAACGAGTTGGCACGATACATCGCCTCCATCCCGTCTAGCCCGATATCCTTCAGCATCGCCAATCCCGCGCGAAGTTTAGATGCGTCGTGCGTATAAAAACTGGGATGGGCCATGATCGCAACCCCGCCGGCTTCGTGCGCAACTTCAATCGCCTGCGCTGCGGTCGGACGGTAGCGCTCGGCGTATGCCGGGCAGCCCCGTTTCAAATAGCGGGAAAAGGCGTCCTCCATCGAGTTTGCGAAGCCACGCGCAACCAGTGCACGCGCAATATGCGGACGCGCGACGATCTGCCCTGAGGAATATGCCTTGAGTTCGCTTTTCTCGATTGCGATGCCGATTGCCTTCAGCTTTTCCAATATCCGCTCATTGCGTTCCTCGCGTCCGAGCCGAATGTCTTCCAAAAAGTTTTTCAGCCTCGGCGAATTGCAATTCAGACCGAGAATGAGCATGTGGAATACCGAATATCCATCGCCAGGATCCACCGAGATTTCAATACCGCTGAAACGGATGCCGTTGAATGGAGCAACCGCATTCATAAAGCGGTCAACTCCGTCGCAGCAATCGTGATCAGTCAGTGCCAGGGCGGAAAATCCGCTTCCCAACATGGCGATCTCTTCCGGCGCGAAACTTCCATCGGAACATACACTGTGACAATGTAAATCAAGCATCAGGCACCTCCGCACACTTCAAGCAACCTGGACTCTGCAACTCCTCTCAATAAAATCCGTTTCGTCTTCGAGGTCTCGCCCTGCACGAAAACGACATCCTTTTTGGGAATGTCGAATGCGTCGGACAGAGTCTCTACCAGTTCGCGATTGGCCTTGCCGTCGACCGGCGCCGACCTGATGCGAACCTTGAGCGCACCGCCGGCGACCGAATCGATTCCGGCACGCGATGAACGTGGGCGGGCGGCGACATTCACCACCACCCCATCGGCACGGCTCGTGTAGAAAGCGCCGGTTTCAATTTCCGGTTTCGTTTTATTCACAGGCACCAGCCAATCCGGCGACGACCACGCCCAAAATCAAAACCGGAACCGCCCACCGCATCCATAGCTTGAGCCAGCCGGGCAGCTCCAGGCCGGCTCCATCCGACGCTTCGTTCTTGAAGCGTTCCCACCCCCAGGCCTTCCTCCGCGTGACAAAAAGACAAATGGCAAACGCACCCAGCGGCAGCCAGAACCCCGAGAAAATTCTATCTTCGATCGCCAGCAGCGAATCAAAAAACGCGCACGGCAGCGCAAGCAAGGTAATTCCGACCCCGGCGACGAGCGATGAACATCTGCGCGACCAGGAGAACTCGTCCATAAGCCCTGCGATGATGCACTCCAGAACCGCAATCACCGTCGTCATGGCGGCGACAAAGACGAAGGCGAAAAATGCGGTACCCCAGACCGCACCTCCCTCCATAATGCGGAAGACACCGGGCAGCGCGACAAAAATCAATCCCGGACCCGAAGTGACATCAATCCCGCAGGCGGAACAGGCGGGAAACACAATCAAACCCGAGAGTAGCGCCACCGTAGTGTCAATGACAATAATCCACAACGCGCTTGAAGTCAGCGAGTGCGCCCTGCCCGTGTAGCTCCCGAGCGCGGTCATCGCCCCCACGCCGACGGAGATGGTGAAAAACGCCTGCGAAGCCGCCTCGGATATCGAACGGAGTGGATTTGCCAGAAAACGGCCCCAATCCGGGTCGAGATAAAAACGAACCCCTTTCATCGCTCCGGGCATCGCCAGCGAACGGACGGCCAGAATCGACAGCAGCAGCAAAAGGCTGATCATCATCCATTTTGCCGTGCGTTCAACCCCCTTGACCACACCCAGACTGCACACAATCGCCGAGATGCCGACGACTGCCGCGATGCAGAGCGAACAGCCGACGCGACCGCCGACGACCGCGTCATACGCAGCCGACAAATCGCCGCTCACCCCGCCGGAGGCATAAATGCCGACATAGCGAAGAAGCCAGCCGGCGACATCGGTGTAATACATGAGCAGCAGAATATTGCCGGCAAACAGCAATCTGCCGACCGTCCCCCAGAAACCGCGCGATGCCGCAGGCGCAAGTTCCCCCAGCGCACGCGAGATGCCAAGTCCGCTGCCGCGGCCGATGGCGAGTTCGGCATTCAACAGCGGAAAACCGAACAGCGCCAAAAACAGGAAATAAACCAGAACGAAGGCGGCACCGCCATTCTGGCCCACAACGAACGGGAAGCGCCAAATATTGCCCAATCCTACGGCACAGCCAGCTGCAAGCATCAAAAAACCCAATCGGGATCGCAATGTTTCGCGCATGGTTCACTCCCGCTTCGGATTCAGCCGATGATGCTCTCCACCAGTGGCGCAAACTGCGGCGCGGATATCGATTCTGCCGCCCCCTCGTCGACTGCCCGTGCGAACATCGGATTTATGGGAAGTTGCACGGTAATGGGAATGGAATATTTTTCGGCCAGCTTCTCGACTCCGCTTTCACCGAAGATTCGGATTTTTTCCGCGCATTTGGGACACTCGAGATAGCTCATGTTCTCCACGAGCCCCAGCACGGGTTTATTCATCATCCCGGCCATGCGAACCGATTTTTCAACAATCATGCCAACCAAACCCTGAGGGGAGGCGACTATCACGACCCCGTCCACTGGAAGCGACTGGAAGACGGTCAGCGGCACGTCCCCAGTGCCCGGAGGCATATCAACGAACATGATGTCAACGTCTTCCCAATGCACATCACTCCAGAACTGCTTGACCGCCCCGGCGATGACCGGACCGCGCCAAACGACCGGATCGGTCGGATTGGGGACCAACAGATTCAGCGACATGATCTGAATGCCGTGCATCATCGAGCGTGATGGAAGTATGCCGCGCTCATCCTGCAACGCGCCGCCGGCGATACCAAAAGCGCGCGGGATGGAAGGCCCGGTGATATCGGCATCGAGAATCGCCACTTTCTTTCCCGCTTTGGCCGCCTCGACCGCGAGCATGGAGGTGACGAAACTCTTGCCCACGCCCCCTTTGCCGCTAGACACGGCAATGACTTTGCCCACTCTTGAAGCGGGACGCAATTTTGCAATCATATCAAATTCAGCAGTGCGCTCTGCGCAACTCCTATGACAACTGCTGCAATCATGTGAGCATTCTTCGCTCATATTTCCTCCAGGACAAACACAGGTAAAATAAGATACCGGCATCGAAGCACCGGCTCCGACGTCTCAACAGTTCTATATCAGTACTTTATCAAAGTTACACCGCATCAGCAAGCTTTGTCCACCGCATCCGCCCGAAATCATACTTCCGCTGTCTATACACAATCCTCCATTTTTGATATAGTTGAACAACGATAAATTCCAGAGGAGGACGGATTATGAAAATCACGAAAATTGCTTCCTGTCGAACTGCGCTTGCAAGCACGGCGCTTCTGCTCGCGCTCGGCTGCCAGACGAAGATGTGCACCACCGCCGCCGGCGACGAACGCCAGATTCTATGGCATGACGAATTCGAGGGAGACACTTTGAATTCCCGAATATGGTCGCGTTGCACCGCCGGAAAATCCGACTGGGACCGGCACATGTCGGAACGCGCGGACCTCGTGGAGGTAAAAGACGGCGTTTTGGTTTGCAAAGGCGTAAAAAACGACAACGTCAAGGAAGACCCGCGACCGTTTCTTACCGGCGGAGTTCAAAGCAAAGACAAGGCGTTCATGGAGAAGGGCAAGGTAGAAATCAAGGTGAAGTTCGAAAATCAAAAGGGCGCGTGGCCAGCCTTGTGGATGCTCGGTGCCACCCCGGACGATGAAGGACGTTTCTGGCCGTGGAACGGGGAAATTGACATCATGGAGCGACTGAACTCCGATCCTTTTATCTACCAGACCGTACATACCGGATGGACATTCGTGAAAAAACAGACGAAAAATCCGGTGCACGGCGCGCGGAAACTGCCCATCCGCCAAGACGACTGGAATATCTACGGACTTGAAATCACCGATAACGAGCTTATCTGGAGCATCAACGGGAAAAACACCTTCCGCTATCCCAAATTGGAAAACAACTCCGAACAGTGGCCCTTCAACCGTCCATTCTACTTCCTGATGGATATGCAGCTTGGAGGAGCGTGGGTCGGGGAAGTTGACGTCAACTCTCTGCCCGTGAATATGTACATCGACTGGATCCGCGTCTACAAATAGTTTTGCCGAGCGAAAAAAATCCGCATTGCGCTCTTCGCAATGCGGATTTCCGTTTCAGCTCGACTATTCGGTTATTTCATGCGTCCAGTATATGCGTTGATATCCGAGTTGTCGATGGCGGACTTGAAGAATTTATCCGCAGCTGCATCGCGCGCGGCATCCCACGGACGGGGGCCGCCGGTAAGCTGAACCGCCCAAAGCTTGAGCTGCTTCTTATGCCAGTTGACCACGCAGTAGGTTCCCCAGGCGCCTCCGTGGCCGAACCACGAATCTTCAGAATCCACTTCCGGCGCAGTCAGACCGAGCGAGTATCCGCCCAGACCTTTGGGACGCGTTGAAACCGCAAGAATCGATTTAACCGTCTCCTCTTTGAGGATGCGCTTGCCGTTCTCGCCGACACCAAGGTTCATCAGCATCTTGTAGAATTTAAGCTGATCGCGAACCGTAGTCCACAATCCTGCGCCCGCCGACGCAAAGACGTGTGAGTCGTTGTAGGGACGCTGCTGCCAATCGTCCTGGACGCGATACTTCGCGGGAGCGTCTTTTTGGCAGTTGTACATTTCAATCTGGGTCTTCAGCTGCTTGTCGGTCGGCCAGAACGAGCTGCTGGTCATACCCAGCGGGTCAAGCACGCGCTCTTTGAGAAACACCTCCCATTTCTTGCCGGTGACCGTCTCCACCACCGCGGCACCGATGTCGATGCCGGTATTCGAATAGAGCGATTTGGTGCCGGGCTCAAACCGCAGTGGCATCGCCGCCGCCGTCGCCGCTACCGAGCGCAAAGGCATTCCACCCGACCAGCCGCCGCCGGGAATTGTGAACTTCTTGGCGGGAATTTCAAACGGGAAGCCGCCGGTGTGGTTCAATACCATGCGAACAGTCAACGTGTTCTTCGCCTTGACGAGTTTCTTGACGCCGTCCTTGTCCGACTCCTGAACCCACAGCGTTTTGAACTCGGGCAGGTACTTCGAGACGGGGTCGTCGAGCGAAATCTTCCCCTCTTCCACCAACATCGCGATCGTCACACCGCAGAACCCCTTGGTCTGCGAGCACTGCATGTAAACATCATCCAGAGTGATTTTACGCTTGGTCTCGACATTGGCATATCCCATGCACGCAACTTCCTGTATGCCGTTGTTGTAAAATACGCTGATTGCGCCCGGCAACTGCCCGTTGTCCACCCATTTTGCCAGCGCGTCCCTGGCGAATGTCGTCTTTGAATTGTTCTCGTTGTCCTGATACAGCGCACAACCGCAAATTGCCATTGCCGCGCACATGTTCAATGCAATCAGTAACTTCTTCATGTTATTGCCTTTCTGTCACTTGCTTGGTTTGTTGACCGCCATACCGGATGGTTCTATTTCAACCGACCGGTATATGCGTCAGCTCCTTTGTTGTCAATCTTCACCTTGAAGAACCGGTCTGCCGCCCGATCCCGTTCCCGATTCCACGGCTGCGGTTCCCCCCACAATTGGACGACCCACATCTTCAGCTGCTTCTTGTGCCAATTGACCATGCAGCTCGTGCCCCATGCTCCGCCGTGCCCAAACCACTGGTTCTCATTGTCGATTTCCGGCGCGGCAAGTCCGAGCGAGTATCCGCCCATGCCCCGGGGACGGGTCGAAACCGCGAGAATCGATTTAACCGTCTCCTCTTTGAGGATGCGTTTGCCGTTCTCGCCAACACCGAGATTCATCAGCATCTTGTAAAACTTCAGCTGATCTCTGGCCGTCGTCCACAAACCGGCGCCCGCCGACGGGAACACCCTGTCATCACCGTACGGCCGCTGCATCAGATGACTCTGACGCCACCAGGTCGGTTTGAAAACATCATTTTCGCTTTTCTTGTGGTGACCGTAGAATTCAATCTTCGACGCCTGCTGTTTTTCATCCGGCCAGAAAGTGCTGTTATCCATCCCGAGCGGTTTAAAAAGTCGCTCCTCGAGAAATCGCTCCCAGCGCATCCGACTGACCCATTCGACGACAGCCGCTCCGATGTCGATACCGATATTGGAATACGCGACCTGCGTACCCGGCTCGAACTTGAGCGGTATTGAAGCGGCGATGGCAGCCACCGAACGAAGCGGCATACGCCGAGACCATCCGCCCATTTCCACGTAATTGGGGAGCTCGAAATCAAATCCGCCGGTGTGATTCATCACCATCCGGATTGTCAGCGTGTTTTTTGCCTTTACGAGCTTACGCACGCCGTCCTTGTCCGACTCCTGAACCCACAGCGTTTTGAACTCGGGCAGGTACTTCGAGACGGGGTCATCGAGCGAAATCTTCCCCTCTTCCACCAACATCGCGATCGTCACACCGCAGAACCCCTTGGTCTGCGAGCACTGCATAAATGCGTCATCCATCGTAATCGGACGTTTAGCCGCGATGTCCGCATATCCGACACATGCCACCTCCTGCACACCGTTGTTGTAGAAAACGCTGATCGCCCCGGGCAGCTCTCCGCGCTCTACAAACGGCATAAGCGCCTCTTCCGCAAAACGAGTCCCGGAATTAACG
>JAZQGX010000163.1:0-4620 GCA_045540275.1 Kiritimatiellia bacterium | reverse complement strand
GTCATCACTGTCGCGGGCTTCGGCTTCGGAGCCTCGAAGACGGATGGCTTCTTCTCAAGCGCAATCGACCCGCTGAACGTTTCTTTCAGCTTGTAGTACTTCAGCTTTACCGCGCCCTCAAGATCGACGACCTCGTGCGCGTCCGGCGGCAGTAGATGCTCGAGGTATGTGAGGAACATATGCTCCTTCTGCACGTCCTCGTCGAATAGCCGCGTAATCTGCGTCAGGTAGTTGTACCACCTGACGAACGAGCGGACGGTTCTCCTGTAGAGCGAACGCTCCTTGGGGGCAAGCGCGTTGTATTTGGCGACGACCGGCGCGAGCGCACCCGCAATTCTTCCCTGCGCAGACACGCTCTTTTTCCCCGAAACCGAAAAATGGATCTTGCCAATCGCCTCGATGTCCGCGTCAGTGTAGAGGTTGAACTTCCGTATCTCCTTGCGCTTCTTGAAGACAAGGTCGATGTTTATCTCCTCGGCGAGGTCGGTCTCCTGATAGTATGGCTGGAACGCCGCCTTGATTTCCTCGCCTGTGTTGACGAAATCAAGGATGTAGGTGTCGGTCTTGCCGGGGTTGATGCGGTTGACGCGCGAAAGCGTCTGCACCGCCTTGACGTCGCGCAGTTTCTTATCGACGATCATCGTATGCAGAAGCGGCTCGTCGAAGCCGGTCTGGAACTTCTCGGCGACTACGAGGATGCTCCCCTCGGCGCGGAACACGGCCTTGGTCTGCGATTCCTTGACCACCTTGCCCATCGAAAGCGTGTTCAGGCTCTCTTCCGTGTGCTTCGTGCCGCTCTTCGGAGGATCTTCGACAGCACCCGAAAACGCGACCATGACTTTGACATCAGTCCGCCCCCGTTCCTTCAGCGCCTCCTGGATGGCAAAGAAATACCTGACCGCCGCCAGGCGCGAATCGCTCACGACCATCATCTTCGCGCCGGGATACTTCTTCTCCGTCACCGACGTGAACGTATCGGCGATGACCGCGCTCTTCTCGGCGAAGTTCCTTGGATGCAGGCTTTTGTATTTTTTGATCGTCTTCGCCGCCTCGCTTACCGGCACTTCGGGGTTCTCCTTTGTCGCCTTTACGATCTGATAGCACGTCTTGTAGGTCGTGTAGTTGGCGAGAACATCGTGTATGAACCCCTCTTCTATGGCCTGTCGCATCGAGTAGGTGTGGAACGGACGGAACGAGCCGTTCCGCTGCCGCGTTCCGAAGATATCAAGCGTAATGTCTTTCGGCGTGGCAGTAAACGCGAAATAGCTCAAGTTTCTGTGCCGGCCATGCGTGCACATCATAAGCGCGAGTTGAGTCTCGGGCGAGTCAAGGTCATCCTTGTCGATCTTCTTGCCCGTCTCCTCTTCGTATTCGGCAATGGCTTCCGTGAGATCTCCCAACGCGATTTTCAGCTTTGCCGCGCTCTGCCCGGTCTGGCTCGAATGTGCCTCGTCAACGACTATCGCGAACCGCTTGCCGACCACGCTTTTCACGTCCTTGAAGATGACCGGGAACTTCTGCAAAGTCGAAACGATAATCCGCTTGCCGTCGTCGATTGCGGCCAACAGGTCCTTTGCATGCTTCTTCTCGTCGATCACCGCAACCTCGCCAAGCGTGGGGTTGAAGCTCATCACCGTTCCTTGAAGTTGCTTGTCGAGAACACGACGATCGGTAACGATTATGACAGAGTTGAATACAGGCTTGTCATCATCGTTGAAAAGGCTTGCAAGGCGATAGCCGATCCATGCGATGGAGTTGGACTTGCCCGATCCCGCCGAATGCTGGACAAGATAATTTCGCCCGGTACCATTCGCCTTAACATCTGCAATGAGCTTGCGCACAACGTCAAGCTGATGGAAGCGAGGAAATACGACCTTCTTCTCCTTCGCTTCGAAGTTCACGAACTTCTGAATGATGTCAAGCAACGAATCCTTGGCAAGAACGTCACGCCACAGATAGTCGGTCGGCGCCTTGGGGCCCGTTTCCCACTTTGGATTGGCGGCTGGATTCCCCGCGCCGCCATCCTCGCCTGCACCCGCCGACCCTTGGTTAAACGGCAGAAAGCGCGTCGATTCACCGGCGAGTTTCGTGGTCATCCATGCTTCGTTCAGGTCAACCGCGAAAAAGACGAGAACCCGATGATTCAGCCGAAAAGCCGGCTCCTTGGAATTGCGGTCTGTCATCCACTGCAACTTCGCATCCTCGAACGTCTGACCCGTGAACGGGTCTTTCAGTTCAATCGCAACAAGCGGAATGCCATTCACCGCAAGCATCACGTCAACGCTCTTCGCCGTTTCGCTCGCACTGTAGTGCCACTGACGGTGAAACTCGCAAATATTCTTTTCGTAGTTCGCAAGAGCCGTTTCGTTGAGCCTGTTCTCCGGCTTGAAATAACAGACCATGAAATGCTTTCCATTCGCGCGAAAGCCATTCCGCAAGACATCGATCAAACCCTCCGACTGAACGGCGCTCTCAAACTTCTTATAAAACTCTTTTGCAGGATCAAGACCACTACACGACTTCGTAAAAGTCGCCCATACCTTCGGTTGGCTACTCTTCACAAAGGCAAGAAGCGTTCCAAGGTCAAGCGCTAATTCGCGCGACTTGAGATAACCGGTTTCCGAGCTTTTCTTCCAGCCAAGCTCGCCAACCATCAACGACTCGATGTCGCTCTCGAACTGGTGCTCGTTATTTGCCATCGACAACCTCCCAATGCCCACCCTTGGCAGGGCCCACGCGGCGGATGTGCCCAGCGCTTTTCAAGACTTTTAGGTTTCTTTCAACACCGCGAATGGTGAGGCCCGTCTCTGCCGCCAGCTGCTGTCGAGTGGCAGATGGATTTTCTTTCAAGTGAGCAAGAATCTGATCGGTGTTTTTCACCACACTTTTCACCACACTTTTCTCCCTAGTTTTCACCACACTTTTCACCACACTTTTCGTCTCACTTCCCAATGCGGCATTATTGCTATCAAGCTCCTCGAAAGGCAATGCCCAATAGCCCTGCTTTCGCCCTCCGACACGCCGTATGCGGCCATGAGCGGCAAGAGCCTTAAGTTGATATTTGATGCCGTCTTCGCTCATTCCAAGTATATATGCCATCTCGGAGATTGTCACAGTATGCTTTGCCCGAATGACATCTATTACGGCCTCCGTCGTCTCAACATAGCCTCTGCCGTTTTCGCTTCCCTCAACCTTCTTTTGTATAGTCTTTTGTGTAGTCTTTTGTGTAGTCTTTTGTGTAGTTGGCAATGGACGGGCGAAAATCGCCTTGACGAAATGGCCGTCACATGTAAACACGGGCGGCGGTACGGCTGCATTCGCGCATGAATTGTGAATCAAGCGCATTCCGCGTCCCCATGTCTCTATCGTCTTGCGCATGTAGAGGACGTCCGCGATCCGCTCGTTGCGCGGCAGAGACTCGTGTTCATTCCCGTCCATGACGGTTGCGACATCGATTTCAGGCGGGAACCTGCCCGGGTTCGTGATCTCCACGCGGTCGTCGTACACAGCAATGGAGACGGCTCCTCCGGATTGCGTATACAGGCGGTGCGCCAAGGCGTTTATCACGGCCTCGCGCAATGCGTCCGGTGGAAGCTCCAGCTTTTCGTCCCGCTCCATCTGTCCCGACGTGGTCGCAGACATGTTGAGGTGCTTGAAAAGGAACGCCATCGCGGCGTCAAAGAGCTGGAACACGTTGCCGTGCACGCTTCCCGTGTCGCGGAACTCCATCTTGGTGGTTCCACGGAACCACGCAAGTTTCAGATGGCATTGCGGATAGAACGTGAAGTCCTTCCCGAACAGGACTGCGGCGGCGTTGAGAATCCTGCCCCCTTTCATGAGATGCAGTTTCCTGAGGAGCGACGGCACATCGGACAGATCGGCAGTCGGGTCAAGGCGGCCCGCCGCAACGGCAATGCGCGCAGTCCGAATGACCTCTTCCGTATCAAGGTCTTCCAGCGTCAGGTCACGACCGGGCGTAAGATCCCAATCGCTCACAAAGCCCTTGCGGTCGGCAAGCAGTGCCTCGTACTCCTCCTGCGGCATTTTCACCGTAGTCGATTCGACGCGCCTGTACGGCCGTCCGTCATAGACATACGGCCGCCGCGCACCGCGTTCGGTGCTGCACACAATCGCCTTGTGCGTCGCGTCAACATCGACATATTCGACGGCAATCTCCGTTCCCGGCTCGAAATCGTAGAACGCCCTGGCAAGGTTCTGCTTGGTCTCGTCGCTGACAAGCTGCCCCGTGATCTTGCCCTTCTTCGTCCCGCCGAAGACGACACTCCCGCCGTTCCCGTTCAAAAACGCGCAGAGCGTACGGCAAGCCTCAACACGCTGTCCTGTCGATTCTTTGCACTCAACCGACACGCCCTCGTCAGAGGCGATAATCTCTTTCAATTCATCAAGTGTCATTTTGGCTCCTCGCTAAAACCACAGCATATGAATCTATGGCTTCTTCACCACGCCATTCATGTCTGCGATATATTGCGGCAATGTTTCTTCAACATAAACCTTCCAGTGCTCTTTGATTTTCTTATCCATATAGTCACATTCTGACTTATGTTTTCGCACAAGGATTGTCTTCTTGGGTAATGGTTCTTCGCTAAACAACGGAACAAT
>JAZQGX010000162.1:0-5832 GCA_045540275.1 Kiritimatiellia bacterium | reverse complement strand
GGGGCCCGGAGCCGGAGGGCCGTGCTACCAGTGGACCAGGAAAGTCAAGGCGAAGACCGTGTCGGTCGCTCTCTCGAAGGAGCAGTTCGAGGCCATGCGCACGGCGATAGCCAACTGGAAGGCGCTCAAGTCCAAGCTTGCAAGGCTTGAGGGGCTGTCCCGTCTTGTCATCTTCAGAACAACGCCCGACACCCGTCGCTCAAAGCGTCCGACAAAGGCGACGCTGGGCCTCGGGAAACGCCCGAAATCACCTTAAGTTAGCGGCATTCGGGACTGACCCTTTTGCCACTCTTTTTATTTACCTTATTTCCCATAAATCTAAGTTTTTTCTGAGCCTACCCCCAATATAATTAACTAACAAAATGTACAATCCTTTAGCGAATCAGTATATCTACTTTTGTGACTCCATTTCTTATCAACAACATTTCGATGCCCCTCCTAAAAGCAAAATCCCAATTCTCTCCATAATACTTTCTACCTTTGAGCTTTATTTGAGACACTTCCATCCATCCATTATTGCGAACAATATCAATCAGTTGCATCATAGTTTTATCTTCTGACAACCAAAACGAACACCGCACCAGCCCAATATCTAAATTATGTTTCCCTTCAATATAACAAAACCCTTCATTTATTAGTTCTTTTAACGTATCATCTCGCATTGCTGCGGCACGGTCATAATCTACGATATCACAGCCAAGGCATAAGCACAAAATAATCCATAAATATCTTGCCAAAATTTCTTTCATAACCCATTAACCTTATATATACAACAACATTCTTCACATGACGTATTCTTATCACATTCAATACCTTGCAAATTAGCAGACATATCATCCAATGAGTCCATCAACTGTTTGGAAAAATTATCATTTGACATATCAGTCATACCTAAATAATCCTTTAACGACCAAATCAACAGATCATTCCCTTCTCTAACAAGAGCTATTAACATGGTAATTCCTTGCGAATGTCGAGCGGCCTTACACATATGCACACAATGGAACCACTTATCCGCCCCTCTAACATTCGCTGAACGCATGTCCATATATCCCTTAAGCAGTTCAATGGCAGCAGCTACACCTTCAATTCCTTTAAGAATCAACCCATTCTTTAACAACTCAGGAAAGGCTATTCCCCCTATAAAATCTTTATAATCGCTACTTCTATTGTTAACAAACGAAAATAAATTAATCCCACCGTCTTCCTCCATTACATCCCTTCTCATCCACCTTCCCGTCACTGGCTCATAATGGCGGTAGTTATAGTAGACAAGACCAAGTGCATCATCGGCGTATTCAGAAGAGAAACGGAATGGATTGGCTAAAGCACGGTCGCCAGAGGAAAGAATTACTTCGCCAAAGGAGGTGTATTCGTAGTGGGCCGTGATAGTACCGTTGTCGGCAGAGACGAGTTCTGAGACGTTTTTGCTGCCGTCGTGCGCATAGAATTGTGGTGGTGCGTTTGGTTGGTAAAATGCAAACGGTCGTGTCGCTACTGGTTCGGTCGGATCCCAGACAACGAGTTGCAAGTTACCGGTTGCATGTTGTAAGTTACAGTTTGCAATCTGGAGATAGTTGTCGTATGTAAAATGGTTGTGACAATTGGTAGTACCGTTGGCGGCAACTTCAAGATACTCCCTACGACGCCCCTGATGATCGAAGGTCATGGTGATGAGCGAGGGAGTGTTGGAGTTAGGAGTGGAAGAGTTAAGTCGTTCCCAACGAACTGGACGGTTTTCGCCGTTGTAGGTAACGCGCCAGGTGCCAGTCTTAGTTGTGACAAGTGTTTGATTTCCATCATCATCGTATTCGTATTCGACAGGAGATTTTGCGAGATAGACGCTATTTGTAACCGACGCGATTTCGTCAGGATCATCATCACTTGCACCGGGCATTACAGCTACTGTTTCAAGGGTAGCGTTTACTGGTGAAGAGGTGTTATCGAACTCGTCACTGCCGAAGAAATATTCGCCGTAGCGATAAGTCGGGTTTTCGTTAACGATTACGGTCGCGTCTGCATCTGCGTGACCGCGAACTGCCGCGTAGCCGGGAACGGTGCGAGATGTGTACTGGTTAAGGTTGTTCGCTATGTACTGCGAAGTTTTCGGCTCGCCGAGCTCGTTGTATGTTGTTGACCATATCCTGTTCCCGATCGGGTCATATTCAAAATCTTCATTAAAGCCGTGGATTATTTCACCACTCTTGGTGCGCCGAGCGGAAATAACTTCATTGCGAGAGTTGTAGCCGTAGAAATCTGTCGCGCCTGAAAGTTCGCCGAACGGTTCGCCCGTACGCGAGATTGGGGTGCGCCGCCCTGCCGCGTCGTTCGTATAGTCAAACGCTGAAATGACGCGGTTTGCGTAGCTGTTGGTGACTGCCGCGACGAGATTTCGCAATGGTTCAAATTCGATTTTGCGCGAGAAATTGCCGCACGTATAGCCATCAACGATATCGGTGCCGGGGAGATAGGAATAGGTAAATGTGTTCGTTCCTGATGTAATAGATGCTATGCGTCCTAATGCCGCATACTCGTAAAGGGCAACTATATTTCCGCTTTCATCCAGCACTTCCGATACGCTCTTGTTTCCATCCACGGCGTTTGTATGCGCATAAACGCTCCCTCTGCGACGAACGTAAATGCCCCGCATCGCCACATTGCTGTTTTGAAACTCTGAAAAACACATGCGCATGACCTTAAAAACGCCCTCATCTTCATCCCATGAAAATAATATAGGCAAAAACCTAAGACGTTGCAAGGAACAAATGCAAATGATATATCACCTTTTTTATACCTCTACCAGACACTCTTAATAAACGGCGGCTCGACCAATTATATGCAGCCGAAATCATTATTATATCAACTCATTAATAAGCTTCAATATACGTGATTGCGACATAATCTCGTCGCGCACCATAAAAAGATGCATTTCATAACAAAATATTTGCTTGTCCGCATTTAAAATTCTGCATAACATCCCGTTTGAAAAGATTGCCAAATTCTTACGTCCTACTGCGACAAGCGTTTCCAAATGCTTCTTTACTTCATCAACAGAATTAAACCCACTCTTTATTATTTTAGATTTTAACACAAGCGCATCCATATTTTCAAAATCATAGTGAAAAAACATATAGCGATCTAATACATGCGTTCGTTCTGCATAATAAGTATTGATATTCATATTCATATATTTATAAAAATACACCTTTTTTAAAATTCCGTTTCCGGCTCCGAATAATGGATGAACAATAGACACCGACATCCGCAAGGTTTCACGATTTGCCAGCGCCTTAACAATAAAAGCGTCGGCCTTTAAATGAATTGTCCATTGCTTGTCCAATGATATTGCGCTTACAACATCTTTAGCGTCAGAAATATCATCATCTTTATATGAAGTAAAACATCCGGCAATCAACAAATGCGTTAATGCCGTAAAGAAATACATAATAAAATTTTTGCGGAACATTTTACCAACTCCTAATTTAACAGCGAAAACAATCAGTCTTATGCGCAGTTTTTCACATCAAATCATCAGCGGCTATAACACCCTTGCCTTCAACAGACCATAGTTCAAATGAAATCGTAACGACATCATCGTTATTAACAGAAACGCTTGTAACGATCCCATTGGATGCAATATTAAATTGTATCTTATCGGAATGTGCATATCTTCTGGCAACAACTTTCGCCTCTTCCGCCGAATTAAACCTCAAAGTCCTAAAAAATATCTTTATCCGATTGCAAGGTTTCCCCATTGCATTCGGCAATAACACATCGGTCTCAGAATTTAGTATAGCTTTCTTCATATTGGCACAAATTGTATTGTGACAAACCTGATGCGCATCTAAACTATTAATTGTTATCATCTTCATTATAGATTTACCGGTAAAAGATGAATGCATAATCTGAATCAACATTTTTGAATCATGCCAAGTATTAAACCTGTTGATAAAAGGTGTTTCACTTAACAATGCTATTTCCCATTTTCCCGAATCCAACTTTACCTTATGCACATCCTTTACAAAGAAGTATAAGTTGACAAATGAATGGCCCATACAACCATTAAACAAAATCATGGTACATGTGATGCATAATACTTTAATGAATGTCCCATTTAAACACATATAACGGAAAGCCCTACAATCTATCGCGTTCGTAAATTTCATCATAAAATTCCTCTATAATGGCTGTATAATTTCTTAAGCTCATCAGCGGGAAGCAATCTGCCTGCAACCGTAAAAACGTTTAACTCGATAGAAATCGGCCATCTATAATAATCATATATCCGTCCAACAATTCCATTGGGTGCGAAACCGAACTGCGCACCCGCAGTCGTATATTGTTCAAAATAACTGTTAACATCTTCAATATTGCGAAAATCAAGTTGCCCAAAAGTTACAATAATCTTTTGACGTTCATAATGCATTGGAATATAAAAATCCATCCAGTATAACGAGCGCCTAACCTTAAAATCGCTACCAACGAGATATTCGTAATTCGAACCCATCGAATAATGCAATCTGGCCGGAAAATTAACAACAAGAGGATATCTACCAAGCCATGGATGCTGCAAGCGCATAAACAAATCGAAATTCCTGTTGTTTAATATCGATTCAACAATATTGCTGCCAGACCAAAATTCCATCTGCCATGAATTATCAGGACCATAAATATTTATATAATCATTTATGAAGTAGCTGTTAGAATTTGTTTTACATCCAAATATATGCAATAAAACAACACATTGTACCAAATAGATAAAAATTTTCACAATGCCTCCTTCAAAAAGGAATAACAACTAATCCTATCCTAGTTGAACCATCTGACAAGACTATTGGAGTAGGAGCTAACGCAAATGGATGTGCAAAAATCGGCATTATTGGTGCAACCAACAACGTCTTCAATCTTATCATCAATCCGGCGCTGCCATCGGTAAATTGAGCCTTAGTCCAACAGCTAAAAAGCTGTCCATCACAATATTTTACAGCTAAATTATGGCGCCGCAGATTACTTGAGTATAATTCATCCGCTTCAGCAAGGCATCGATCATGTTCCATACAACATCTATCAAATTCATCTTGCGGCGCAGGCGCATTAGGTGGACCTATATCGCACTTGCGCAATCCAACTTGCCCCTGAGGATAATATTTCCAATTAATACGTTTAGCACCACAATATCCTCCATAAAAATCATTATGCGGTAATTTATCATAAACACTACATGCAGCATCTCCTGTAAGGCCACAAAAATCAATACAACCTTGAGAATTGTTCAAACAAAATGAATAGACATATAATTCTAATATTTGCTTATTAATGGTAATAGTTTTTAATAAAAGGCTCGAATGCCGCGTATATTTAAACATGCACCCCTGCTCTTCAATCGGATCCCGGCTCAGCCACCTGCCGGCGGCATGGTCTAAATGGCGGTAGTTGTAGTATGTAAGTCCTAGCGCATCGTCTGCATACTCCGAGCTGAACCTGAACGGATTTGCAAGCGCCTTCTCTCCGCTGACCATCACCGCATCGCCAAATGCCGCATACTCGTAATGCGCAACTATATTTGCGCTTTCATCCAGCACTTCCGATACGTTCTTGTTTCCATCCACGGCGTAAAAATATCCCTTGCCATCCGCAACCATCATAAGCGGTCTTGTCGCAACCGGCTCTGACGGATCCCAGACAAACAATTCGCTTTGCGCACCTTCGCGCTTGCGGCTTATGCAAAGATAATTGTCGTAAGTAAATTCATGGTGCGCATTGGTAACCCCTGAAACCAACTCCGTAAAACTGCGTCTTCTGCCTTGATGGTCAAAGGTCATCAATATTTTC
>JAZQGX010000161.1:0-6290 GCA_045540275.1 Kiritimatiellia bacterium | reverse complement strand
TGCATTTGCAGAAAAACTCAATAACACCAACAGACAAGAGCTAACAAACCATTTCATACCTAAACCCACTGGAAAATCGACAAACAAGGACAAATCACACTAGAAGATACATCATTGCAAAATCTTTGTCAATAGATCCCGAAAAAAAATTGATATATCATTTGCGAGCGAAGGGCTTAAGCAATTTTATTGCTTCAATCATGGAAGACGGCATCGGAAATGCAGACTTGCAAAGATTGTTTGTCTCGCCGGGATCGTTGCGCAAATCATAAATTTCCGACGGTCGTGAAAAATCATTTATTGCAATCAGTTTGAAATCGTCAGTTCGCACTGCTCGCTGCCACAATCCTTTTCTCGCACGTGTTTCGATTGTCAATGGACGTCCAGATGCGCGCCCGGTTCGCATACTCGGGACCAAACTTTCCCCTTTCCATCGTTTAGGCTTTTCAATATTGCATAATTCCAAAATAGTAGGTGCAATATCAATCATACCCACTTGCCCTTTTATAACAGAACCGGCCTTTGCAACATTCATGCTATGTGGCAATTTGACAAAAAGAGGAACTTTCAATTCCTGATCATAAAGGTAGTTTCCATGTCCGGAAAACCCTCTCTCCCAAAAACTTTCACCATGATCACCTGCTATAATCAAAAGCGTATTGTCCCATCCCGGCGTCTTTTTTAATTCTTCAATAAAACGAGATATCGCAGCATCGCAATAAGCAATTTCACCATCGTAAGCGTCAATAGTACGCCTTTGAATCTCTGGAGTCACTTTCGACAGCGGCAGAGACCATGAATGCCTTAGAGTCCCTGCTTCTGTTGTAGCAAACCGGCGATCGTAGGGCGATGGCGGGTTGAAATCCCAGTGTGGATCCATGTAGAACATAAATAAAAACAATGGCTTCTTGGTATTACGCTGCTTTAATTTGTTAATGCCCATTCCTGTTAAAACCATGCCCCGCCCATATCCGGATGCAATTTCTTTTAGTTCTGCATCTGGAGAAAGCGTTGCACTATAATCATCCCATAGATGGAATCCCTTGCCAAACCCATAGCGCCGGTTTGTCATGGCGTTCGCGGTTATTCCAACCGTTGTATACCCCTGATTCCTCAGGACTTCTGCCAATGTCAAAACCGTTACATCATGATTCTTATCTGCTTCAACCCGCATGTGTTCATCTGCCGGCAAAGAAGTAAATAAAGTCATCACCGATGGTTGTGTCCATGAGCCTCCTGGAATTACAGTCTCAAACCGTATTGCATTTTCTGCGGCAAATCGATCAAGATTTGGAGTGGTATTTCGTTTATATCCATAACATCCAACATGAGATGCCTTCAGGCTGTCAATCAACAAAATAACAACATCTGGCTTTTGCGCTGCATGACCAACCATTGCTACTGCTGCAACTGAAAGTAAAAACTTCATCTTCATGCCAATGTCCTTTTACATACCGATATTCATAGAGCTGATTATGCTTTCAGCACGCGCTGAAAACTCCGATTTAGGTCTTTTTGACACTAATTGTCGCAACAACGGCAATGCATCATCAAGCTTTCCTTCCTGAAAAAATATCCAAGCTTTCAAAAAACACATGCGTTGTTGTTCATAATCATCCAACAACTGCAATTCATTTTGAGCTATACACCGCATAGCATTTTCGTAGTTACCGGCAAATGCATACGCATGAGCCTTCAAGGAAGTCCCTTTTATAAAAAACATAGGCTTCGATGCTATCATTTTGTCGGCTGAGGCGATTGCCTTGTCATATTCTCCATTAGAAATATAATACCTCGTCAAGGCTCTATAAACATCACCGGAAGCATTGTCATATATTCCCGCCCCTTCCAACCAAGCCAATGCCGCTTCAATTCGTTTTCCATTGTTATACCCGGGAAATGACATTAAAAACAATTGAAATGTTTTATCCAAATCGGCTTTAGGCCATTCACCCTTCAGCATCCGGACCAAATATTGCCGCCATCTTGAGTTTCGGGAAGGTTCCGTACCGTCAGTAAGACTGGCATATATCATAGAAAATGTCCAATCCTCCAGATAGTTTGCAGTCAATGCACTTGGCATACGCATACTCAACGAAATATCGTTTTGTTGCCGATAGGCACGCAACTTGCCACACTGAAAACGATCCAAATACACATGTCGCGCTGAAACCGATTTCAAAACCGGCGACCGCGACACTGAACGCCACATATTAGAGCTTATTGTCACAGGCGCCAATGATCGACTGCAAATCCCGGTACAGAAAAGCTTGCAATCATCATCTACATTCGATTTTAGCGATATATTTGTGAATACACCTCCAAACAAAAAATCACTGGACGACACAACCGCATTAGACAGCACATTATTCATGCTATAGCGCCATTCAACCATTAATTCAACATCTGTTATCTCTGCTGCCAACAATATATTTTCTTCCGCAATTGATGGCTTATTCATGAATTCAGCGCATTCTAACGCTATATCTGACGACAGATTGGTTTTTGTTTGCCCGACATACATTTCATTTGCGGACAAAAAAGGACATACAAACGTCAATCCCCCTGATGTGGAAACATTAAACGGCATAAGTCGCCACTTCGGCCCCGCTGAAATCAAAGGAGGTAACAGTTTAATGGAATCAAATTTGGCTGCATTTTGCATTCCAGAGAGCGGCGGAGCTGAAACAATGATATTTGTATGGCTCGATAACGGAGTCATGCCAAACACGTTGCTTGTCGCTTCAGCCGCTCCAAATGCAGGAGCCAAGACCAAAATCCATGCACAACAATCAACAATGCAAAAATAAAACAATCGAGAGATCATCTGGATGTAAATCCGGTGTTTTTAAGAAACGCCTCCATACTCGCAACAGGATCTTTAACATCATCGTCTGTCCCAATGATATTATCCGCTCCACAGCCGCCATTCATAAGATACGACAATATATCATTTATGCGCTTGGGGTCTCGGGAGAAAACCGACATGGGATGCATAATCAAGTTTGCACAACGTTGCAGTTCCTGCTGCTGCATCGGCGCGGTGGAAAATGCCTTAACAGCAGAACGAACGGCTTTCACAGGTTCATCAGCCCATATATAAAGCCAAAAGTTGCGCAAATATTTATTACTGTCGTCACCTTTATACGCATCAAGCTTTTTTACAAGTCCAATTCGCACAGGGTCGGTCATTTGCGGAAACTTGAGTAATTCATAGACCTCCGATGGAATATAATCTTTTTTATGGAAATTCATAAAACGAATACTCCGCCCGATATTTCCATCCAGACGCTTAAATATATCTGCAGTTTTACCTACAACACCCTTAAATTCCTTGTCTGTTGCAAGCAGATTCAAAATTCTGCACTCACTGGCTGCTTGTTCATGCCTCCCTGCATAAACCAGCAGATTTACGATATTTAGCTGAGCTATCATCAAGCTATCGCGAACATCATTGACCTCATCGATATTTTGAAGCTGTTCAATTCGAATATGAATTGCAGCAATCAACTTATCTACCACGGATGCGGGAATTTTAAGCTCGTGCACCATTTTATCAATTGAAGCATGAAATCTGCTTCCGTGATTGATTAGCGATAATATCCTCTTTTCCGCATCGGCGATTCGGCTCAACTTCAAATCCTCTTTTACAAGAAAATAATTCGCCAACTCGAAAGAGTCGTAATACGAGCCCTCACTCAAGGCGCATATATCAGCAGCATGTCGCAACGCCTTATCATGCTCACCTTTCGCCTCATACAATTTCATAAACCTGGCAAGCAAAATACTTTTCAGTCTTGCATCCGTTGCAATAAGCGGCATTAATGACTCTAACTTTTGAATCAATTCGCCATCTTCGTTTTTTTCATGGAAGTCGCACAAAGCGTTTAGAGCATATTTCCTCATAGGCAACGATTTCCGTTCGGCAACAATCTTCTTGAACAGTTCAATCGCCCCCGGCAATTCCACAGGCTCCCTGCTCTGCATTTTTGAAAGCTGAAAAACAGCTTCTTCACCCAGATAATTTGATTTGGTCAATGCGATTGTCTTCAGGTATTCATAGACCTCGTTTTTCACTGCGGAATCTTTCGTATTGTAATATGTACGCATTGCTTCATCAATTGTTTTATATGCAGAAGCACCAAAAACGGACATCTCCAAAACACAAAACATTGTGCAGTGAAATATCATACGAACTATCATTTTTATCTCCTCATTTGTTTGGTATTCTTTATCCAGATCAAACGGCATGTCGGGATGTTGCCGATTGTCAACCGCATCACGTCACCGCATTTCGTCCAATTAACGAGTCTCTTGCCTGTCAAATCCTCTACACTACATGGATTGAGCCATTCGGGAATGGAATAGAAATAACAAACATCTGCCTCCCCCTCAAAATACAAATATTTTTCCGGCTTGCAACAATTCAAATTCCGGAAAAGGAGCAAAACGCCATCTTCCCCGCACCAACTCTCGACAACCGACAACCGCCCATTATGCAGGTAGCTTACTCCATACGGAATAACCTTATCAAATTTATGACGGTGGTTGTTGACCAGTGCCAATGATTTTGAAAGCGACTTCTTGAATGAAATATTATTTTTGAAAGGGTCAACTTCGTCATTTATCCAATGATGGCAGCGCATACCACGAGATCCGAGAAGCAGATTCGACAAAAACAGCTGTTCAAACTCACTTCCTGACAACGCCCTTCCGCCGCCATGGAAACGTTCGGGGATCCATATCACAGGACGGGGGAAAACGTTTTTGACTATCCGAGAAACCATATCAAGCTCTTCTTCGATGAACCGCTTTTTATTTCGCCCCCAATGAATCGAATACGGTTTTATGTACACCACATCAGCCATCGGCGCATATATGTTCCACATATCATCATACCTGGCAGTGCAAAAATCCATTCCTGAAAGCAAATGCGGATTTCGATTGAACATCTTGCTCCGCTCCGTAAGGCAATCGTTTGCTGAATATCCCGAGATTCCGGCTCGGGCATCAATGCAAGCGACATCAAACGGCAAACGGTGGATTGAAAGAACAGAATCAAACCCAAACTCGAAATTGATTTTCTGCGGCAACGGAACGGTATCTTTATCGCCGTATGGCGCTTCAAGAGAAATGCCGGACAATACTCTTGTCAAAAATTGCTGACAGGTCCCATCCGAGTATTTGAATTCAAAAAACAGGGAGTCGGCGGTTTTAATACCGAATGGCAATATTATATCCATGCCGCCTGTACTGGAGTTATTCTGCCTTTTCAACACGACAAAATCCGCTAATTGCCCATTTATACAAACCGATACCGGACATTTCCCCCGCCATTTCGCAACTGCTGATTTTCCGTCTGCACCAAAAGCAATATAATGCACATGACATTGAGAAGAATAAAACATTGGCATCTTTAAAAAAGCGCTAGTGCCGTTTTTGAATCCGACTTCAATATTGCCAATTGGTAATTTACGACTATTGATTTGCAATGAGACGACATCTCCTTCTTGCATGGAATATGACGGGTAGATTTGCCACCATCGAACACCTGCGCAATCTTTATGATTATTTACGGTTTTCTCAGCATGATTCTGCGAAAACCCAAATTGCCTCAAATCTTCCGAGGAAGCCATTCCGGCATTACGCAAAACTTTTCCATCTATTTTCAAATAATCCACCGTTAATATTTTGCCAGACCTATTTTGGAGAAAAATCTCAATTGTTTTTGACTTGCTCGCGTCTCCGGTGCCGAAAGTACGCATCCCGAGAATGCAAACATCAGATGCGCCGGAACATTTTTCTGAATTGCGCATCGACATCAGTTGAGTTTTACAGGAACAAACGAAAACCAACGTTAAAGCACTTAAGAACAGATTTTTCAACGATTGCATAAAGATATCCCAATCATGTTAACATTCTTCTCAATCATGGAAAATCACACCTTTCTTCTTCAACAACTCCACTCGGTAAGAATAATCGGCATGATCTCTCCGTAAATATTTGTCAACTCCATTACCATCTAGATCCTGAACATTGACATCCAAATTTTCCAGATTTAAAAACAATTTTAATATATCAATACGGGCATTTGCAACATCAAATAAATACCAATGTCTGAACTCATTTTCTGCTTTATTATAATAAAATCGATTTGGATTGGCTTTTTTCGACAATAAATATTCACACAACTTGAAGTTATTATGAATAATAGCATTGTGCAAGGCTGTAACATGTCGAATATTATTATCATCATCAATACGGATGTACGTTGCAGAAATTATGCGTTC
>JAZQGX010000160.1:0-6703 GCA_045540275.1 Kiritimatiellia bacterium | reverse complement strand
TTGTTTCTAAAGCATGCAATTATGGTTTTGCCGACGATGCGGTCGGTGTTTTGCGTGTGGATGTAGGAACTAACGATATTGCAGAAGTTGAAATGCCATTGGCTCCGCTCTCCTGTTTTGGGCCTTCTAGCTATCTTTCCGGTTTGTTTTTAGGAAATTCGTCAGTTCGATCCGATTATCTGTTTCGCTATGATTGCGATACACATGAATTGACAAACGCATATTGGAACGGCGCCTCTTGGATCGATCCGGCAACGGAATCAGATTCCTCTATGATGCATGTCCCGGGCGATTTGCTTTATTTTGCCCGTTCCGACCGCGAACCGTTCGATTTCAATATTTTTGGACGGATTCCCGGGTTCGGGACATCTGAAATACCGCCATTTTTCTCCTCACTGGCAGTCAATCCGACCAATAATGTCGCAACATTGCAAGTTTCTTCGCCAAACGGAGCTTATGATATCTTTGTTTCAGAATCCACCAATGTTGAATCCGCAATTTCATCAGCCTATACGCATCAGTTGCGCGCTCCTGCTGCATCTTCAGCTAGCTTGTCATTTGAATCCGCATCTGCACCGGGAAGCTTCCGTCTGTTTTTTGCAGCTGATGCAACTCTTGACAGTGACGGCGACGGTCTTTCCGATTCGTTGGAGAGTTGTGTTTACAAAACTTCGCCATTCAATCAAGATACAGACGGTGACGGCGTTCTGGACGGAGTTGAGTTGGCCTGGGGGATGAATCCGTTGTCCAGCGAGATATTCAGCACGTTTTATTTATTTGAGGGTTTTGAAAAATCGACGGTATCGCCTGGCGATATTAACGGGCAGAACGGGTGGCAAGTCGATGGCGAGATGACAGCAAATGCAGTTGAGGGGTCTGCTTATGAGGGCTTGGGCAAACTTTCTTTTAGCAGCCCTTATGGTTCCTCGGCCTCTGTTTCGTGCAATATCGATGTTGAAGCGGATAATGTATGGGTCGATTGCCGTATTCAGAAGATGCTGGTGCATAATATTGACAATGTGTGCGATTGCACACTTGCATTCGGAATTTCCCCGTACGGATACATACTTGCGACAGATGGAAATTCAATCAGGACCAACGACACGTTCCGCATTGACGAACGGGAGTGGACGCGGGTGACGATGCACCTCGATTATCGGTCCCGTCGTTGGGATTTGTACATCAACGGGATTATTGCCTGTGCGGATTTGAATATGCGCGGCACAGCCCCCAGGTTTAATAAATTGGCTTTCGTCGATGGCTGGGGCCATGCCGATAATTTGCAAATTTCAACAATTCGCCCAATTGGGCTTTCCGCGGATGGCGATGCGATGGCCGACGAGTGGGAAATGGAGAAGTTTGGCGGGCTTTCCCATACTGGACTTGATGATTTTGATAATGACGGATTGCGGGATGCCGAAGAATTTATTTCGGGAAGCGATCCGTTGGCGCATGATACCGATGGTGACTCATTGCCTGACGGGTGGGAGGTTTTGCATGGCCTAAATCCTCTAGACGGCAATGACGCATCCGAAGATGTAGACGGAGACGGGCAAAACAATGTAAAGGAATTTTTGGTAGGAGGCGACCCGAATTTTGCAGAACCGGATCTTCTGCGCGTGAAACCTGGGCTTCGCGCCGAATTTTTTCATACACCCGGCGATTTGCTGGATATTCCGGATTTTTCGACTCTTGATACGTTTGCAGTATCAATAACCGAAACTGTGGATTGGACAAACAACACTTGGCCGGATGAAGTTAAAAACAAGGCCGATAATTTTGCGTGTAAACTGACCGGATTTGTGCGTATACCCAAGACGGGAGATTATACGTTTTATGTATCGTCGGATGATGGCTCCTGTTTGTCAATTGATGGACGGATTATCACTTCCGACACGGGCGATCATGCATATCGGGAAACATCGGGGACGCTGATGCTGGAAGCCGGGTGGCGGCCATTGGAATTGCTGTACTACGAGAATCTTTCTACCGCCGCGCTGTCTCTTTCATGGAGTGGGCCTGATATTAAAAAATCTATTGTCCCCGGCGATGCTTTCTGCCATATTCCCCATGATTTTGGCGAAAATGCACCGCGAGGGTTTTCGCCCGGTGTTTTTGCGTCGTATTTCATTTTGGACGGTGCGCTTTCCAATCTTCCGGATTTTAGCGGATTTCAGCCGGATTTTACCGGAATGGTTTCACGCATATATTTTCCTCGTTCCTTGACCGCATGGACTGGAGCCCCGGATGTTGCAATCGACCGTTTTGGCGCGGTGTTTGAGGGTGCATTGCTAATCCGTACGGAAGGCATGTATGAAATTTTTCTTGCTTCGGACGATGGGGCGCGATTGTATATGGACGGGAAATTGATTGTCGACAACAATGGCAATCATTCGATGACCGAGCGCTCTTCATCGCTTCCGCTCTCTGCGGGACTTCATTCAATACGCATCGAATATTACGACAACGAAGGCAGTGCCGGTCTGGAGCTTTCGTGGAGACGGCCTGATGGATTTGTTGAGACAATCCCGGAATTCAGTTTCTTCCATGCAGAGGGGATCGTGGATGCTGATAGTGACGGGATGCCGGATTGGTGGGAAGAAAAGTATACACTGGATATGCTTGACCCGGCAGATGCCGAATTGGATAACGATTTAGACGGACTGAGCAATCTGGAGGAATTCCGCAATGGCTCAAATCCAAATATTGGCGACAGTGACGGGGATGGAATGCCCGACCAGTGGGAGGCGATAAACGGGACATGTGCTTTTCTTGCAGATGCGCTCGGTGATTTGGATGGCGATGGGTTTATAAACATTGAAGAATACCGCTATAAAACCAATCCCAAACTTTCCGACACAGATGGTGACGGATATACAGATGGCGATGAAAGGCATCTCTATTTTAGCGATCCGGCAAAATCAGATTTTTCGAAAGAGGTTGCCACAAATGCCGTTTTTGATACTTCGTCGATAGATATCGCAAATGGCGAATGGCTGCTTAAAGAACATTCGGTTGTTTTGCTTAATCGTTCTGGGGCTATTATATACACGAATGACTTATTTTTATCTGAGGCCGGATTGCGTCAGATTCGTTTGCCTTGTTTATTTTCAGGACGGTTAGATGCTGTATTGGTTTGCCGAGTCGATGGGGAGAGAGTGGGATCGGTAGTGCTGTCGGCTTCTGATAGTCCCTATTCGACAGAAGCATGTTTTCTAACTTCATGGATGCAGGCCGGTATACACGAGCTGGCCTTTGAATTGCAAAATTTTTCTAATGACGCCAGTTTTGAATGCAGTGAGGTTGCCATCTGCGAAGTTTTAGGAGCTGATTCAGATGGGAATGGAGTGGCAGATTGGTTGGATACGCGCATAAGGTTATCCTCCACGTTGCGATCAGGCGTTGTGCATTCAAAGGTGTCTCCATATTGTATGCGCGGCGTATATTCATCGCACATTCTGCCCAAAGTGTTTTTGTGTTCTCACGAGTTAGATGTGCATTTGCTTCCATATCATGGTTGGTGGGCCAACATGCCGTTGAATTCGCATAATGGCACATCTGCATCAATAATATACGAAAACGGCATGAAGCAGGAGTCTGTGACGGTGCAATGGGTAGAATTTGACGTGACAACAGAGCAAGATATTGTTATCAGAAAAGGAGATTCGCTTCTCCTTTCACTGGGTGGGCATTGCGGGGCAATTGATGTAAACGGGAATACGGTATCTTCTAATGGCGCAGCTGTTGCATATTGTTTTACGGAATGTGGTGAATATACGATTTCCGGACGATACGCGGAATCGTCAAGGCAGGTTTCGGTTAAGGTCGTTGACTGTAGTCTCTCGAGCGCAATTCCGGTATGGCGCGGAAAAATCAATTCAATCAGTATGGACGGGACTGGATTTGAGGCGATGGCAATATCATGGTCTCAGGACGCAAAACTAGCATCTTTATCTGTGTCAGAGACACGTGGCACTTGTTCGCTTGAGATTTCTTCATTGGGGAATCCCGTGGCATTTGCTTGCGAAATACCGAATCCAGATGCATCAATCGTCTCAAGTGCAAGATTACAACCATTTTCTGCTTATTACACACTTGATGGTGTTTTTCATATTTCGCACCGTATTGACGAGGATACTGTTGTTGTCAGGAACAGGCTTTCGGTCTTTGATTTGCCAGACGGTGTAGAACTGCGAATGACGGGCAGTTCAGGTATATGTTTCAAGGATGGGAGCGGCAAATTGATATTGACCTCAAATGATTTTGATGATGCCGGCGACTGCATTTATCATTTTTTGGTTCCGGCTGGAGTAAGCAATCCCTGTCAATTTTTGCACGCGTACTTTAACGGAAAGGAGTTTGCGCAATGAAGAGCCAACCTTTCTTGTTGGTCGTGATGAAGTTGCTCGCACTGTTGCCGCTTGTCGCAAGTGCGTCTAATCCGCCCGCGTCAGTTCCCAACGCGTCGTTGAAATCGTCTCCGCCTCCTGCCAAAGCGGAGCCGACCAAAGGGGATCCGGTAGGCGTGTTTTCAGGCAATGTCTACGAACGCGCCGAGGATTTGCGCATCCGCTGTCCCGATATCGACCTCGTCTTTCGCCGCTCATATTCCAGCGGCTCGAAGTATAGCGGTCCGCTCGGCTTTGGATGGACGCACTCGTATGATTGGCGTATCGAAACAAATGGTGCGCAAACATGGGTGCACACGTCTGGCGATGATGGTCCTTCGGATGTTGTTCATGTTTTTAAAACGCCCGATTACGGCAATACGTCATGGAATGCCAGAGGGTTCGGCCTTTCTCGTTTAACTAATGGCCGATGGTTGCTTTTCACCCCCGATGCGCTGACCTGCAACTTTGATGCAAATGGGTTGCTCAATTCCATCTCCACCTTCAATGGAAGCACTGTTAGTGTTTCCCGGAATAATTTTTCGTCGCGCATCGAAACGCTTACCCATTCTTGCGGAAAAAAGCTGATGTTTGAGTACGGAGCCGATGGGCTGCTTTCCCGGGTGAACACTCCCGATCCTTGCGTATATGCCGAATATGTTCATATACAGCATGGCGAATATGATGTGTTGACGTCGGTTGTCAGGCATGATGTCATGGTGGTTTCGACCAATAGCTATCGATACGCTTCGTCTCCAAGCCCCGGGACGAACATTCTTCCTCCTCCGACCGGAACGCTGATTCCCCGACGTCCGTCGAAAAGCATGTTTTTCCGCGAACCGGTAATGGTCGGAAAGACCGATGCCAACGGGATAGAAGGCACGTTCCGTTATTTAAGTCCAGATGACTCGCCTTTTGCCAAATGCGCCTTTTCTTCTCTTTCCGGCGGACTGTTTACAACTTACCTCTCGTTCAGCAATAATACTACCGAAGTTGCAAGCGAAACTGGAAACGGCGCAATTTGTACCGTTTACCGTCGCGATGAATCCATGCGCGAGGTGTCGCGTCGCTCCGGTGTTGAAGAGCAGTTGAAAAACTACGATTACTCGGGTAACGTTACATATGAGGTTTTGACAAATTCTGCGAACGGAGCCTTTGTCGAAGCACGGTTTAGTTACGACGAACGCAATCGTAATACCTTGCTCGGTATTGGATACAATACATCTGCAACCGGATTTTTACAGCTTTCTTGGGACGACCGGCGCAATGTCCCCAATAGAACGGTTACACCTGAAGGGCGTATCAGCGAATGGACGACCAATGGAAACGAAGTAATAGTCTATGGAGCCGGAGTACATGACAATCGAAATGTAACAAAATTTCTGTTGGATGAAAATGAGCATCCTATTCAAATAATTGATTCCGATGGCGGAAGGACTGAAATAGAATACAACGGACTTGGATATGTCAAAGGCGTTGCGAGGGAGGGAATGCCGGAAATATCAATCGGTTATGATGCTCTCGGTAATATCAATCAGCTTTCTATACCCGGTCCCGATAGTGACGCTCGTACAATTGCATTGGAGAATAATTGGCGCGGGTTGCCGTTGGCAATTACCAATATCGATGGCACAATAGAACGGTTTGAATATGAGAAAAATGGACGCAGAGTTGTACGTCACATAGATGCGTTGGGCCGCGAGGATGTGTATGACAGACTACTAGGGAGTCCGATTCGTGCAAAACGCATCGTAAATGGCATTACGAATCTGCTCTACAGTCTGAAGTACGACCGCAGGCTCAATACGGTAGCCGTTGTCGATCCGTCAGGGCGAAATGCGGAGACTTATATGCATGATGAGAATGAGCGTATTATTGCGGTGACGAACTTGGAAGGTCAGGTTTTGACACGTGAGTATGCCGTTGGAAACTTTGTGGTTTTCGAGAGCCGTTTTGATGGTACGCAAGTTGATTTTGATTATGATATTGACGGCAATCTGGCTTCGGTTCGTTATCCCGATGAAGAGCTGTCGTTCTGCTACGACAGGGATGGACTTTTGCTGTCGGCATCCAATTCCGCCGGGGTTGTCTCAAATACATACGATGCTTCCACTGGATGGTTGATGAGAACATTTGGTGCGGATGGCGAAGAGGTTTCGTATACAAGGCGCAATGGCGGTGGTGTAGCATCGATAGTCTCAGTTGCAGGGACAACGCGCTATTCGTTTGATTCAGCAGGACGAAAAACACAAATAAACTTTCCTTCAGGAGAGTTTAAGTTTGGCTATTGCAACTGGAACGGTAAACTCGCGGCT
>JAZQGX010000159.1:0-16066 GCA_045540275.1 Kiritimatiellia bacterium | reverse complement strand
ACTTGTAATGTGGTATACGCTTGATCCGCTCGGCTTAATACGTTTTTTGCTCATGGACACCTCCAATGTTGTTCACGAATAAATATTAACACATTTTATCATTAATGTAAATAGTCCCAGACTTAACATGCTTACAAACGTCGCTGAGGGTGTGTCCATGGTGTTCAATACAACTGAAAAAATCACAATCTTATCCAATGCCAGAACTTGGAAACTGACATTTCCACCCAGCCCGGGAAGCCGCTCCCCCCGATAATCGCTTTTAAGCTCCCCATTGCAATTCACCTACTATGCTAAATTTGACTTCTACAAAGCTCGGCTTACTGGTATAATCGCCCTGTTTACGATTACTTGACAGTTTTTTTAATCAAAATCTCACAAAAAACAACCAGGCTTGACAAAATGAACACCTCCCACACCAGTTTATGGCAAAGAATTACCAAGCGCTGGGATATGCGCATCTGCCTGACAATTATCGCAATGTACACCATTGCAGCACTCTACGGAGAAATCGTTTACAGATACTATCGCGCCGTAGATCGCACCGCTCCCTACAACGAGGTCCACGAAGAAGCAAGGTATGTTCCACCGGCTATCACCTCGTGGCTTTGCGATAAAAAAACAAACCCATCTAGCCAACATTTCTTCCTTCTCGGAAGCGACAACCTCGGCCGCGATGTTGCGTCACGCTTGGTGCAAGGCACCCGTATCGCTTTCCATGTCGGAATTGTCACCTCCATGATCGCCATTCCCCTCGGCGTCATACTAGGATGCCTCGCCGGTTACCTTGGAGGCAAAACAGACAGCGTTGTCACCTGGCTTTGCGCCACCGTAGCCTCTATGCCGGGATTACTTTTTATCATGGCTATTGCCCTCGTGGCCGGCAAAGGCCTGCTTGGCATCTACCTCGGTATCGGTCTTACAACTTGGGTCGGCGTTTGCCGAAATATTCGCGGTGAAGTGCTCAAACATCGCCGCCGGGCTTATGTTCAAGCCGCAGAAACCATGGGTTACGGGAAATTGCGCATCATTTTCCGGCATATTCTGCCGAATGTGGCACATATCATACTTGTCGCTTTTTCAGTGCGCTTCCCCGCCTCCGTCTCCACCGAAGTTTTTATCAGCTTTCTCGGCATCGGAGTGCACGACGATCCGTCATGGGGAATAATGATCAATAACGCGCGTCTGCGCCTTTGGCAGGGAGTTTGGTGGGAGATGACCTTCGTAACGCTGGCCATCTTCACGCTGGTTCTGGTATTCAACCACGTCGCAGATGTTCTCCGCGACATGTTGGACCCTGCTCTTCGCTCCGAATAAAATACTACCTGACCGCCATCGCCTTGCGGATGATTTCCGCAGCCTTGGCATCTCTGGTCTTGCGATTCTCGCTGTCAAACACAAGGACAATTACATGTTTTCCATTGTTCTTGACCGAGACGCAAATTGAAAAACCCGCCGTGGCGGTATAGCCCGTTTTCAATCCGTTGCATCCGTCAATACGCGTCGCCCCCTTCAAAAACGGGTTGTGCGTTATCATGTCAATCTGCGCCTTGTTTCCATCTTCGCGGAACATACGGCGGGCGGCCGAGGTGTAGCGGAAAATCGCAGGGTGGCGGCACAGTTCCAAACATAGCAACGACATGTCGCGGGCGGTCGTCTTATCTTGAGGACGAGGATCGGCCGGTGTTGGCGGCAAACCATTCGGCGACTGAAAAAGTGTGTTCTTCATTCCAAGTTGAGCCGCCTCGGCATTCATCATCTCGACAAAAGCCTCTACCGAACCTGCCACATGCTCAGCAATGCATACTGCAGCATCATTGGCTGAACGAATCATCAGCGCATAAAGCAAATCATCCAGCTTGACCGTTTCGCGCGGGTCAAGCCACACCTGCGAACCGCCCTGCTTCGAAGCTCGAGCCGACACTTTGCAGACATCGTCCAGATTTACCGCCCGCTTTTCCAACTGTTTCTGAACCACCAAAAGCGTCATGAGCTTCAAAGTACTGGCAGGATAAACCGTTGCATCAGCATTATCTTCAAAGAGTGTCTGCCCGGAATTGGCATCAACTGCCATTGCGGAAAGATACGGATCTTTGGAGATGCACCCGGGTCTTTTCGGCGGACGCTTCTGCTTGCGCACGGAGGTCTGCTGTGACTTCGATTTCCTCTTTACCGGAGCGGCATCCACCGCATAAACAGCAAAAACCGAAGCCAATATCAATATCATCAACCTTTTCATTCTATTTCCCCGTCATTTTCCAGATTCCGTTCCACCGACCGGCCCATGATCAAAAGCCGCAACTTCACACGGCATCTTCAAAGACAGCAGTCCGACGGCAAATCTTATTCCATACCAAAAATGTGTCGCCATCACCCCTAGCCATGTTACAATCCAATTCAGCGGATGGAAAAGCGACATACTGGAAATCAACGTGACAGCGGCATAAAAAGCCAACCCGCCGCAATAGGCTGCCCGAATGTAGAAGTTGTCGCAAAGCAGCGCCACCGGCGCACCGATCAAAACCCCAGCGACAAAAAGCGACGGCACAAAATAACTCAAACGCAAAGAGGTAACCGGGAAACGCTTTGCAAAATATCCGCGGTGCAAACCATACCGCCCAATCTGTCGCAAGTGCGGCAAGAAAAGCTTACGGCGATGGTGGTAGACGACAACCCACGGATCATAAACGATTCGTGCCTTCTGTCCGTGCACGACATCTGCGCACAGTATCGTATCCTCACCCGGCCAATAGCGCGTGCTGTACCCGCCGATTCGCTTTAGCAGATCCCTGCGGATAAACAAGTTGCAACTCGGATAATCATCGACACAGGATCGCACCCGATCGCCGATATAGCGGTAACGATAATTTCCCGAAACCAGAATGTTTGAGAACACCCTGCCGCTCATTTTCGCCAGATACGGATCGCCGGGCGGAGTAACTCCCGGTCCGCCGACACCGCCGACGTCGGCTATGGCAAAATATTTTACCGCGCGCTCCAACCAATCCGAAACAGGATATGCATCATCATCCAAAAAGGCAACGACCGCACCGGTCGAGGCGTAAATACCCTTGTTGCGTTTTTCCGCGGGGCGCACCTTGCCGGTTGGCAGCATCTGCAGTTCGAATCCGTACGAGGGGAGATCGATCGCCTCATCGGGAAGTACAACAACTTCAAAATTCCGATAGGTCTGAGTTTCCAGGGCGCTCAACGCTTCACGAAGATATGCACTGTCGCCGGGGCAGGCGATAACCACCGAAATTTTGGGCGGATTATCATCGGAAGGGGCGACCTCCACACTGCGATAGTAGCGTAAAATTTTCAATCGGTAAAACACAGCCAGCGTATCTGTCAGCACATTGCGCACGGTACTGGTCGAAAGACAACCGATCTTGTCACCAAAATGCATCTCAACCGGAGCTTCCGCAACCTTGTATCCCCGCTCGGCGATAATGGACAACACCTCCAAATCAAAGGCAAACCGCTTTACCAGCATTCGTTCAAAAGCCCATTGCAAAGCGTCATGCCGGAAAAGCTTCATGCCGGACTGGGTGTCGCTGACCGGCAAACCGATAAATATCCGTACCAACAAGGAGTAGAAAAAACTCACGAACCGTCTGCTGAGCGGATAATCAATACTCGATTCGGGATGTCGCTTCGAACCGATTACCGCCGCAGCGCCAGATTGCGCCATAACATCAAAAAACCGGGGGAGACAGTTTGGCGCCAGATCAAGATCACCATCGAGCAACAGAACATGTGAGGCCTGGGAGACGGCAAAGGCCTTCTTCAGCGCCATGCCCTTCCCCACATTCTCGGTCAACAGCAACGGCTTGATGCGACCGGGGGCGGCAGCGGCCGCCTCTAGAATGGCCCGTCCAGTGCCATCGGAACTTCCGTCATCGACTGGAATTATTTCGTAGGGAATGTTGCCGGACAAAAGAGCATCAACGCGCTTGATGTTTTCGGCAGCGGAAGCGCAAAGGTTGAAAAACGGCATGATTACGCACAATTTGCCGCCCTCGCCCAGCTCCTTGCGGGCTTGCGTCCATTCGACACCCGGTGCTCGAGATTGAGAACTCATTTATCACGAATCCAAAAAAAGATCTTTCGAAGCAAACAGCGCATCGCAGGTAAAACGCAAACCCAACCGTCTCAAACCGACCGCATCACCGGGAGTTGCCATATGTGTAAGATGCATTTCGCAATCGCGCAAATCCAGCAACTTCTCGGTCGCCACCTGCGCCGCCGGATTGGTCGAACAGCCGATAGCAAGACCGATAAGGGTCTCTTCAAGATTCAAACTGTAGTATTTGTTCTTCAACAAATCCTTCTTGAGGTGTATTATCGACTGAAGATACTGAGGTGAAATCAGGTGCAGGGAATCGGGGATTCCCGCCAATGTTTTAATTGCATTGAGCACGACCGCGGCGGCGGCATGAAGTTCGTTGGAATTGCAGCCGGTGACCAGTTTGCCGTCGGGCAGACGCAAGGCGGCACCGACGTAGATCCCATCGTTGCCTTTTCCCTTCAGACGCGCCCGTTCTCCAGCCTCGCGCGCCGGAAGCACGACCGAACGGTCTTCGGGCAAAATCGACATTTGGTGCATCAGCTCTTCCACGCGTTTGACGCATGTCTTGCTGCTCTCACCGGTGGCCTGCTCGCAAAGATAGCGAAAATAACGGCGAATGATCTCCTGTCGCGATGCTTCGCGAACAATACCGTCGTCGCAAATTCCCGAGCTGATTTTATTTACGCCCATATCGGTCGGGGAGCGGTACGGACACGAGCCCATGCGATCCCAGATGGCACGTAAAAGCGGAAACGCATCGACATCGCGATTGTAATTCGTCGCGACCGCTCCATACGCCTGCAAATGATACGGATCGATCATATTGCGGTCGTTGAGATCGGCGGTCGCAGCTTCATAGGCGATGTTAACCGGATGATTAGGGGGTAAATCCCAGACAGGGAACGTTTCGAATTTTGCGTAGCCGGCCTTTCTCCCGGCGAGATTTTCGTGATAAAGCTGCGAAAGACAGGTGGCGAGTTTTCCGCTGCCCGGCCCGGGTGCGGTTACCACCACAATCGGGCGCGTGGTCTGCACGAACTCGTTTGCACCGTACCCACGATCGCTAACGATGGTATCGACATCAGCCGGATACCCTTGGGTCATCTTGTGGAAATAAACATTGATGTCGCGATGTTCAAGCCGCGACTTGAACTGTGCCGCCAGCTTTTGCCCGGTGTAGCGCGTGATGACCACCGCTCGCACCAGCAGCCCCTTGGAACGCAAGCCGTCGATCAGGCGCAATGTGTCGTTTTCGTATGAAATTCCGAAATCGGCGCGCATCTTTTTGCACTCGATATCGCCAGCGTAGACACAGATGATGATTTCCGCCTTATCCTTCAATTTTTGAAGCAATTGCAATTTTACATTTGGATCGTATCCGGGCAAAATGCGCGCGGCATGCATATCCTGAATCAGCTTACCGCCGAATTCAAGATACAGCTTGTTTCCGTTTGCTTCCGCACGGCGCAGAATCTCACGTGTCTGTTCTGCAAGATATTTTTCGTTGTCAAAACCGAGCTTACGCATAAAAATCCCTGGAAATTGTTTAATTGCGCAAAAGAAGATAAATCACGGGATGATCAAACCTCCCGATACCGAAATATCATTTTTCCGCAATTGTTAAAATAGAATAATATCACATTTTCCCAGTGATTAGAACAGAAATAAATTTTTCATTGCATTCTGTTTTTCACCGGGTAATCGGAACTAGGCTTTTCTGATTTCCGATAAAAGCCGGGAAGCTTCACTCGCCAATTGTTCAATTTTTTGCCAATTGGCCTCTTTTATGTCGTTTTTCGGCGCAATCCATGTGCCTCCGACGCAAATAATCTCACCGACCTCGAGGTACGAGCGGATATTTGAGAGATTTACTCCCCCAGTCGGCATGAATTTAACCCCCGTAAACCGAAAGGCTCCGAGCAAATTTTTAATGTACGACGCGCCGCCTGCCGCCTCGGCCGGGAAGAATTTGACAACCTTGCAGCCGGCGGTAAGAGCCTGGGACAACTCGCTTGCGCTAGCGATGCCGGGAACAAACGGAAATGCCAATTCGCGCGCCGCATTGACGGCGACCGGATCGAAGCCGGGGGCGACTCCGAATGTTGCACCAGCCTTGCGAGCTGCGGCAATCTGTTCCGGAGCAAGCAGAGTGCCGGCGCCGACAACCGCTTCGGGAACTTCACGGGTTATCGCCTCTATCGCGCCAGCGGCCGCGGAAGTGCGGAAGGTAATTTCGATAACGGGCAGCCCCCCTCTTACCAATGCCTGCGCCAGGGGAACTGCGCTTGCGACATCGTCAATAACAATAACGGGTATGATGCCGGCCTTTTCAAGTGTCGATTCAATATCCATCGCATCCTCTTTCAGATTAAATCGGTTGTTCTAAAAACTTTCGTGAATATTAACACTCTTTCACGACACCGTCAATCCGCGCGCAATTGCAAAAACATTTTGCCCGCTACCTTGTCACCTCAAAGGCTCCTGCGCAGAGAGGCGGAGCTTCGATGCGGAACCTCCCGTCGCCAATCGCCGAAAGCTCTGCGCTCCCGCTGATTCGCCTAAGCTTAACCCCTTTCAGCAGAGGGCAATGCAATTCGGCGCTGGAATGCAGCTCCTCGGCGTTTGAATAGATCAAATAACGCCCGTGCTCTTCCGTGCCGATGACGGCCGCGTGTACGAGGCCGTCTGTAGAACGGACGAATCGTCGCTGTCCTGAAGTCAATGCGGGGACAAGCTTCTTGATCTCGGCTATCACATCCTTCAACGCTCGCGCCGTGCGCGGATTGTTGCCCGCCCCTTCGATTCCCTTTCGCGAACCGGATTCCTTCCACGAGTACCAAATAATGCCGTTGACTCCGTGCACAAGAACCAGATAAGCGGTCGCGCGTATGCTCTCGGGCGTTTCCGTAGGATGATTTTTCGCATCGCCAAACGCTTGAGGCACTGCAAAGATCGGCTTCTCTGGACCGTAATAGGCGCGAGCCTTGTCCAGTATATCGCCAAACAGCGCATTGCTTCGACGTAATATTCCGCGATTGTAAAAATCGAATCCGACTATATCGGCGGCATCACCGACTCTTGGATCGCCGGTGGAAACGGTATAGGTAGGATGATCAACATCACGACGCCGGTAATAGGCAGATATCCTTTTCACCTCTGGGAGCTGCGAAAAACTCGCCTCATCGGCTGAATACCACATGGCAAGACTTTCACGAGAGATAGCAAGCGCATTGGTGACGATTCGGTGATACTCTTTTGACATTTCATAGTTGAGCGGCAGCATTCCTCGCCATGCCTGGGAGCCGGTCAGTCCGCGCTCAGAACATTGGCGCCCCACCGTTTCATGCCAGGCATACCCCTCGAAAACATATTTCAAGCCATGGCGCTTTAGCAGTTCCACCGAAGCCGGTGCATTGCTTGAAGTCGTGTTCCAATACCAGTACTGGATGAAGTTAATACCGGTTTCCGCCGCAGATGCAATCTCATCGGCACTGACATGATACAGACCCAATGGGAAAAACGACTTGCCATCCGCCAAAAGCGTACCATCCTGATCGGGAATCACCTGCCCAGGACGAACAGGTAAAACGGTAAAGAAATTCTCATCAGAAACCCGTTCGCCGTCGACATCCGCAACCGCAAAAACCCGATACTTGCCAATTGCCGCCGTACGGGGAAGCGGGAATGAAAACCGTGCGCCGGATAGAGTTGAGACCGTGAAATTCGTAGTGCACAACCGCTTGCCGTCCGGTCCTTCCAAAAGTGCGCTGACCTCCTCCACCGCGCTTTGAACCCCGTTAAACACAATTCCAAGGCGAACCAGCTCCTCGCGACGCGCCGCTGAAACGGTTGAACGATAAGAAGGCATCTTCAGTTCCATCATTTTCGGCGCGGTATAATCCCATTTAAAAAATGGTGTCGGGCATCCGGTCCCGTCGATTGCCAGACCGCACGCCATCCGGCATTTCCCGTACAGATCAATTTTTCCCGAACAACGAATCGTCCTACGCTCTGACGGGTTCAACCGCCCCTCGCCCCAGACGGTTCTTGAATTTCCATTTGAATCGGTACACAAGACCGAAACCCGAACCGTCAATCCGGTATTTGACAGATTTACCAAATCGAACGCGCAAACCCCGTCACCGAACGGAATCGTCGAGCCGGCGAAATCGAATGAGGCGGATCTCACATCGACACAGGGATTGAGCGCGGCGAGACGCTGTGCAAGATTGGCATAAAATTTTCCGTTCGACACCGGAAACGAGGTAGCCACGATCATGCCGCGTCCCACCCGTTGCGACACCGCAAAAACCTCGCCCGGTTCACGATGCGTCCTACCCTGCAAAATGCCCTCAATCCGCCATGCGCCTCGGTTTTTCCCGTCCGTTTTTTTCAGCGTAAAACATCTTGCCGACGCTTCGGGGAATGCCACAATCCGATTCGGATAAACAAAGAGGTTAAGCTCATTCCAATTGTCGTATTTGACCAGAATGCTGCCGCTTTTTCGCTCCGACAGCGCCAGCGTGGCGATTCGTCCGTCAGAGGCCGCGGCGATTTCTTCAACGGCGAAATTCCCTTCGCGGTCAGCCGACAGCACCAGAAGCCCACCGCCATCGACGAAATCCAGCAGCCGCCTTGCATCTGGCGCGGGTCTGCCAAACACAAAGACCGCCGATCGACCATCAATACCGTCCGTCCCGAGTTTACCCCGGTCACTTTCGGCGCGCTGCACCGACCAGCCACCGGCGTTCAGCAGCGATAAGCAATTAGAAACAACGTCCGATCCGTAAACAAGTGCCGCAGGCTTTCCGTCTGAAGAGAAAGCGTGTGCCGCCAGGAAAGCAAGCAGCAATGACGGGAGGAGGCGCCGTGTCATTTTTCCGTCCTTCCCGACACTTCCGCGTCAAGCCGCATCAGTGTTTCAATTGATGAGATCATGCAATTGAGCCAGTTTCGTCCGGCACGGTTGGGATCGTACGGAAATACCGTCGGAATCATTCCGTCAGGGCGCAAATTGCGGGTAATGGCATCGCCCAAGGCAAGCGCCTTGCGGCGGTAAATCTCGTTTTTAGTGAAGCTGTAAAGCTTCAGCCAATAGTTCAGCATTGCGCAGTACGAACCGTCAATCGTCACATAGCAGGAATATTGTTCCAAAACACCAGGCGTATACCAGTTCAATCTTGCGGGCGAACCCCAAACCACGAATTGATCCTCCGCCCAGCGCGAAACCTCTTCACCGCCGGACAGATACTTCGCGCCATAGGTATCAAGCATATAACTGTAAATCTGAATAGCGGTATGGAAAGAGGGATTGCGATACTTTTCACGTTGTGGCGCACAATCCTCAAACTGCCCTTCCCAGTCAAAAGTGTCGATACGGATATTCATGCACGCCTCGGCGCGGAGCGCCGCCTTCAGATACTTATCGTCTTTTGTAAGAGTTGTCATCGTGCGGAGAAAACGGCAGATTGCCGGAGGATTGGCGAAATTCTTTCCAACCGCCTTGCCGCTAGGAAACTCGAGCAACAGCGGCCATGTGCCATTTTCGCGCTGGTGCAAAAGATACAAATCGGCAATGTTGCGCGCATAGTCGAAGTATTCCTGTTTTCCGGTCTGCTCCCACAGCTTTATGAAGCTGGTGGCAACGGGATTGGCGGGATAGATCATCATAATGCGGTTGCGCTGCTCATGAGCGATTTTCTTCGAATCCCACGGATCGCCCAAATGTCTGGTGCGATGGTAGTAATCGAAATACGTTATCGGCAAACCGCGCATCGACACGGGTTCCTTTACCGAGTTATTCATCATCCACTGCGCCGCGTTTTCCGCAATCCGCAAAGCCGTCGCGGCATTTTCGGGATGAAATTGGCTGTAAACAATCATGATTCTGATAATCGCCGGAATCATCTTTGACGGATAGCAGTTCAGCTGATACGTCTCATCCAGCGTATTGGTCAGAAAGCTCTGCACCGGCGCATAGGAATAAGCCCACTCCACGCCCCGCTTTGCCGCCTCGCGATATGACATTTTCCGGGGAGGATACTTGCCGCTGAAAGGAGGATTGCGCCAGAAGTTCCTCGACCCGCATGAGCCCAGCACCTTACCGCTGCCATCGACGGCTTCGCATACCACCGTCGTTTTCCCAGGCGGAATCGCATTCCACACCGGCGTCAGCGCGTCCGTCGGCGACGGGGAAACGAAAGAATGCTTCCTGCGCTTCGAGTCGGTAATGGTAAACCGGTATTCCTTTGCTGCCGCATTGGTTTTGAAAGCAAATGACGGAGGATAGAGAAATTGAGTGGCATAAGTATTCCAAAAGGGGTTGCCGTTGACGCCACCGGGTCGAATCGGGTCAAACTTTTCCTGCGGCTCGGCGGCATTGATGCAAAATGGGACGGTCAGCAGCATGAATGTAGATAGCAAATTCATCAAAGAAAGATTCATGGTTATTACTCCACGATTGCAAATAAGATCAGATATAAGGACAGCGGGCGAGATTTCCGGCGACCCCACGAAGCTCGGGAGAAACCTCGGCGCAGTCAGGACGGGCAAGCGCACACCGGGGGGCAAAACGGCAGCCGGATGGGAAATTGCCTGCCGACGGAACCTGCCCGGGAATGGCAGGCAGCCGTTTGCCGCTCGTCGCGGCAGATGGCATCGATTCTAAAAGAGCCTTTGAATAGGGATGGCGCGGATCGGCAAAAAACGCGGCGGCGTCCGAGCGTCGTTCGACCACCTGCCCGGCGTACATAACGGCGATATCCGTGGCCATCCGGTAGACTACCCCCATGTCGTGCGTAATCAGAAGCATTGCGCTTTTCGAGGAAATCAAACTCCTCATCAAGTCCAAAATCTGCATCTGCAGCGTAACGTCCAATGCTGTAGTCGGTTCGTCGGCGATAATCAGATCGGGTTTCAAAATCAGCGCCATCGCAATCATAACGCGTTGCTGCATGCCGCCGGAAAGTTCGTGAGGATACGCCTGCGCTTTGGCGGCAGGCTCGGGGATACCGACTTTGGCGAGCCACTCCAGGGATAACGCCCTGCGCTCTTTCGCTCCGATGCCTCCGTGGAGTTCAAGCACCTCCTCTATCTGCCGTCCGATGCGGTGCAGCGGCGAAAGCGAGGTCATAGGATCCTGAAACACGACGCCGATGTGCTTCCCGCGCAACTGACGCATGCGTGAGGGCGAAGCGTCAAGCAGATTTTCCCCGTCGAAGAGAATGCGTCCGGAGGCGATTCGCGCCGGAGGTGACGGCAGCAAGCGGGGAATGCTCATAGACATGGCGGATTTGCCGCATCCCGATTCGCCGACTACGCAAAGCACATGCCCACGGTCCAAATCAAGCGAGACCCGGTCGACCGCGCGAACGGTAGATTCACCTTTTTCTCTTGAGCAAAAATCGACACATAGGTTTTCAATTTTAAGCAACATACGCTCTTCCAGTTTTTATCCTTGCTATTGGCAATGAGTTTTGGTATAGTCAACCCGTTTTCACGATTTATGGGGCGGTAGCTCAGTTGGTAGAGCATCACGTTCGCAACGTGGGGGTCAGGGGTTCGAATCCCCTTCGCTCCACCATTTTTCGTCTTTTGACAGAAACGCAAGGAACCTCGCTGGTTCTTGCGTTTTTTGATTTTTTACCCACTCCATCATTGAAATTCCTTTTTGTTATCGGCATTTTGGGGCAGCGCCGAGATCAAGATATCGTCGCCGAATCGCGTTACGGATGTGAAGCGCAACTTGAGTTTATCGATCAGCAAACGCTTTGAACCGGAAAATGCGCGCGAGGCACCGGCATCACCGAGAATCGCTGGGGCGATAAACAGCTGATATTCATCGACCAGCCCGTTTTCGGTCAATGCCATCGCGGTTCTGCCGCCGCCCTCGCAAAGTACGCGCAAACAGTCCTTCTCTTTTGCCAATCGTTCCATCAGTTGCCGATAAGGGAAGGTTCCATCGGGATTATCGGCGAATTGCCAACATTCAACACCGGCGGGGACGGGAGTGACAGGAGCAAGCGATTGGCGCCGAACCAGAATAGTGCGCGGAGCTGCATTGTCGGTAAACACCTGCAATGCGGGATTGAGCGAATTATGCAAATCAAGGACAACGCGAAGCAGCTTGCTGCCGGCGAGCGGTTCACCGGGAAATGTTGTGCGATAAAGTAGCGACGGATCATCATTTTGAGCGGTTGCGCCTCCGACAAGAACCGCATCGGATTTTCGTCTCAGTTCCTGCACCTGGCTACGTGACTCTTCGCCGGTTATCCATTGCGATGCACCGTTGCTATCGGCGATGCAACCGTCGAGGGTCATTCCTAGTTTAACGGTAAGGTAAGGCAATGCGGTTGTAATGTGCTTGTTGAAGCCTTTGAGGAGTTCTTCACCTTCAGCGCGGCAGACATTTTCAACCACCTCGACCCCGTTGTTGCGAAGAATTTCCAAACCACGACCGGCGTGTTTGGGGTTGACATCGAGGCAAGAGACGACGACACGGGAAATACCGGCATTGAGCAATGCGGCGGTACAGGGAGGTTGACGACCGAAGGTGGAGCAAGGCTCAAGGGTGACATAGGCGCAGGCGCCACGGGGATTTGTTGAGCAGGCGGCGATTGCATTAACTTCGGCGTGTTCCATACCGGCGCGGTGGTGCCGACCTTCTCCCAGCATGACGCCGTCACGTACGATTACGGCACCGACGGGAGGGTTGGGGCGTGTCAGCCCTTCGCTGAGCCGAGCATTGGCAATTGCCCGCATCATCCATTTTTTATCCTGCTCTTCTTGATGCATCCTGAATCAGTCTCCAAACAAAACTTTTGCGCTATTCTAGCATAATTTCCACTGAGAACCAAGAAATTGATAAGCTGCTGAGGTGATGGTGATTATTAACCATTAGGCAATTTTTCAGAGTGGCTAGGTTTCGTACCGCTGGTTTAAAGGACATAAAGGACGGTACTCAAACGGCGGACGATTCCGCTTTGGCTCGCGGGGACGCTCGCCCTCCCGGCAATAAACGCCGTTTAGGGACTATCCCTATGTGTCTGTTCATTTTTCTTGAAGGGTGTAGAAAATATTTTTTGAATACCGTTCGCCTAAATTCCCGTTAAGACGATCATCATAGGTAAATTCCACGGCGCGTCCCTGGTTGAGCACGCCGAAACGCTGTCCTTTCTCGCCGATTAAAAGATTTCCCGTCATATCTGGCATAGAGTCAGATCCATCTAAATTCAACAAGCCTGAAGAAATCTCTATCAACAGGTCACGGCTGCCGAAAAAGACATTATCTCTGATGGCGAAACTTTTTGCCCGGTTTCTTCCGGCACCGCCATAATACCGCCAGCTTTTAATATGCGCGCCCTGCCCTAAGTCAGGCCGCTGCCGGCAAAAACCGACAGCAGCGTCGCGCATCAGATTTCCTTCAAAAAGAATATTTTCCATCCGACTCGGATTGGAAGCCGGCTTGTCAATGCCGGAGAGAAAATATTCAATTGAGTAATTGCATCGTTCAATCACGTTACGCGTATAACGGACATTTTTCATCATGACCGGAGGCACGCCCTTCCAGTCGCTTCTGGAGTATTGATGCGTCAGCGCCGCATCGTAAACATCGCGTATATGGCAGTTGTCTACCGTATACTTTTCACACCCGCCCCAGATTTCAACCGCATTTCCGAACCGCACCGGCGCATTTCGTCCGAAAAGGCACTCCGCCTGAATAGATCCGCCGATCCAAGCAAACGAGCAATTCTTCACCGTGAGATTTTCTCCGCCCCCTGCTCCAACACCGTGGGAGCCGATATACATAAGCGAAATATTGTCAATCGTAACGTCTTTGTTGCGAGGGACACTAAAACCGTGGCGGCGGATGCAGAATTCGATTGAAGCGAATCGAGCCCCGGGATTCTCCTTCGAATTGAGATAAAGCCAGCCGCTGCCTTGAGCATGCGGTTGAAATTTTGTCTTGGCAGAATAATCATGCCAAAAATGAAGGTCTTCCGCCAAATCGGCATATCCGTTGTTAAATGACCGGCCGCCGTACTGCTGACTGAACGAGCCATCTTTATTGTAAACAGGAACAATCTTTATCGCATGAAGAGAGCCGTCGTTGAAAACGAGCGTTCCGACATCATCGGTACCAACCCGGCAACGCCAAACATCCTTCGCATCCGTCTTTTCCCATTTTGATGGATCCGCACCGTTCATCGGAGAGGAGGTGACGCACGGCTTTGCTCCCTGCCCATAGGCGGTATACGTCACTCCGGGACACGCAATCACGCTGCCCCGGTACAAGCCACCGCGCTCAAACAGAACATACGTACCGCTTAAAAGCTTCTCGCGATTGAGTCGCGCGATAGTCCGCCAGGCATTCCGAGGCGTCAATCCGTCGGCATCATCACACCCCGTAGGAGAAAGATACCGGCACGGCGCGCCTTTAGGCACGGATAAATTTGGCGTTTGACGAATCTCTTCAATCCGTTTCGTGAAAAGATTGTTTATGCGTCTTGAAGTCTCGGCGGTGATTCCGACAAGCCCCCTTGTTTTACTGAACTGGACTGATTCGAAATCAAAAAGGTTGCCCAATAGCGTTTGTCCCGAGCAGGTCGCCATTGAGATTAACACAAAAAGCGTTAAGATGTGTTTCTTCATGCAAGTTATTTTACCACACCGGTCGATTCATATCTAGAGGCGAGAGAATGGGCCTATCTGGATTTTCGGTGTGGCTGACTGCTCTACAAATTCACACTACTCTCAAACTGGGAGCTTCAGCAATTCCACAAGCCGCGGAACATCCCCACATGCGAGGGGAAAATTCCTCCAACGCTTCCACCACAAGCGCGAAAGCCGGAACATCCCCACATGCGTGGGGAAAATGGCTTTGCGATGAATGCCGCAAGGCGGCGTGGCGGAACATCCCCACATGCGTGGGGAAAATTTGAGTGATGGAGTGTTATTCATTTTCGTTCCCGGAACATCCCCACATGCGTGGGGAAAATAACCTTTGGCGAAAGACACGGCTGGGCGAATCCGGAACATCCCCACATGCGTGGGGAAAATACCATCAAAGCTTGCGTCCATAACCATCACCTCGGAACATCCCCACATGCGTGGGGAAAATAAAACGATTGCGATTTTGCTGACATAGTAACTCGGAACATCCCCACATGCGTGGGGAAAATCTAAACATACGATTGATGGGAATGAATGAGTCCGGAACATCCCCACATGCGTGGGGAAAATATTGGGACAAGATCAAAAACGCAACTGTCAATCGGAACATCCCCACATGCGTGGGGAAAATACCTGACAAGGGAGTAATCCGACGCGCGTCATCGGAACATCCCCACATGCGTGGGGAAAATACCATGAATTCGGTGGTAGTCATTTTCCTCGCCGGAACATCCCCACATGCGTGGGGAAAATAGCAAAACTTCGGGCGGATAATCCGAAATGGGCGGAACATCCCCACATGCGTGGGGAAAATTCCAACGCATCACTCAACGCCTGTCGGCGATCCGGAACATCCCCACATGCGTGGGGAAAATATCCACTTGCGCACCCACGCGGCGGACTTGGGCGGAACATCCCCACATGCGTGGGGAAAATTCGGTCAGTAAGTTCTTTTTTGTGGGCTTTAACGGAACATCCCCACATGCGTGGGGAAAATGGGTGCAAGCTTGGACCCCAGTACCGAAACAGGGGAACACCCCCACATGCGTGGGGAAAATAATGTCGGTCGAGCTATGAAGATGAGGGAGGTCGGAACATCCCCACATGCGTGGGGAAAATGACTCGCCTCGAGCGCGGTCCGTATCGCAGAACGGAACATCCCCACATGCGTGGGGAAAATGCTTAGCGGCGAGTGCGTTAATGACGCCCGGCTGGAACATCCCCACATGCGTGGGGAAAATAAATGGGCGGCATTCGCAAATATTTCCGGGAACGGAACATCCCCACATGCGTGGGGAAAATGTTAGAATTGTTCTCGATGAG
>JAZQGX010000158.1:0-4028 GCA_045540275.1 Kiritimatiellia bacterium | reverse complement strand
GGGCATTTACGTTCGTCGCAGAGGGAGCGTTTATGCGCATACAAACGCCGTGGACGGAAACAAGAACGTATCGGAAGTGCTGGATGAAAGCGGAAATATATTTGCGCATTACGAGTATGCGGCATTTGGCGATGCGGTGATGGTCAGCGGAGAGAAGGCGCTTGCAAATCCGTTTAGGTTCAGCTCGGAGTATGCCGATGATGCGCTTGGGCTTACATACTACAACTACCGCCATTTAGACCATGCCGCCGGACGGTGGTTGACCAGGGATCCGATTGAAGAGCAGGGCGGATGGAATTTGTATGGGAGTTCAAAAAATTCGTTAATAAACTATTTTGATTTTTTAGGGCTTAAGCATAATTCATGTCATTCAGAAAAAAAAGAATGCAATGAAAAAAACGAGGGTGAACAGCATAAAATTGCAGAAGCAGTGTTTGCTCCTTTAGGGCATAAGCCTGGCAGTATAGAGAAATCTCTAAACAAAATAAACTCAATATTGCTTTTTGGAAGTGTACCATATTTAGGAACTCAAGCAGTTGTTGATATGTTTGCATCCAATGTAATTGACATTCCAGATGGGTTTACTGTTGTTAGTAAGATTATGAAAAATAAAGAAGCGCTTAAGGATATGTTTGATAGAAGCGGATATGCGAGGGTGTGGGTAAGAATTAAGAATTTTGAATGTAAATGTAATAAATGGTCTTTGTCCAATGTAATAGGTTTGTCCACCGATGATTATATGTGGAAGAAAATAGGAGAGAGCGATTGGAAGGTGTGTGATTTATTAAAAACTCCAACAGGTAAAAAACTCTATAAATATGTAGCATCTTCCATTCGTGTCGATAATAATGTTTTTATGATGACGGTGAGTGCTGTAGATAAGGTTAACATACTTACGGATTGCGCTAAAATCGCTATGGAGGACGAAGATGAATAATCAAAGAGTAATATCATGTATCTATATAATTATGTGCATGTTATTTTCATCAGGATGTGTGCAACATATCAAGTGGATGTTCGATAACAATTTGAAAGATTTTAGGGTTGAACAGAGGATGGATATACCAGCAGAAAGGTCGCTGGGGAAAATGGAATGGAGAGAATTTCCCGTATATCGTATGTATCTACCGTGCTGGTTGGATATTTGTTATTGTTGCTATCAACGACAATTGCGAATTATGCTACCAGATACAGAATTCTTGGTCAATAGTTTAGAATCAGATGTCGCTTCGAGTTCTTTGAAGTTGTTGTCGGTTGCAAGCAGCGATTTTAATTGGATGATGACGACTCGTGATGTCATTGTTCTTCGAGCTAAAATTGAATATTTGAAAGGCAACGACGTTGCTTGGTATATGACGAAAAGGTATTCTGATCGTTTGCTTTTACTTGTTTGCCGTAAAAGTAGGCATAAAGAACTCAATGACTCTATTGAATTAATATGTGAATTTGATGATTGCCGTAGTATTGCTTTTTCGGAAATTGAGATTTGTGATAGTAATAAGGACGAGATGGTTGATTTGATTTGGCAATTAGGCAGGCTTGTTAAAGTTGATTTTTTGAATTAAAACAGGGTGGATTGCAAAACATTGAAATGTTTTATCCAATGGGGTTTAGGTATGTTTGACACGTGTAAGTTTTTAAATGCATGCTTGCTGATAGTGTTCTTAGGGTGGAGCCAAATGGGCTGCGATGGCACTGGCTGGTCCGACCTGCCTAATAAGTATATATGTAATCTGCCAGAGTCGGTAATCGATCATTTGCCTGCAAAAAAAGAGATTTTTCGGGATCGTTCAATTGGCGAATTTGATTGGCACGTTTATGGACCAGCCCGCATGTATCTGCCCAAAGATGTAAAAATCATACCATGTCCATGTTGTGATTTTCCGGAAGGGCCGTATAATCATTTCGCAATGTATCTTCCGGACAGTGAGCATTACGTTACCGTTAAAATTAACTGTGATGAAACAACTGCAATTCAAAATAGACTTAGTTTCTTATTATGCACAGCAGATGATTTGGCTAAGGCCAAATCCAAGGAGGAGAAAGCTAGTGTTGCACTCTTATTAACAATGAAACACAGCTATTTTACTGAGTATCATCAAAATATTGATTGGTATATGGAAAATAAATGGACAGGGGGGCATTTATTGATGGAGCATGTGTCTCGGCCTTGTGGAAGAGAACGATTGGCGTGTATTTATGTATTGGATAACGGTGTGGTGGTACAATTTAGGATGGATACCAAGTGTAAAATAGATGAAGGTACAATTGAATATTTTTGGCAAATGTGTCGATTGTTTAAGCTAACAATGGGCGAAAAAGATTCAAAGACTGGTTTAGGTCAATAATACTATACAAGAAGTTGTTCCATGTCATAGTGGCAAAAAGGGTCTGAACCGAATGCCGCTAACTTAAGGTGATTTCGGGCGTTTCCCGAGGCCCAGCGTCGCCTTTGTCGGACGCTTTGAGCGACGGGTGTCGGGCGTTGTTCTGAAGATGACAAGACGGGACAGCTCCTCAAGCCTTGCAAGCTTGGACTTGAGCGCCTTCCAGTTGGCTATCGCCGTGCGCATGGCCTCGAACTGCTCCTTCGAGAGAGCGACCGACACGGTCTTCGCCTTGACTTTCCTGGTCCACTGGTAGCACGGTCCTCCGGCTCCGGGCCCCCTGTCCTGCACGTAGCCGTGCGACACGAGCCCGATGTTTCCGAGCTCCTTTCTTATGTCCGCCATCTCACTTTCTGCGGCCGCGATCTCCATGTCCTTTTTCATGCGCAAAATTATACCACACCATTGACATTTCCGCAATAGGGCGGTATAATTACCGCCCTATATGGACGACACTGCTCTTCTTCTCTCTCTCGGCTTCGCGAGGCCGTCGGCCCGCGAGGCGGCGGAGTCATTCCGCCAGGTTTTCCCAGGAGTCTCGGCCCGCGGGGGCGGGCGCGTACGCGCCTTCGACGAACGGACCACGATCGGCCTGATGCTCGGGCAGGCGCTTGGCCGCAACGCGCCGTGCAAGGAGGCGGTGCGCAGGGCACAGCTCGAACTCGGGATGGACGTGTCGGCGTCCACCGCCGCGTTCTGCAAGGCGCGCGGAAGGGTCCTGCCCTCCACGCTGGAGGGGATGTCGGCAAGGCTCTGCGCCGAGGCGGACGTCCTCTGCGGCCTTGGCGAGTTCTCCGGCGTGTGGGCGCTGGACGGCACGACGTTCCAGGCGTCGGACACTGAGGAGAACCGCGTCGAATGGCCGTATGCCTCGGGGCCGAAGTCGGGCTGCGGATTCCCGGTGGTGGGGGCCCTCGTGGCCCATTCCCTCGTGGGCAAAGGCTCGTCCATCCTTGTCACGGCGCCCTGGAAGGCGCACGACTTCCGGCTGTACGTCGAAGCCTCCGCGAGGTTCAAGGCGGGCGAGTTGCACATTGGAGACAGAGCCTTCTGCTCGTTCACGGCCTTCGCGATCCTTGCCGAGGCTGGCGCGGACGGGATATTCCGGGGAAAGGACTGGTGCCGCAAGAGTCGCCAGGACGACGTGACGCTCGGGCCGGGCGACAGGCTCACGAAATGGGGAAAGCGCCAGTCGAAGCGGTCCATGACCGTCTCGCCTGAGAGACGGGCCGGGTTCCCGGACGAGATCACCGTGCGGGTCATAACGGCGAAGATCCGCGTGCGCGGGTTCCGGGATGAGGAAATCGTGGTCGTCACGTCGCTTCTGGACGACAAGAAGTATCCGAAGGAAAAGATACTCGAATGGTATCTCAGGCGCTGGGAGGTCGAAGTCTCCTTCCGTGACATGAAAACGACGCTGCGCTACGAGTTCGTCAGGGGGCGGACGCCGCTTATCGTGAAGTTGGAGGTCGGCGTCCTCATCTTGGCATACAACCTCATGCGCTATGTCATCGCACGCGGACGCGCGCGCGGGCAACGGCGCGGGATAGCCAGCACGGCGGCTGCGGCAATGGCGTTCATCTCGACAGTCCCGATGCTGTACGCCGCCCGAAGATCGCTCGAAAGAGCATTCTCAAGACT
>JAZQGX010000157.1:0-43229 GCA_045540275.1 Kiritimatiellia bacterium | reverse complement strand
TGATCGACACCCCGGGACATGTGGACTTCACCGCCGAAGTCGAACGCTCTTTGCGCGTGCTTGACGGCGCCGTGGCTCTCTATTGCGCTGTAGGCGGCGTGCAGCCCCAGTCCGAACAGGTTTGGCGCCAGTCCGAAAAGTACAAAGTACCCAAAATCGCCATGGTCAACAAAATGGACCGTGTCGGTGCCGATTTCTACTCGGTGGTCAGCCAGCTCAAAGAGCGTCTCGGCGCAAACCCGGTTCCCATGGTTCTCCCCATCGGCGCCGCCGATAGCTTTGAAGGTGTCGTCGACCTCATCGAAATGAAAGCCCTCTACTTCGACAAAGAATCCAAGGGCAAGACCATCATTGAAAAAGAGGTTCCCGCCGACCTCGCCGACAAGGCCGCCGAATACCGCCAGAAAATGGTTGAATCGGCCGCCGAGCAGGACGACGAGCTGATGGAAAAATATTTCGCCGGTGAAGAGCTCACCATCCCCGAAATCAAGCGCGCAATCCGCAAAGGCACCATTGCCCGCGCCATCACCCCCGTCTACTGCGGTACCGCATTCAAAGACAAAGGTATTCAGCCGCTCCTGAACGCCGTCGTCGACTTCCTCCCCTCTCCGCTCGACGCGGGCGCCGCCGTCAGCCAGGACAACCCTGAAAACAAGCGCGAGCCGAGTGACGACGAGCCGTTCTGCGGTCTCGCATTCAAGATCATGTCCGACAAGAACATGGGCAAGATCACCTTCGTGCGCGTCTACTCCGGCACATTCAAACTCGGCGAAGAGCTGCTCGACTCCACCATCAATCAGGAGCAGCGCATCTCCCGCCTCTTCCGCATGCACGCCAACAAGCAGGAGGCGCTGGACGAGGCTCACGCAGGCGACATCGTTGCATGCGTCGGTCTGACCAACACCCGCACAGGCGACACCCTCTGCGATCCGAAAAATCCCATCACGCTGGAATCGATCGACTTCCCCGCGCCGGTTATTTCGGTCGCCGTCAAGCCCAAGTCCCGTCAGGACAATGAAAAGCTCGGCACTGCATTGCACGCTCTTGCGATGGAAGACCCGACCTTCGTGGTCACCTTCGATCAGGAAACATCCGAAACCATCATCGCCGGCATGGGCGAGCTTTACCTCGACGTTATCGTTGACCGTCTGAAGCGCGAATTCAATGTCGATTGCGACGTTGGTGCTCCTCAGGTCGCATATCGCGAAACCATCCGCCAGTCCGTCGAAAACGAGTACAAGCACGTCAAGCAGTCCGGCGGCCGCGGTCAGTACGCCCACGTCTGCCTGCGCGTCGAACCGCAGGAACCGGGCAAAGGCTTCGAATTCGTCAACGACATCAAGGGCGGTGTCATTCCCAACGAATACATCCCCGCAGTTGAAAAAGGCGTTCGCAAAGCGCTTGAATCCGGTCCGATCGCCGGATTCCCCGTGGTCGACGTCAAAGTTACCGTCTTCTTCGGTTCCTACCACGAAGTCGACTCGAACGAATTCGCGTTTGTTGAGTGCGCCCGCCAGTGCTTTAAGCAGGCGTTTCTCAAGGCCGCACCTCAGTTGCTCGAGCCGATCATGGACGTGGAAGTCTCCGTCCCCGATCAGTACATGGGTGCGGCCAACGGTTCGCTTTCGCAGCGCCGTGGACGCGTCGAAGGCATGGACGACCGTGGCGGCGTGAAGCTTATCCACGGCTCGGTACCGTTGGGCGAAATGTTCGGCTACTCGAACGCCATCCGTACCGTAACCCAGGGACGCGGCACCTTCACCATGATCTTCAAGCAGTACGAAGCGGTCCCCAAGACCATCGCCGACGAAGTCATCGAGAAGCGCATCAAAGAAGGCAAAGTCCGCTAAAAGCAAGACCTGATTATGACAATCCAAGAGCTGGAAGCAAAAAAAGCCGAATCATTGAGCGAAGCGCCCGCCGCCAAAACGGCGGACGCCCGTGAACAAGTCCGAATCAAATACCTCGGCCGCAACGGATTGTTGCCGGCCATCGTAAAAGGGTTCAAGGACGTCGCCAAGGAAGACCGTCCCGCATTCGGAAAAATAACCAATGCGTGGCGAGTTGAACTTGAAGCGATTTTGAATAACGGACAATCCGAGGGAAATGCCCCTCAAGGTCCCGGATTCGACTTTTCGCTTCCAGGTCGTTGGATGACCCCAGGCTCGAAAAATCCGATTTCCCGCGTTATGGAGGAAACCGCAGCGATTTTTTCGCGTCTGGGATTTACCGTAGCCGACGGGCCGGACATTGAAAATCGGTTTAACAATTTCACCGCGCTCAATACTCCAGCCCACCATCCGTCGATGGATGCTTCCGATACATTGTGGCTGACCGATGACTTGCTTTTGCGCACCCAAACTTCACCGGTGCAGATCCGTTGCATGACGGAAAACAAACCGCCGATCCGCATCATTACCCCCGGTCGCACTTACCGGCGAGATACCACCGACGCCACACACAGTGCAAACTTTCATCAGATCGAAGGCTTGTATGTCGACGTCAAACCGGTGTCTCTCGCCGATCTGAAATCGACGCTGTCATACTACGCGCACGAAATGATGGGGCCGCGCTGCAAGGACATCCGTTTCCGTCCGCACTTCTTCCCTTTCACCGAACCGAGCGTAGAAGTCGACTTCCAGTGCCATGTCTGCGGCGGCAAAGGCTGCAGGGTTTGCAAAAACAGCGGTTGGATTGAAGTCGCTGGCGCAGGTCTGGTGGATCCGCGCGTCTACAAGCATGTCGGTTACAATCCCGATGAGGTCTGGGGTTACGCCTTCGGCATGGGAGTTGAACGAATCGCCATGATAAAATACGGCATTCCCGACATCCGCTGGCTATACGAAAACGACACTCGCTTTCTGGCACAGGTTCGCTAAAAGCGAGCCTGTTTTTTTTTCGAGGTACGCTTATGAATTTGGCTGTAAACATCGCCGGCATCAAAATGAAAAACCCGGTAACCGTAGCCTCCGGGACCTTTGGCTACGGACAGGAATACGCCCAGCTGGTCGATATCAAAAAACTGGGAGCGGTCACCGTAAAAGGAATTCGCCTCAAAGAGTGGCCCGGCAACCCCCTTCCCCGCCATGTGGAAGTTCCCGGCGGAATGATTAATGCTATCGGACTGCAAGGACCTGGCGTTGAAGGGTTTAAAGAGCATTATATGCCTTTTCTTCAAAAAGCTCGCGTCCCCGTCATCGTCAACATCTGGGGCACCGAACCAGGAGAATATGTTGAGGTTGCCAAGCGTCTTTCGGATATTCCCAGCGTTTCAGGAATTGAAATGAATGTATCCTGTCCGAATGTCAAAAAAGGCGGACACACCTTCGGGCAGAATCCCAAAACACTCGCAAATCTGATTGCAAAAGTAAGAAAAGCGACCAAACTGCCGTTGATTCCCAAACTGGCTCCGAATGTCCCCGATATAAAAATATTCGTAACCGCAGCGCAAGAGGCGGGTTGCGATGCAATTTCGCTGATCAACACAGTGCCGGCCATGGCAATTGACATCGAGAAGCGCTGCCCGGTTTTGGCGAATGTTTCCGGGGGGCTTTCCGGCCTTGGGATTCATCACATCGCGGTGAAATGCACTTGGGAGGCCGCTGCGGTCGCGACCGTACCTCTTATCGCCATGGGCGGCATTTTCGAGCCAGAACACGCCATTGAACTGCTCGCCGCCGGCGCAAGCGCGGTGGCAGTGGGCACCGCGAATTTCATCGACCCTTCAACCAGCCTGCGAATAGTCAACGGAATTGCAGACTATATGCAGCGTCATGGAATGAAGCGCGTCAAAGAAATCGCCATCCCGCGCTGACGGACGATACGGCTGAAAAAACAAAAAAGGCGAACCGGCTTTCGGTTCGCCTTTCTTGTTTCTGCCCGCCTATACCCAATCGTGTTACTTTTGCACAACTTCTGCCAATGAGCTTTGCATCTTGGCCAGCACCCCGGCAATATCCGACTGATACTTCTGGCACTGTTGGACCATTGTTGTCAAATCAGCATGCTTGTGCAAAGCATCCTTGCGCAATTGCTCCAACTCGGTACGACGCAGTTTCAGACTGTCATACGCCTCTTCCAACTCGCGAATTCTCTGTTCGCTCTTAATCAGCATCCGGCGCGTCTGGAACAGCTGGACAAGCAACTCGCTCGCATTGAGATCCAGATCGCCGAGCTTCATTCCTTCCGGAATGGGGACCTGTATCATTTCTCCACACTCTACACAACGCGTCTGCAATCCGGCGCCACGATAATCGATCACCAGATTGTGCCCGCAATGCGGACAATCAAACACGATATCAGTAGGCCGTATATCGGCATCGTCCTCCGCCATATCCGCGTTGTCAATTTCAACGCCTTCATCCACTGAGGCCGCTTGACTATTAAGTGTCATCTCGTTATCGTCTTCGAACATAAGCACTCCTTTTTTTTGCGGGATGACTGCGGAGACCTAGGCCAGGCAAGCGTACATTAAGCCTTGGTCACGCGACCATTCTTAATGCACTGAGCGCAAACCTTGAGGTGCGTACGGGTGCCATCGGGCAACTGCGCATGCACAGTATGCAAATTGGGCATAAAACGGCGCTTGGTGATACCGGTGGTGTGCAAACCGATACCGCCCTTGTATTTGGCCAAACCATGGCGGATAATCTTGTTGCCCACCGAGGGTCCTTTTCCACAAACATCACAAACTTTGGACATTTTTCTATCTCCTTCAAAAAACAAAACCGTATTCTAACATATCTTCATCCATAGGGCAAGCACACAAATAGCAAATACGTATTTTGGACCGGAGCGTCCCCAAGCTAAACAAATTCGTGCGCATAACTTTCATCAACCGCCGATTTATGATATAATTGATGCCATGAATACTTTAACAGCAAAACTGAATCGCGAATTCGCCTGGCGCATGACCGCCATCATAATTCTTCTGCTCGCCATCTGCGCCTGGTCGATTTATGACGGACGCATCGGATGGCCGCAGGAAAACGCTGCCCTCGACAAAGTTCGGCCAACCCTGCTTGCAACCAATCTTACCGCCGAGGCATGGCTGAATTCCGACGGCAAATCCCCCTCTCTGCTCCAAAAAGCTTTTCTGGACGCCGGGGTAACCGCACCCGAGTCATACATCCGCAAAGTCGGGGAATACCGCCTCTCAGACGCCGATACCGACCGTCGCGAGGAAAAACGGGCATTTCTCGCCATGCAGCTTCGTTTGTTCTTCGCCCAACCCGTCCACTCCCGCATCGACTTGATGACGCAGGACTTTCAGGCGGTTCTCTGCCTGACGCTCGCCGTAATCATGGCCATCACCCTGCTGGGCATCTCCAAAAAGGACTATAAACTCGAGGACGGTATTCTTTCCGGCTCCGGCGTAGGTGCCGAACTGAAACTCACCGACATCATATCCGTCGACTGGAAGCGCTGGAAACGCAAGGGTATCGTGGTTCTGACCACCGCAGACGGACGCAAAATCAAATTGGACGCCTGGCATCACAAGGGCATGACCGCCATCATTACCGCAATCGCCGAGGCCCGGCCCGAGCTTAAGACCAATGAGGCTGTTTTTTAAAATAGTCCGATTCTGCATCCAAACACTTTTTTGGACCATCGTTTTCACCACTCTGACCGGGGCGGGACTTTTTCTCGTGCTCAAGCACGGTCTGCCCTCCTCGCTCGTGGCGGACGTAATCGACAGACTCCCGACCGGAGATCTGTTCATCAGGACCGGGAAGGTCTCCTACTCCTTCGACAAAGGGGTGCGGATATCAGAACTCAAAGTGCTTCGCCGCAAAGAGCTGTCCGCCCCCATTTTCTCCGCGGACGATGTATACATCAAATATTCGATCATCCCCGATTTCACCCCTTTGCGCTCGCGCCTGCGGTCAATAACGGTCATCGCCCCGAAGTTTCCGGTCCTGCCCGGCAGTTCCGGCAAAGGGAGCGTCTTTTCCCCGGTCTTTCCTGAAATTCCCGACTTCAATCTTCATCTCCGCGAACCTGACATCCTGGGGATACAGGCGGCGAGCCTCTCCGGCAGCATCAGCCTCTCCGGCAAAAAGATCCAGCTCGAAAACGGCTCCATCAAATGGCACGACAGGAATGAAGGCGGAGTCGATGCCGAATGCACGGTCGATTTTGAAAAACAGCTTGCCGAAATCAACCTCAGCGGTAAGATGTATCCGTCTCGGCTGATTCCGCTGATGGAACCGCCCTGCATCGATTCGCCGTCGGTAATCTCCCAGATTCGCAGGTACTCAGGTTTTTCCCGCCCCGTCGAAGCCGATTTCGACATGAAGCTAAATCTTCTCAACTCCGATTTCGCCATGGCCCTGAAGGTTGACGCAGGTTCATGCACCTATAACAACACGCCGCTCAGAAGCGCCGTTGGACTGATCCGCGCCGGCCAAACCAACCGGGTGATGGAGTTGACGGTGGACGGCCTCGAAGTCAAAACCCTCACCGGCACGATGGGCGGAAAACTTGCCTACAGCGAAAAGGAGGACGTAATCTCCTTTGACTGCGTCTCCGAGATGGACGCTCCCGATTTCTTTGGGGTGATCGGGCTGCTGAACGGCAACGAACTAGAGATTATCCACTGTTCGGAACCGCCGTTAATCAAAGGCGGAGGCTCCGTGTCGCTTAAGGACGAAACGGATGACGGTTCGATCTTCAACAAGGTAAGCGGTTCATTTTCTTTGCGACGCGGCGCGATCCTCAATTTCAAGGTCTCCGACACGGTCTCCGACATTGTCATCAGCAACTACGTATCCACCCTCTCCGGGCTGCGCGCAACTCCCGAACACGGCGGAAGCATAACCGGATCGATGCATTTTCTGTTCCCCGAATACAAACGCGAAAACACCATATTCGAAACCGATTTAAACCTTGAAAACGTCGATCTTCGCGATTTCTGCCATGCCATGAGCATAACCAACGACCGATCCGGCAAAATATCCGGAAATATCAAAATCAAGTCGTCGGTTCTCAAAAAAAGGGCTTTGCCGCAGATGGAGGGAAGCGGCCACATCAACTTCAAGGACGGCACCATCGCACAGATTCCGCTTTTCGCCAGCCTCACTCCGGCGATGGCAAAAAACGTCCCCGGCATATCTCCACTGGTCAACCAGTCCACCGGATCGTTGGATTTTACCATAACCAACGGGGTACTCCGTTCCGAAAACATCAAGTTCGAAGGTGCCATGTTCAGCATTTCCGGACGCGGGAGCTACGACATGGTCAACGACAAATTGGATGTGCTACTGCACGCCAACATCTTTCGCGAAACAAGTCTGTTCGGTAAAATCACCCATTGGATAACTTTCCCCTTTACAAAGCTGCTTTTGGAGTTTAAAGTAACGGGGAGTCTTGAAAATCCGGAGTGTTCGTATGTCAATATTCTGGAGAAAATTCTTGCGTTGTAGATGCCACAGCTGATTCTGGAGATCATTCATGAACAAATTACTGTTGCTGCTTTTTACCGTCGCGTCCACCGTCTTTGCACAAAACACCGAAACCAACCGCTGTCCAGACGCATGCGAAAACAAAAAACCGGCCGTTCGGAAAATGCGGGCCGGACGCAGCGCCATTCTTGAAAAATACGACACCAACAAGAACGGCCGCATCGACGCCGACGAACGCAAGGAGATGCGAAAAATGATGGATCGCCGTCTTGAAGTAAGATTCGACAAAAACAAAGACGGCACACTGGACGCCGACGAGCGTGCGGCGTATGAAAAATTCATTGAACGCCGCAATGCGCGCTGGGCACAGAGAAAAGCCCAGTCAAAAAAGCGTCAGGAGGAAATCAGCCGCAAACTGCGCGAAGCCAAACAGAGGGGTAAGCTCAAAGCCGGAGAAGCGGCGCAAGGTGCCGAAGTTGCGCCGACGGAGAAGCAGAAATGAAAATGATACCGACCATAGGTCTTGAAACCCACGTTCAACTCAACACCGACACCAAAATGTTTTGCGGATGCAATCTGGCGTTCGGGGACGAACCGAACACCAACGTCTGCCCGGTTTGCCTCGGATATCCCGGCGCATTGCCGGTGATGAACCGCAAGGCGGTCAAATACACCGTGCAATCCGGACTCATGCTGGGCTGCAAAATCAACACGCACAGCACCTTCGACCGCAAGAATTATTTTTACCCGGACATGTCGAAGGACTATCAGATTTCCCAGAACACCGCGCCGCTTTGCATCGGCGGCGGCATTATGATTCACGACGCCGAAGGCAACGAGAAATTCATCCGAATCAACCACATACACCTTGAAGAGGACGCCGCCAAAATCAACCACTACGGTTCCTTCTCCGGCGTCGACTTCAACCGGTGCGGCACGCCACTGATGGAAATCGTCTCCGAGCCGGATATTTCCACTCCCGACGAGGCGATGGAGTATCTTGCAAAACTGAAAGAGATTCTGGTTTACGCCGGAGTGAGCGAATGCAATCTCGAAGAGGGAAATATGCGTTCGGATGTGAACATCTCCGTACGCGCCGAAGGGGAAAGCAAACTCGGAACCAAGGTCGAAATCAAAAACATGAATACCTTCAAAGGGATTCATGCCGCGCTTGAATACGAAATCCGCCGTCAAATCGCAACCATCAATGCCGGTGGCGCCATCATCCAGGAAACGAGACGCTGGGAAGCCGACTGCGGGGAGACGCAGACCATGCGCACGAAGGAAAACGCGCACGACTACCGCTACTTCCCCGAACCCGATCTGGTTCCGGTGGAGCTCGACCCGGAAACGGTGGAGCGGTGGAAGGCGGAGCTTCCCGAACTGCCCGACACGAGGCGCAAGCGCATGGAAAGCGAGTACGGTATCACCGCCTACGATGCCGACGTACTCGCCAGTGTCCGCGAAAACGCCGACTTCTTCGAACGTGCCGCCAAAGCCTGCGACGCCAAGCTCGGCAAAACGGTTTGCAACTGGTTCATGACCGAGGTGCTGGCGCTGGTGACCGCGTCAAAGAAGCAGATCGGCGAATGCAATCTAACCCCGGAAGCACTTGCCGAGCTGGTCAGTCTTATCGACAAGCGCACCATCAACGGACCTACCGCCAAGGAGTTGCTTCCTGAACTTTTCGAAAAAGGCGGAATGCCCAAAGCGATCGTCGAAGCGCGGGGCTTGGCGCAGGTGAGCGACACGGGAGCATTGGAAGAATTCGTCAAACAGGCAATCGCGGCAAATCCGAAAAGCGTGGCCGACTACAAGGCGGGCAAAAAAGCGGCTTTGGGATTCTTTGTCGGGCAGGTGATGAAATTATCCAAAGGCAAAGCCGACCCCCGTCTCGTCGGAGAGTTGGTGTCCAAGGAGCTCGACCAATGACAAATCTACGGCTGCTGACGCTCACCGCGGTGTTTTCCGCCTCCATCCTCAACGCGCAATTCCAAGCCGCGGACATGATGAAGGCGTATTCGTACACCAATGAAACCGGCGAAGTCGCCAATTACCGCATGTGGGCGCCGCAGTTTCCGCAGGCAGGAGTCAAGTATCCGGTCATCCTTTTTCTGCACGGCTCCGGCGAATGCGGCACGGACAATCTCAAGCAGATCAAAGTCGGCGTTCCCAAGCTGCTCAACGGTATTCTTAAGTCGGGCAAACAGGCGATTGTAATTGCCCCCCAATGTCAACGGGAATCAATCAACTGCTGGGTCAGAAGAATCGCGTTCACCGAAAAATACGCCGCAGAAAAAGAACCGACCGTTGCGCTGGAATCGGCGCTGGAAATAGCGAATCACGTAATTGCAACCCGAAACGGAGATCCAGACCGCTTGATTATAACCGGTCTTTCGCTCGGCGGATTCGGCACCTGGGATGCGATTCAGCGAGATCCCACCCCCTTTGCGGCGGCAGCTCCAATCTGCGGCGGCGGCGATGTGCGACTGGGAGTGCGCCTGAAAAAAATCCCGCTCTGGGTCGCTCACGGAGCGTTGGACAAAAACGTATCGGTGGAGTGCTCTCGCCGCATGGTCGCAGTGGCAAAAGCCAACGGCAACAAGAAAATCACTTACATTGAATATCCCAAAGGCGGACACTTCATCTGGGATCAGGTCTACAGCGATCCCAAGTTTATCGATTGGCTCTTCAAGCAGACCCGCCTGAACAAGCCCTGGTGGAAGTTCTGGTGAAAAAAAACTATGTAGGAAGATTGGCGCCAAGCCCGACGGGCGCATTGCATCTGGGCAATGCCAGAACATTCCTGATTGCATGGGCGAGAGCCAGATTGAGCGGAGGCAGACTGCTGCTGCGCATGGAGGATCTCGACCATCCAAAAGTCAAAGCCGCCGCCACCGGCCAGGTACTCGAAGATCTGCGCTGGCTCGGCATCGACTGGGACGAAGGCCCCGACCGCCCCGGAACCTCCGGCTCCTACACCCAGAGCGAGCGAATCGAATTTTACGCCGAGGCGCTGAAGCGTTTGCACGAAGCGCATCTGGCCTACCCCTGTATCTGCTCACGCGCCGATGTCGAGGCCGCGCAGAGCGCGCCCCATCCGGGAGAAAGTCTTTTCTATTCAGGCGCGTGCCGCGACCGGTTCTCGTCTTTTGATCAGGCCGCCGCCATGCTGCCAGACGGGCGTATTCCGGCATGGCGTTTCAAAGTGCCCGACGGCACCCGCATCGAATTTACAGATGGCTTTTGCGGAGCGTGTTCATTTGAACTTGACAAGTGCATCGGCGATTTTGTTCTCGCCCGCCACCGTTTCGGAGCCGGCTATATGCTGGCAATGACAGTCGACGACGCAATGATGGGCGTCAGCGAGGTGGTGCGCGGAGACGATCTGCTGGAAGTCTCCCCGCGGCAGATACTCATTTGCCGGGCGCTGAAGATGCCAACTCCGGAATTCTTCCATGTGCCGCTGGTGGTCGGCACCGACGGAAGGCGGCTTGCCAAACGTCATGGAGACACCAGAATCAGCGAATTGAGAAAAAGCGGGATAACCCGCGATAGAATCCTAGGGCTGCTCGCATGGTGGTCGGGATGGGGAGATCTCCATGAGGAGATCACTCCCGAAACCGTTTTGGAGCGCGCCGGACGGCTTGCGCTCAAACGCGAACGCGCGGTTCTTGACGAAAGAGCGCTGGAGCATTTGTACCGCTGACGGCTACCGGCGTTGACGTTTACGATCAAAATACCGATAGACCTTTTCACGCATCAGCTGGAACAGCACATAAAGACCCGGCACGAACATCAAACCGACAATCGTCGCCAGCAGCATTCCGGCAAACGTGGTAGTTCCGATGGCCCGGCGGCTTCCCGCACCGGCACCTACCGCCCATACGAGCGGCAAAATACCAAGGATGAAGGTCAGCGCCGTCATGATTACAGCGCGGAAACGTTCTGATGCTCCGTTCAGTGCCGCCGTCCATACCGAGAAACCGTCACGCTCGTGTTTCTCCTTCGAGAATTCAACGACGAGGATAGCGTTTTTCGAGGCAAGCCCAATCAGCAGCACGATTCCCAACTGCGCATAGACGCTCAACGGCAGACCGGCGATCTGCAACCCGATCAAGGCGCCGAGAACGGCTGCTGCCACCGACAGCATCACCGGAAGAGGAATGGTCCAACTCTCATACTGTGCAACCAGGAACAAATATCCGAATAGTACCGCAAGAATGAGAAGCGGTGCGGCAGTACCGCGTGAACGCATTTCGTGGAACGTCAGACCCGTCCAGTCATACCCGTAATCCGGCGGCAGTTTTTCGGCGAGAATCCGTTCCACCTCTTTGATGCATTCCCCCGCCTCGACCCCGGGTTCGGGTGTACACAAAATACTGCAATACACATACTGGTTGCGACGGAACACTGCACGGGGACCGGGCTGATCATGAAACGAAACCAAAGACCCGACCGGAACCATGTGTCCGGTATCCGAACGCACATAGAGTCCGCGCACCGCATCGACATTGGCGCGCCCCTTCCAGTCCGCCTGCACTGTGACGCGGTTGACCTGAGTTCCGAGGTTGACGTCATTGACATAGAGCGAGCCGAGATAATGCTGCAAGGTTGCGTATAATTTTGACAACGGAACGCGCATAACCTCGCACTTGGCGCGATCGATTTCAAGATGCAGATGCGGAGTATCGGTATTGTAACCGTACACCGCGGTTGCGATCAACGGTGAATCGCGAAAGCCCTGGGCAACATGTTTAGCCACCCGGTCAAGCCGCACCGGATCCATGTCTCCCATTGAGAAAATCGCCGGCTCCACACCGCCGATCGAACCGAAACCGGGGATGGGAGGCGGCGCGAAGGCGCGAGTCACCAGCATCGGCAAGGTGGAGTTGGTCGCATTGACACGACTACGGATCTGGCGGACCTCGAGCCCGGGCTCGGTACGTTCACTCCAGGGTTTGAGCGTCAGAATCATTGAGGCCTGGTTCTCGCCTTTGCCGCCGATACGGCTGTTGCCGACCGTGGTCAACACCGAATCGACGCCGTCGATCGCCATCATTCGGGCGGCAGATTCTTCGCACGCCTGCAAAGTCAGCGTGCGAACCGAGCCCTCGGGGAGGTTGCCGTCCACCATGATAATGCCGCGGTCTTCGTGAGGAATGAAGGCCGAGGGAAGATTCTGAGCCAGATGCACCGCCCAAAGCGCCATCGCCGCAAACAACGGGACCAGCACCAACGGACGCAAAACAAAGAACTTGGAAAAACGCACATAGCGTTTGCGGAAGAAATCCAGACAGGTATCGACTCCGCGGAAAATCAGGTTCTTTCGCGCACTATTGTCGGGCGCACGCATAATCAGCGCGCACAATGCCGGAGAGAGCGTCAGCGCGCATACGGTTGAAAAGACTACGGCGGTGGCGAGAGTTACCGAAAACTGTTGATAAATCCTACCGGTAAGCCCCTCGAGAAATCCCACCGGTACAAAAATCCCCAACAGCACCAAGGTGGTGGCGATAACCGCTCCGGAGACATCCTCCATCGCCTGGATGGCGGCCTCTTTGGGATTGAGACCGCGCTGCAAAAGGAATTGTACGCGCTCAACCACCACGATCGCATCGTCCACCACCGTTCCAATCGCCAGAATCAAACCGAACAGAGTCATGATATTCACCGAATATCCCAGCAACGCCAGCATCATAAAAGTGGCGAGCAGCGAAACGGGAATGGTCAGCACCGGCACGAGCGTCGATCGCCAATCCTGAAGGAACAGCCAGCACACCAGCGCCACCAGCACAATCGCGGAGAAGAGCGTGATTACAATTTCGCGCAGGCACTCGCGCACATAATCGGTGGTATCGTAAGGTATGGTCCATTCCAAATCGGCGGGGAAACGCTTTTCCAACTGCTTCATGCACTTGCGGACTGAGGCCATGGTGCGCAACGCGTTGCATCCGGGCATTTGGCTGATTTCAACCGATATTGATGTCTTATTGTTCAGCAAATTGAAATGGGTGTACCCCTGCTCGCCGAACTCGACCCGCGCCACATCCTTCAACCGGACGATGCCTCCGGCCTCGTCACGGCGAACTATGATTTGATCGAACTCCGCCGGAGTGCGCAGCCGTCCCTGTGCAATCAAGGTGAAAGTCTGATCGTGATTGCCGGGGGCGGGAGAGGCTCCAACCATGCCGAGAGACGCCTGCACATTCTGGGTCTTGATGGCGTTGATGATCTCCTCGGAGTTTATCCCCTGCGCCGCGCAGCGTTTGGGATCAAGCCATACGCGAATTGCCATTTTCGGCCCGTGCACCGAAGCATCACCAACGCCGTAAACGCGCAGCAACGCCGGCTGCACCACTCCGTACATATAGTCGGAAACCTCGATACGGCTCATCTTTCCCGTACGTGAGCGAATGGTCAGTGTGCCGAGCAAATCCTCACTTGCGCAACGGACGCGCAAACCGGTGTTCTTGACTTCGACCGGCAATTTCGAGAGCGCCTGCTGCACGCGGTTTTGCACCTTCATCAGCGCGGCATCGCGATCAGTGCCGATTTCAAACGAAATGCCGAGCGAATAGCTTCCGTCGTCCGCGCAGGAAGAGGACATATATAGCATGTTCTCCACGCCGTTCATTTCGTCTTCGAGCGGGGCGGCAACCGTATTCATCACCTCGCGAGCATTGGCGCCGGGATACGAGCAGGACACGCTGATGCGCGGCGGCGAAACCTCGGGATACTGGGAAACCGGAAGATTAATCAGCGCCACCAGCCCCGAGATCGACAGCGCTACGGAAATAACCATCGCAAAGCGAGGCCGTTCAATAAAAAACCTGGAAAAAGGTTTCAACGCGTCTATGGCGGCGCGGACACTAAATTTCACGATTCGCCCCCTCTCAATGGAATTCCGATGCCGGCACGACTCTTACGCGCATATCCGCGCCGAGTTTATGAACGCCCTGCACAACTATAGTCTGACCGGGATTGACCCCGGAGATGATGCGGACCTTGCCGGCAAAACGGATTCCGGTTTTAACCGGCGTAAACTTGACGCGGTTGTCGTCGCCCAGCACCCACACACCGGACTCGCTGCCGGCTCTGGTAATTGAAAGCGCCGGCACCACCATCACCGGCTGCGGGTTCGCCTCATCGGCCAACACCGTGACATAGGCATTGGGCAGGAGCGAGCGTTTGGGATTGGCGAACTGGGCACGCACGATCAGTGTTGCCGTGGCGGCGTTCATCTCATTGTCGGAAAAGAGCCAGGAACCGGTCAGCGGATAAATACTTTCGTCGGCAAGGCGCAATCTCAAACGTCTGGTGTCACCAACCGTCGAGTTGAGCAGTTCGGCATTTTTAGCCCAGTCGAGCCAGGCGCGGTCGGTAATGGGGAATGTTACGCGCATCGGATCGAGCTGCACCACCCTGGCCAGAGAGTCCTTGGAAGGCGAAACGTAATCACCGGCGTGGCGAAGCGCCTTGCCGATGCGCCCGGTAATGGGTGAATAGATTTTGGTGTGGCGCAAATCGTAGGCGGAGCGATCCAGCTTCGCCTGCGCTTGCGAAACCGCCGCTCTGGCCGAACCCAGCGCCGCTTTGTCGGTCAGGAGCTGAGTTTCCGCCTGATCCATTTCGGTTTGGGTGATGCCGCGTTCGTCGGCGGATTTCAGACGCTTGAGATAGCGTTCCGCACGATCGAGCGCCGCCTCCATCTGGACGACTCTGCTCTTGGCCTGCTCGAGTTCGGCTTTGGCTACCGCATTATCGGCGACATAACGCTCGTCGTCGATGGTGAAAAGCAAATCGCCGACCTTGACTTCAGCGCCTTCCTCAAAGCACACCTTCTTTATGTAGCCATCGATTTGCGGAAGAATATCGACCTCTTGAATCGGTTCGACGTGACCGACAAATTCTTCGGGAGGGTTGAATTTCACCAACTGAATCTTTTCGACAGCGACATAGGGGTCTGCGCTGACGGCGCGACCGGTAATTTTCTTGCCCATGCCGAATACGCTGTGCGCATACCACCCCGTGGCGAGCAATCCTGCAGAGACCAGCAACCATGCCATTGCATGCGCAAATTTCTTTGACTTTTTCTTCTTATTCATCTTCATGACTCTCCAATTTAAAATCAAATTTCCGGAATGACAAGACGCTCGCCGTCTTTCATCGCCGACAAATGGGCGTAAATACCTGCAACCGTCATGTTTAGCGCAGCATAGACATCGACGCATGGACGATGATCTTTCAACAGGATGGAGCGGATGAAATCATCGGTCAGATATCCGTGCGAACCGCCGTGCGCATTGTTTTTCATACCGTCGGGCAAAGGCGGGCGCTTAAGGTCAAACTTTGCAACTTCGTCTTTGAACCACCCGCGGTAACCGCCTTTTTCCGGAATGTAGCACCCCTTCTGGCCCCAAATCCGGCCATATTCGGCAAACACGCTCGGGCCGTCGAAATGCACGAGCATCCGCGCCGCCGAGCCGTCCTCGCACTGAAACATTGCATACTCCGCACCAAACGGGTTGTTATAGCGGTTCCCCTTGCAATACTGGTGAAGCAGCGAAGTTATACCGGTGCACGTAACCTTGGAAAAACGTTTGTGGGTGACGCAGGTGTAGTAGGCGTTGGAGTGCGTCGGATAGTATTGCGGGGGCAATCCCTCGCGCCAACCGTTGTAGCTGTTATGATTGGCTTTGCCCGAGACATCGGCGGTTTCACGGGAATGGAAATACTCTCCCTCGGTGTATGAAATCGCGCCGAGCATTCCCGCCTCGTAGAGCTTGCGCATTTCGTAGCACTGCGCACGGAAAGCAGAGGTCTCGTTCATGTAGTATATCTTTCCGCTTCGCTTTACAGCATCGATCAATTTCGGGACCAGCTCGAGCTGGTCGGCGCCGAAGACGGCGGGAACGGCGGTAGTGACATGCAGCCCATGTTCAAGAGCCATAATCGCCAACCGGACATGGCTGGGGGCGTCGGTTGCGATATAGACGCAATCCAGCTTGTCGGCTGCGGCGTTTTTTATCATCTCTTCGCAACTTCGATAGGTTTTCGGCGCTTTGACCCGTTGTTGAAGTTTTTTGCAGTTGTCCAGATTTAAATCGGAGCAGGCGACGACATCGGCATTGGGATGATTCTGCCAGCCGAATGCGGAGCCGAAGTTGCAAACGCCTTCGCCGGCAATGCCGACGCGGACTTTTTTGTCGGAGAACGGCTGCCATTTACCGGCACTTAGCTTCTCATTTGAATGTGCCGGCGGAGACTTCCCGGATTTATCGGTGGCAAATGTGCCGAACACGGGCAATGCAGCGATTGCTCCGCCAATAAATGACTTACGCGTCAACATTGTCACTCCTTTGTTCGCATCTGCAAGACACAAAATTAGGACGCACGGCGATTCTCCCCAAAATTCTCCGGCGTCGCGATGCCTAAACGCGATTAATGCGATTCCTTCAGAAAGTATACCAAAGGATTGCCTTGGCAACAAGCATCTAAAAAACGCTACATATCCCTGATGCCGCCGTATCCCGGACCTCCACCGGCCAAATATCCGTTTGATTCACCTCTCTCGGACGGAGAGACCCAGAACGCATAAAGCCGGGTCCCGTTTCCCATTTTGAATCGGAAACGCATCGGCTTGTGCGCCAATGCCGACAAATCCCATCCGCCCGTCCATTTCACCGCACGTTTGACCGAATTGCCTTTCACCGGCTTGGAAACGGCGGCAATACGCCCGTTTTCATCGACCGCTTCGATAATAAGGCTGCCACCTGTTCCGGTGTCGACGTTGACAAACATGTGCCTGCCCGAAAATTGCAACCTGCGCGTCAGCACCGTACCTCCGGCCAGAGCCGCGAACCCGTCACGCCGCATTTTCGCCAGCCCCATGCACCCCTGATCGTACATTCCGTTGAATTTGCAGTTGTTGTTGCGGTCAGGTTCAAGCCTGGTATGGTTTCCGCCGAAAGCCCCATAGTAAAACCAAAGTTCATCTCCCATAATTACGCAGATGTTTCCAAGCGGCTGGACATATCCGACATCCCATTTTTTCCCGTAGGCCTCCCAGCGTTCCGAGGCGATGGCGGCCGTGCGGTCGGGACAGCTGAAATGGAAGCCGTCGCGCGAATAGGCGAAAACCATATCCGTGATTTTAGGAAGTCCCCGCTTCGAGCAGTCGGAGTTCTCCGGGCCATGGTGGATCTCGCGCACGCCGACCATCAACGATTCATAGGCGACCGCATCGAAGTTGTAAAGCTGCGGACGGCGCTTCAGCACAGGATCGACCGCATCGGTGGCATCGGCCTGCATCCATTGTGTCGTATTGTTCTTTCTTCCGTCGTCGCGCCAACTCCAGTCCGAGCCGCTGGCAAAATCCGCCGTCTCGAAGTACCCGCGATTGCGGCCGTGGAATCCCCCCGGCCATGGACCGGAGTCGCGCAGCGAATACACCCAAACCTTCCGGAACGGGTTGTAGAACATCGTAGTCCGATCGCCGGCGCGACCGGCCTGCCCCGCCCGCTTCCAGTGTATACCGTCGGGCGAAGTGAAAATATCCATCCGCCGCATGTGTCCGCCGCGGCTGTTCATCAGCTTCCAGCGCTCATCTTCGTTCATCGTGTCGGGGTCGTAAACCACGCTCCACGAGTCCACCTTCAAATCGGGAAGCAACCGATTGGTGCCAGGCACGATGTCAAGCACCGGCCGTTTCCAGTTTATGCCGTCCGCCGACTCCGCATAAGCGATGCGGTGGCACCATCCGGTTTCGTACCACAATCTGAAAACCTTGCGTTTCTCGTCCCACCACATTCCGCCGCCCTTCGGCAGAGCGACCGAATTCCCGGGGCGGTTGATCTCGATTTCCGTTTCGGGACGCAGCACTGGGTTTCCTTCGAACTTTACGGGCTTGCCGTATATCCGTTTCGTCCCATCCATCTTTTCAATCAGAAAATCATCGACGAAAAGCTGGCGCCCCAAATCTATCGGAATCACCTTGGGGATATTATCGCTCTCGAGATACGGCACATCCATCGCACCGGTGTTGTTGAGCCGGATCTTTGGCGGCCACACTCCGGGCAGGACGATTCCGTTGTACAGCTGCTCGCCGGTTTTTCTAACCTTGACCACCACCTTCTTGATGGTGCGCTCCTCCCCGCCGAAGCGGCAGCTTGGCGCGTGTGCGCCGTATGGCGGGAAGAAAATCGCAAATTCGCCGGGAATCAATTCTCGTAAAACCATCTGCTGTCGGTCGAAAAACGCGATATCCTTCCCGCAGTCGAACGGAAGATTGTAATTGTCCTCGCTCAAGCATCCGTAGCCGTACAGCTCATGTCCGGTCAGCGGTGCCTGGATGTCGATGTAGGTGCGGTGGACTTCGGGTTTGACGGAGGCGCTGAAATTCCGCAGCGGCACTTGCTGAATCAGCGCAAAGATGTTGTCGCCGTCGATCTCATACCGGCCCGGCGCAAGAGCCTCCAGATCGGGACGGCGCAGAAATTCAAACGCCTTTTTCAGGCGCGGCTCAAACGCCATGTATTTTTCAGCTTCGGAGATTTTTCCGAACACCCAGTCCGGTTTGGTCAGATGCTCGGCATTGGGCATGACGGCGTCGGAGGTAAATGTATACTGCAACGGATTCGGCTCAAGGGCGGTGCCGTGCACCATGTTCTGTTTCACGACCATCCGTTTGACGTTTTTGAGCGCATTGTAAAGCATTACCTCGCCGGATGGAGGACAGATATAATCGCCCAGTCCGATTTCCATTTTCACCATGCATTTAACTCTGGCGGCCAGATGCACCAGCGACAGGTAGTCGAGTGCGGGGGTCCAATCCGGATGCCACCCCGACATCCGGCCCGGATGGGTTTTGCCGGCGAAGTCCGCGCACCACGGGATGGTAATGTCGCACTCGGAGACATTGGAGTCGACCGCAGCCATCGCCAGCGCCTGGTATCCGCCCATTGAACCGCCGTGCATTCTTAAATGCCAGCCGTTCCATTCGGGAAAGGTTTTCGCCCAGCGCAGAACCGCGGCGCCGCGGACGATCATTTTGAAAAAGTCGGTATCCTCGGGTTTTCCCCGGTTGTTTCTGAAGCAGAAGTCTTTGCAGACCCGTTTTTCAATGTCATTGTAGTAGGCTTGGTCTCCTTGCGGATCTTCGCCCTGCCTCGTCACGCTGATCAGGATTCTTCCTTTGCCTTCAGCGGCCTTGCGCTCATCGAGTTCGGTTGGGCCGAATCCGTATCCGGTGAAGGTGACATCGATTGGCAACGACTTCGCTTTGGCCGCTCTGGGTATCGCCAGCAATCCCTGTGCCGGCATCGACTCGCCGGGGATCGGGATTTTAAATTTTGCAAATCGGACCTTTTCGCTACGCGATGCGAGTTCGGTTATTTCCGCTGCAATCGGCATTTTCCTCAGCTCGGCAACTTTTCGGTTCCAAAACGCATGGAAGTCTTTTGGCATTGGCCGGGTTGAAATTTTATTTACATCCGCTCCCGCACCGCCATCCCAAGCGACATCCCGGTTCTTTTTAGGGTCGCGGATTTTCTTTCCGTCGGCATCCAGTACGTTGACGGTAACGCGCACGAAACCGGGCTTTTGGATCGACGTGGTGACGGTTAGCGGCCGGTCGCTGGTCCCCTCCCCGGTTTCCACTAGTCCATCGTCACCGCGACGCGTCCAAACCAGACGGCGTCCCACAACCGGTGAAAAATCCTTTTCTGCATCGGCAAGCGCAATGGTAAATGTAATCGGCTCGCCGCAGGCGTATGTCATCGGGTTACGGTCGGTTCCCCCGGTGAAGACCAACTCCTCGGCAAAACCCGAAATCGCGGAGACGGCCGCAAAGAGGAAGTGACATGGCATTAAGTTCAATCTCATCGTTAATCCTCATGCAATGAATAGAAAACTTGGATTTAGACAAGCAGAGGAATTCTATTTTTTTTAGTTGGTGCTGTCAATGCGAATCCCCACGGCAATGCGCGAGCGATCGAGCGGAGAACCAAGGGATTCCGAAATGACTCGGCAAAGTTCAACGCCGGATATCGAGGACTTCTGACTTAGGACTTCGGACTTCAGTTTTGTCGCCGCGCGCGCTGTTTCGTGCGCCGCCCAGAAGTCAGAGGTCCAAAGTCTGAAGTCCTCTTATCTTCTGAACCGATTGCAGAACCCTCTCTCCAAGATGCATCTTTTTAGACAGGATTAACAAGATTTACAGGATTTTCGCGGTGTGCAAGTGTTTTCGGAGCTTTCATAATCCTGATAATCCTGTAAATCCTGTCTAAAAGAAGTTTTGCAAGTGTTTGGGCTGTGTAGCTCATCCACCGCTGCGCCGTCAAAGTTAATTCGGAGACACGCACGTGTGAACGCCTCGGGTTTGATGACGCCGTCGCCCGGCTCCTGTGCCAGCGGATCGTACTCCGAACCGCGATACACCACCAACGGCTCGCCGTTCTCGTCCACGACTTTGGAGACGGTCGAGGGGTTGACGGCAAAAAGAGATTGTGCTATCTTACGCATTGAACCGAGAGGTCGGGCCTCCTTATCCCCATTCTGGGAAAGACCCGTATCGTAAAGCCTCTCGGCTTCTCTTTTTATTTCATCAAGCAATCCAACCTCATGAAGGTAGAAATTGTTGTCATGATTGGGATATTGCCTAATGTTGACAAGCGCAACGTGCTTCTTATTTCCAATTTCAATCGGCGCGGCAAGTGTGACGGTATTGTACCCTCGCTCCTTCCAGTTTGTCTCTTGTGCTACAACACGGCCATTTGAGATTATCTCCGGCAAATAGTTGAATGCTGCAATTTTCATTCTGCCAACACCTTTGGCAATGCTGTCGTGTATGCCACTGCGTGTTATATTGACCTTGCCAACATTCTCATTCTCAACCGACCTGACGCCCTTGTTTGCAAAATATAAGACTATGGCATCTTCCAGCTCTGCTTTTGGGAGATCAGCATATTCTTTGCCGGTTGCCGTTGCTACGGAGCTGTTTTCAAGCCAGTTTTGCAACTCGATGTTTTCCCAATCTCCGAACCACTTCTTGAATGACGGAGTGCGCACCTGCACCCACTGGCGTTCGGTGAGCTTCGTAGGTTTGCCGTTCTCGTCAACGACTTTGAAATGTTCTAGTATTAGATTTCCATTGTGATTACGGACACCTTGTAGTAGAAAACTTCCCGAAATTGAGGTGCTGCCTCTGGGGTCGAGACCGGTTTTCGGCTTGACTAACGTTCCAGGCAGCACCTCGATTTCTCTTACTTCATAAGCATATGCCTTTTCCGCAGAAGGCCCGTTGTTTTCAGGAAGGTAATTTGATATAATATGCGGCGTTTCGGAAAAATCTCGAAATGACGAGAGACCTCCCCGTATAAGGAGATCCGCGGCTTCGCCCCGTCGAACCGATTCAGCAGCGGATGCTTCATCAGTGCTGGTACGCTCCACGCCATCGGCGCGACGTACGGACAGTACGGCATCCGCAATTTTCGTTTTTACGGTCTGCCCCTTGAAATGCGTTCCCTCTGGATCTGATTTCGGAATATCGAGTTTCCCGCATCCTCGGCGGCGGACTCCCCATTGTGCACGTCGCCAGTTTGTGATACACTATTAGGGATTTGAGGAGATTCGGGATATCTGCCGGAATTGAGCCGGGTGAGAACTGACCGAATCTCCTCAATACTCTTTGGATATACGATATTTTCTTCTTTAGGCATTGCGCCGCCGGCACCGAACACGGACAGCACGGCGTCCGCTATTCTTGTTTTAAGCGTTTGGCCTTTGAAGCGCGTTTTCTCCGGGTCAGTTTTCGGGATGTCGAGTTTGAGTTCGCCGCCGGATATCGAAGACTTCTGACTTCAGTTTTGTCGCCGCGAGCGCTGTTTCATGCGCCGCCCAGAAGTCCGAGGTCCGAAGTCTGAAGTCCTCTTTCAATCCACTCCAACAGCTCGTCGCTTGTGGGGCGATCCTTCTTGAAGTGGGCGCATACCCGTAATCCGATTTGACCCCTTAAAGTGCTACACTTTGCTACATTTTGGGATTTTTGTCAATTTTTTATCGCTTGGCAGATATGGATGAAATGTTAACAAAACCCAATATTTATAGGCATTTGCGCGTTTTTTAGAATGGAGCCAGCAGACGGGGTCGAACCGACGACAACTTGATTACAAATCAAGTGCTCTACCAACTGAGCTATGCTGGCTTATGTTCGCTTTTCTCTCTATAATATCATAGGAATTTATACTTGTGAAGTGTCTTTTTCCTTTGGTATCATATTGGCGTTTTTTGAAAGGGTAGATTTTATGAAAAACCAGAGACAGGCCATCGCCGAACGGCTGAAAGGTTTGCGCGACGCTTTCGACTTGACCAAAGAAGATGTTTCTTTGAAAACAGGCATTGATATCGACATCTACTCGAGCTACGAAGAAGGTTCGCTCGATGTCCCCATAAGCACAATCACAATTCTGGCAAACCTTTTCGGAATAGATCCGTCATCCATTCTCACCGGATGCGACCCGCACGCCAAGGTAATGCGCGTAACCCGCAAAGGATGCGGCGCTCTCGTCGAACGCGGCGGCGTCTACCAGTACGAAGGGCTCAGCGTACTTTTCGCCGGCAAAAAAATGGAGCCGTTCATCGTAACCGTCGATCCCTCCCAAAAAACGCTTAAACTCAACCGTCACCCCGGCCAGGAATTCAACTATATGCTCTCCGGGAGCATGAGCCTGACCGTTGACGGTCAAACCGTCGTCCTCAACGAGGGAGACTGCGTCTATTTCGATGCGTCAAAACCCCACGGCATGGTGGCCGAGGGTGATCAAAAAGTTAAATTTCTTGCAATAATCACAGCTTGATCAAAGGAAGATATGTTTAAAGAAATCCCATGGCTGGAGCGCGAAGACTTTGATTCCCTTGATGACTTTCTGCGCAATTTCAAATTGAACACTCCAGAGGTTTTCAACTTCGGATTTGATGTCGTCGACCGTATCGCCGGTTTCGACCCCGCACGCCGCGCACTGCAATGGTGCAACGACGCCGATGAAGAACACCTCTTTACGATGGAAGACATCTCCAAAATGAGCAATCGGGCGGCCAACGCTTTCTGGGATCTTGGCATCCGCCGCGGCGACAAGGTGATGCTGGTACTCAAGCGCCGCTACGAATACTGGTTCGCCCTGGTTGCGCTGGCTAAAATCGGAGCCGTGGCCATCCCCGCCACCAACATGCTCAAACCACACGACATCGTCTACCGCGTACAGCGTGGCGAAATCAAAATGCTCCTGTGCGTCAACGACAGCGAACTGATCGAATCGGTGGCAGAGGCGGAAAAGGAGGTCTCCATTTCCGTCAAAGCATTTGCCGGCGGATCAAAAATCGACGGTTGGCTCGATTTCGACGAGATGATGAACAACGCCGCCGACACCCTCGACGAAGACCGGTGCGCAAGAAACACCGGTGCCGCCGACACCATGATGGTCTACTTCACCTCCGGCACCTCAGGCATGCCCAAAATGGTCGCCCACGACTTCCTCTATCCGCTCGGACATATCGTCACCGCCAAATACTGGCAGCATGTCGAGCATGGCGGATTGCACCTGACGGTCGCGGAAACCGGCTGGGCGAAAGCGTCCTGGGGAAAAATTTACGGACAATGGATCTGCGGCAGCGCGATCATGGTCTACGACATGGATCGCTTCAACGCCGCCAATCTGCTGAGCACCGTGCAAAAATACAAGGTGACCACCTTCTGTGCCCCCCCCACGGTCTACCGCTTCTTCATCAAGGAAGACCTTTCAAAATACGACTGGTCGTGCGTACACCATTGCACCACCGCCGGCGAAGCGCTCCACCCTGAAGTGTTCGAGCAATTCCACCGCGCGATGGGTCTGCGCATCTACGAAGGATTCGGGCAGACCGAATCAACCGCAATCACAGCCAACTTCTACTGGGTCGACCCCAAACCGGGATCCATGGGAATCCCCGCGCCAAGCTACAAGGTATGCATCATCAACGATGACGGCGAACTGTGCGAAAGCGGAGAGGAAGGACAGGTATGCATCTCGCTTACTGACGGCAAACCATGCGGACTGTTCAACGGCTACTACAAAGACCCCGAACTTACCGCCCAGCAATGGCACGACGGGCTCTACCACACCGGCGATGTCGCCTGGAAGGACGAAGACGGCTTTCTCTGGTTTGTCGGTCGCGCCGATGACGTGATCAAATCATCAGGCTATCGCATCGGACCTTTTGAAGTTGAAAGCGCGCTGATGCAGCACCCCGCCGTCACCGAATGCGCGATTACCGCAGCCCCCGATCCCGTGCGCGGACAAGTGGTCAAAGCTACCATCCTGCTCACTCGCGGATTCGAACCCTCGGACAAACTGATCAAAGAGCTGCAGGACCATGTCAAAACGGTGACCGCACCGTACAAATACCCACGCATCATTGAGTTTGTCGACGAACTTCCCAAAACCATCAGCGGCAAAATCCGTCACAAGGCGATCCGTCAAAAAGATGCCGAGAAAGCCACATCGTGACCGTCAACAAAAAAACTCCGGGAACCTTTGAAGTACTGCACGAAGATGCGCACAGCGGTGCGCGTCTCGGGAGGCTTTGGACCAAGCACGGCGCAATCGATACCCCCGTCTTCATGCCGGTGGGAACCCAGGCCACGGTCAAAGCGGTCGAACCGCGCGACCTGCTCGACATCGATGCTCATGTGATTCTGGGCAACACCTATCATCTGCATCTTCGCCCTGGACCCGAAATCATCGCTGAAGCAGGTGGACTGCACCGCTTCATGTCGTGGGACCGGCCAATTCTCACCGACTCGGGCGGATTTCAGGTTTTCAGCCTTGGGGACCTGCGGAAAATCACGCCTGACGGCGTCACCTTCCGTTCGCATCACGACGGTTCGGTTGTCTTTCTGGGGCCCCGCGAATCAATGGCTACGCAACGGATGCTCGGCAGCGATATCGCCATGCTCTTCGACGAGTGCATGCCCTATCCTTGCGATCGCGCATATGCCGAGCGGTCGGTGGCGCAGACTCTTGCATGGGAGGCGCTTTCGCTGGAACAGCCCCGTGCGGACGGGCAGATAAGATTCGGAATCGTGCAAGGCGGATCCTACGCCGATTTGCGCCAATCCTGCGCCAGAGAGCTTGCCGCCATGCCTTGCGAAGGCTATGCCATCGGCGGGGTCAGCGTGGGCGAACCAGAAAGCGAAATGTATCCGGCGGTTGACAACAGCGTGAAATTTCTGCCGTTGGAGAAGCCGCGCTATGTGATGGGACTGGGGGACCTGGTGCAGATTTCCGAATGCGTTGCGCTGGGTGCAGACATGTTTGACTGCGTCTGCCCCACGCGTGTGGCGCGTCACGGAACCGCATACACGCGCAACGGTCAATATCCGGTAAAAGCCGGACGCTGGAAGGACGACTTCCGCCCGGTCGAAGAAGGATGCTCCTGCTACTGTTGCCGGAACTTCTCCCGCGCTTACGTGCGGCACCTGATTCACGAGAAAGAGATTCTCGGCATCCGGTTGCTGACTCTGCACAATCTTCACCTCTATCTCAATTTCATGCGTGAAATGCGCGAAGCAATCGCCAACGACTGCTTCAACCAGTGGCGCGCCGAACAGCGCGCCAAACTCCGCGGAAACGCAATCATCTAAACAACCAAGAAAGGAAAATCAAATGCATAACATTATTTTGATGGCTCAGCAGACTGCCGCCGCCGCACCCGCCGCCGGCAATGCAGCCCAAGGCGGTATTTTCGGAAGCCTTGGACCATTCTTTCCCATGATTCTGCTTTTCGGCATTTTCTACCTCGTGCTGATTAGACCGCAGCAACGCAAAGAAAAGGAACGCCTGCGCATGATCAAAGAATTGCGTGCTGGACAAAAGGTGATTTTCGCCGGCGGTCTCTGCGGCACCATTCTTGAAGCCAAAGAGAAAACTTTCATCATCGAACTCTCCTCCGGCAACTCGGTAGAAGTGATTCGATCCGCAGTTTCGCAGATTGCCGAGTTGTAAGAATCGGCACTGAACCAAGGTCATCGGGCTTGTGCCCGATGACTTTTTTTGTATTCCGACAACATATTTGATATATCAACTTTTTTACATTTTTTTTACAAAATTTTTACATCGTTTTGACAACTCGCCTCCGAAATTCTGGTAAATTGTACTCGTTGTTTCCAAACAGGAGGAGTTATGTTGGCAAAATGTTATTCAGGTGCGATATGCGGCGTTGACGCCATCGGTGTTGAAATTGAAGTCTGCTCCGCCAAGGGTCCGCCCCAGTTTGCAATCGTCGGGCTCCCCGACCAGGCGGTGCGCGAAGCTAAAGATCGCGTTGCCAGCGCGATAACCAACTCGGGATTTGCCGAACTTGACAGCAACATCACCGTAAATCTCGCCCCCGCCGATGTAAAAAAAGAGGGGCCCAGTTTCGATCTGCCGATTGCCATCGGGCTGCTGGTTGCCACCGGTAGTCTCAAGACCAGAGAGCTGGGCAATTTTGCCTTTGCCGGGGAATTATCACTTTCGGGAGAGATTCGCCCCGTGCGCGGCATCTTACCGATTACTGCCGAAATGAAGCGAATTGGGAAACGTGGAATACTGGTGCCGATGGAAAATGTCGAAGAGGCTTCGGTGGTAGGCGGTATTTCCGTTTATCCCGTCTGCAACTTGAGGGAGGCGGCGGACTTTCTTGCAGGCGAAACCGAAATTGAACCGGCCTATACCAATCTGCAAACGATGCTCGAATCCACGTTCGACTCCGAAGCGGATTTTGAAGATGTCAAGGGGCAGTTAATGGCAAGACGGGCTCTTGAAGTGGCAGCGGCAGGAGGACACAACATCTTAATGCTGGGACCGCCCGGCTCGGGCAAAACGATGCTGGCACGGCGCATACCGTCAATATTACCCCCTTTGACCGATATTGAGGCGCTTGACATCATGCGTATACACTCGGTGGTAGGAGGTTGTAAATCTAGACCCAACTCATCGTTATCCCGCCCTTTTCGCGCTCCTCACCACACCGTATCCGACGCCGGACTGCTGGGCGGAGGGAAAAACCCGCTCCCCGGCGAGGTGAGTCTCGCCCATCGAGGGGTTTTGTTTTTGGATGAACTTCCAGAGTTTCGCAGAAATGTGCTGGAGGCGCTGCGTCAACCGCTGGAAGACGGACACGTGACGATATCAAGGGCGAATGCGTCTACCGATTTTCCAAGCCGCTTCATGCTGGTTGCCGCAATGAACCCCTGCCCTTGCGGTTATTGTGGCGATCCCAACCGGGAGTGCCGCTGCGCTCCCGGCAAAATTGCAAAATACCGCTCTCGGATTTCAGGCCCGCTACTTGACCGCATAGACTTGCAAATAGAAGTTTCGGCAGTAAAGGTCAAAGAATTGACCGAAACGAAGAAAGGGGAATCTTCCGCGGTTATCAGAGAACGCGTAATACGGGCACGCGCAAAACAGCTTGCCCGATTCTCTTCGATACGCAATTTCAGATGCAATGCCGACATCCCCACGGGGCGGCTGAACGAGGCTTGCGCCTTAGACGGCAAGGCTAGGGATTTTCTACGCACAATGCTCGATGCGTTGGGTTTCTCTGCACGTGCGCATGACCGTATCCTGCGCGTTGCACGAACGATAGCGGATTTGGCCGAAAGCGATTCGGTTAAAATTGAACATCTGCAGGAGGCGGTCCAATACCGTTCTTTGGATCGAAACTGCAGAATTTAAACCAAACAAAAGAGGTAAACGCCATGAATGAAAACGACATCAAAACCAATGTGCAAACCCGTCTCGCCCGCCCGGCGTTGAGTTTCTACCACCCCAACGCCAAGGGCTCGGGGTGCGCCGTCGCATTTGAAATGGTTCCGGCCAGAGATCGTGACGCTGGATGTATTTTTGCCACCTTCGCCCGGCAAAAGACGATCGGCAGCCGCACAAGCGAAGAAAGGATAATGCCCACCTTCGACTGGAAAAACAAACTGTGCGTGAAACTTGAGATTCCCGATCTTGCCCAAATGTTGCAGGTATTCCGCGGTGAGATTGAATCGATTGCCGACGGCAAAGGACTTTATCATGTCAGCGGAGTCGGTTCCACGGTTATACGACTTGAACATCGGCTTGAACCGGTATCCGGTTTTTCGCTGGATGTCGTCCGTAAAGCGATCGACGGGAATTCCCATCTTGCATCGATCTTCTTCACCACGAGCGAAGCGCTGGCTTTCTCGCTTGCCATCGAACAATCGCTCGGATGTCTGGCATTCGGAATACCGACATTTGCCGATTTCAGACAGGAGCGGGTTGGCGCATGATGAAGTTGACGGCTTTTTTGCTTTCTATTCGCCAAGGGGCGTGGGGAGAATCCCACGCCCGAAAATTCCTGATCCAGAACGGGATGAAGGTCATCGGCAAAAACGTCCGCCCCTGGCTGAGAGACGGAAGATACGAAATCGATATCATCTGCAAAACGGAAAAAGGAACTTCGGTCGTCTTTGTAGAGGTGAAAACGCACATTCGGAAAAGTCCCTACTCGACCAGATTGTGGAAGATAGACAAACGCAAAAAAAATGCACTGCGCCACGCGTGCTACGCATGGCTGAAGCGCGCCGGATGGCAAGGCAATTACCGATTTGACGTAGTTCAGGTTTATGGTGATTGCAGAAGCGGTCTGCCGCCTGAAATCGACCATATTGAAAACGTGAAACTATTCTAACCGCCAAAGCATCAGTGGGCCATTTTCAGAATGCGGCAACCGGATGACCTAGATGCGTTTTCAATTTAAACCGAAGATCAGACTTATTAAAGCGAAAGATCGCCGACGATTTTCCACTGCGTTCCGTCCTGCTTGACCTCAAGCTGCCGACCGGGGAAAGCTTCAGGCAGCAAATCGGTGATCAATTGAACCGCGCGGCTTTCGATTTCGCGCATTTTCCCGGAATCCGGAGGATTGAGACTCATGCAATCAACCTGGATCGAATATCCACGCCCGAGCTGTGAACCGAAACCGGCGGTGAACGACGCCGTCACCCTGAACAAACCGTCATACTGAGGACTGGCGGTTGTGCCCGATGGGGGTCTGACCGGGTGGCGCGTCGCCACATCGGGGAATTCCCGTTCAAGCGCGATATCCACCTTGCGCAAAATAGCGTTGAGATTTTCCTCCCAGTTTTCAACCTTTGCCAATCCCATAAGACCACACCTCCCATAAAAACAATGTCATATTTTCGGTGGAAACCCTTTCGAGCGTCGGATCGTGAATGCTGACGATTTCGCCGTCTTTAGTCCACCACAGATCGAAATTGATTTCCGACGCTCCAAGCGCTGCACCGAAAACATTTATTTCATCATTGCCACTCTTTTCCCCTTTTTCTCGAGATGCGGCGACAATCGCAAAAGCGACCGCGTTAATTTTTCAATTTTTCAATTGCCGCAATCAACGCCTGATACGCCACGTCGATATCGTCGTCACGGATTTGGGCGGTCGCCTTTTCCATCGGGCACAAACCGGTTCCCTCGCGGTTGCGAATCGCGTCTATCAATTCGTCGGCGAAAACTTTGATCCCATGCCGTTGAAGAAGCGTCAACGCGCCTTTGCTGACCTTTGGGGAATGAACTTCGGCCACTCCGGCCTTGACAAACAGGAAAGCAGCGGCACGGCCGACGATGCGATCGTGGCAAACCGCCCCCTTCATGTCAACCTTCGCTTCAAATGCGTTCATCAAGGGCTGGATTCCGCGTTTGGAGCTGGTCCAAAGCTTCCGATTGCGCAATGCGGCGACGAATGTGTTGCCACCAAAAAGAAACTCGTGAACAGGCTTCCCCTGGACAAAAATCGCCTTCGGCCGCGCCGCGCAAAAGTATTCGCACGTTCCGCATCCGATGCACTTTTTCGCATCGATCACCGGCACTTCCCGTCCGCTCGGATCGCTGCCCATGGTTATGGCTTTGGCCGGGCAAACCCTTGCACAAAGTCCGCACGACACCTTGTCGGTAACCACCACGCAATGATGACGTTTCCATTTCGCCTCGCCGATTTTCGTCCGGCGCTTGATTCCGCCGGACATGAACCTAAGTGCACCCGCCGGGCAGAGCTTGGTGCAGGTATGGCAATCCCAATCGCAAAAGCCTTTTGAAAAATCCAATTTCGGGAACTGCATTCCGCGCAGCCCGTACTCGAGTCCCGCCGGCACCAGCGCATGGTGAGGACACTTTGAAATACACAGCCCGCACCCGATGCAGCTAGTGAGAAATCGTTCGCGCCGACCGGCACCGGGCGGCAACACCGGCACGCGGGGCGGCCTGCGCTTCTTTTTGCCGTGCCCCTGCCGTCCGTCCGGTTCGGCGGCGGCGCAGAAAGCGGCACATCCCGCTCCCGCCAAAAATCCTCTCCTGCCTACACCCGCCATTTGACCGCCCCTTTCGCACATATCGAAATGCAATTCATGCAACGGACGCACCGCGCATTGTCGAGCTTTCCAGATGTCGCGTCAATACAGCCGGTCTTGCACTGTTTTTCGCAAAGTCCGCATTTGACGCATTTTGAATCGTCGATTTTCAGACGGAACACCGGGCGAAGCGAAACCGCCGAGAGCAATGTACCGGCGGGGCACAGCGCATTGCAAAACCAACGTCCCTTCAGCACCGTTGCAACGCATAACAGAATCAGACTTGCCGCCGCCACGCATAGCGCCATCGCTCCCTTTACGAATATCTCCTGTTTCATCAAAATCGGCAGGTCGAGAGCATCGAGCAAGGTTGCGGTAAGATTGCCTGCAAATGTTGCGACCGGAACGAAAAGCTGACTGGCGATGCGACCGAAGGCGCTGTATGGGAAAATCAATGCCGGCAGTGCAGTCAAACCCGCCAGCACACAAATCAGGCAGACTGCAAAAACCGCCCACCTTGTCTTGTTCATCGGCGGCGCGTAAACCGCGACCCGTCGACGGCCACACAGCGAAGCGACACCCATAATCACGTCCTGCAACACTCCAAGCGGGCAAAACACCGAACAGTACACGCGTCCACAAAGAACGGTTACCCCGAACAGAACCAGCAGAGCGACTCCGTTCAATGCCAATAGTGCAGGAATAATCTGCCAGCCGCTCAACCGGACGAGCGCCATTCCGCCTACATCTTGGAACGCGCACAAAAAGGCGATAAAAACTATCGCTGCAAGCGATCTGCGCAAAAGCTTAAGCATTATTATTCTCCTTTTTCGCCTTGCGGCGTTTGGGGCTCAATTCTTTTTTCAGATTTTTAACCAGTGAAGCGATGACCGGCATCTCTTTTGAAATTGCGATATGCTGGGGACAGACCGATTCGCATTTGGCGCATGATATGCAATGCTCCGCGCCGGTACGCGGGGCAAGTGAGTTGTTGTAGCGCACGATGAACGCCCGCTTTTCCGCATCGGTCGCACCTTTCCCGTCTCCGGCCGCACCGAGTGCGCCATCGCCGGATGCATCATTGTAAATTTTGAACACCTTGGGGATATTGACTCCGTATTTGCACGGCATGCAATAATCGCATGATGTGCACGGATAGATTTTCTGTTTTTTGAAATCGTCGAGCGCGCTTTTTAAAACCTTGTATTCCGCGGGAGACATCGGTTCGAATTCAGACATGGTTTTCACATTGTCGACCACATCGCTCATCCGGCTCATGCCGGAGAGCACACTCTGGACCTTGGGCAATGAAGCTACAAAGCGCAACCCCCAGCTCGCCACCGAGTTTTTCGGACGCACGGCCTGGAGTTTCCGAACGGCAAGCCGATTTAAAGTCACCATCGTTCCGCCGCGAAGCGGCTCCATCGCAAAGACGGGAAGATTGGCGGATGCCGCCAAACGGTAATGGGTTCCGGCCGGTGCGGCAAGACGCATTGAAAATTTCCCGCTTTGGGTCTCGGTGTCCTCGTCGCGCTCGTTCCAGTCCAGCGCATTGATCATCAGCATGCAGCATTCCCATTTCGCTTCCTGGTAGTCAAGCATCCTCTTTAACAGATCGGAATCGCCGTGGAACGAGAAGCCAAGGTGACGGATCGTTCCCTTCTCGCGCTGGTCAAGCAGAAACCGCAATATTCCGCCGTCGATATATCTGGACTTGAACTGGTGCCAAGAAGAGATATTGTGACACAGATAATTGTCGAAGTAGGCGGTGCGGCAATCGGCGAGCTGCTTTTCGAATATTTTTTTTGCCTCATCGAGATTTTTCGCCCATGATCCCATCGCCGGCATCTTATTGACGATGAAAAGGCTTTCTCTCGGATATTTTTCAAGCGCCCTGCCGACGACGGCCGCGGATTTGCCGCTCATGTACATCCATGCGGTGTCGAAGTAATTTACCCCGTGCCTGATGGCGTAATCAAACATTTTTCCGGTAAGCTCCTCGTCGATGTCGAGCTTGTTTTGTCCGATGATCGGGAAACGCATACAACCGAAACCGAGCAAAGAGAGCATCCGTCCTTTTTCTGCCGGGTACTCAAGCCGCTTGACCTGCGCCGGATTGCGATCTCTTTCATCTTCGGAGAAAAAATCCAGCCATCCCGACCGCGAAAGTCCGTACATTCCGCCGACGGCGGCACCCGTCATTGCAAACATGCTTCTGCGTGACAACTTCATGTGGATGCCCCTATATTGAATTATGCGTCAAAGCAAAAAAAATGGAGCGGGCGATGGGAATCGAACCCACGTGAGAAGCTTGGGAAGCTCCTATTCTGCCATTGAATTACGCCCGCTCAATGAAACAAAACGAAGTATATCATTAAACGGACCGGGCTTCAAGAACTATTCTGAAAGTCCGGCTTCCGTTTAATTTGCACGCCCGCTTTTAAAGAATCAATATCATGGTCCCGCGCTCGAAACGGAACAATGTCAAGAAACCTTCCGTTTCGCCCGGAGCGTTCGCGCGAACACCGACGGAAACGCGCCACAAATCAAAATCGCCGGCAAAGGCTTCGCTTCCGAGTTTGAACGTTCCCGCTCCGCAACTTCCAACCTCCGGCATGCACATATTCTCAACCGTTCCAAGACTCTTGCCGTCAACATACAGATGCCAAGTACCCTTGCCTTCCGCCGCATCGTATGCAAGCGCCAGATGCTGCCAGGCATCAAGACCTTCCAGAGTTTTATCGAAACGGGTATTGACATAGCAGGTGGTGGCACTCTCCATGCGGACGGTGAACTCGATCTTTCCCGCGTCATTCTTTTCGGCACCCAGATACCATCCCTTGCTACCGTCCCATGTTCCGAACAGCTTCTCAACCGCCGTCCATTCGGCATCGGCGCGACGCAACCATCCCTCAACGGTAAAGGCATCGGTCGCGTCCAGCCACTCACCCAATCCCAAAGCCGTGAGCTCCGTCGCATTGACGGTAACCGCCCCATTGTTCGAGCTTGATTTATCGCTGAAGGCGCCGCTGTCATCCGCGCGGCGGGACGAGGGAGGTACTCCGTCCGATGCGGTCGAGACCGCGACACCGGCGAAATCATATTCACCGCAAAACACCGATTCCTTCAGCACCGCATTACCTTCGTTATCGTCGAGATACCAGAAAGCCTGCGTCTTCTTCGAAGGCCTTGGAGGCGCCGGATTTCTGCGATTCGGGTTAGACGCGCAAAGGAATTCAGCGGGTGTTAAGGCACCCTGCGTCAGACGCACCTCAGAAATGCTTCCCTGCCAGCTGCGCGCATCATGGCGGCCGCCGATGATAAATGTTCCCGGCGCGACCGTAACCGCCGAGGAACCGGCGATCGTGGAAATTTTCTCCCCGTCTTGATACAGAGTCCAATTGCGGTTCTCACGAACCCACGCCATGTGCACCCAGTCATCCATCATTGAAGAGACCGGCGCCGTGGCCGCATTGAAATAGAAGTCGCTGTTTTTTGAGACGGCACTGTCCCAGAGTTGGATCCGGTTATTTGCACGGTAGGTGGTGGAAAAAAGCAGATTTTTGTTGTCGGCTTGATAACAGTAGAACATTATATCCCAATAGCTGCCGATTTTAGCGTTTCGTTTAAAATATCCTTCGATCGTCAAATCGGTATTTCCGTTCCGGAAGAGAGAGATGACATTTTCATCTCGCGTGCCAAGCCGCGAATACTTTCCATTGTTTCCAGATCTGAAAGTGACGCTTCCCGTCCTTTCTTCTTCTCCCGCAAGTGCGTCCGCGTTGCTTACCGCCGGACCGTCATCCTCATTCAGCACGGGATAGAGGGAACGGGTCTGTTCCTTATTCATGTAAAACACGGTGTTTCCCAATACGCACTTTCCGTACGGCAACGCGGACTGCACGACCGAAGCGTCAAGCGGGAGCAAAGCCTTCAAAGAAGGATTGGCTTTGGGGTTGGCTTTTTCGCAAAGGAACTGCTCCGGGGTGATTGCAGCGGTTGAATAGGCAAAGCAATCGATATATCCATACGTCTGCCCGGTTTGGGCTTTATTGGACATTATATAGACGTCAGAACTGCGCTTCTGGTTGCAGGCGGCTCTCTGATTCTCAATCGTCCCGCAAGAGACGCCGTCAACGAAAAGCTCCCACATTCCGAATCCCTTGCTTCCGCCTCCGGCGGTGTAGGCAAGCGCGATATGACGCCACACACCGTCTCCTTCGACAAATGTCCCACCGGTAAAATCACCATAGGCGATATAATCTACGGTTCCGTCTTCTTTTGCGGAATCGGGATCACTAAACACCAGGCGCCAATGGCTCGTACCTCCGGACAAGCCCTTTTCGCCGCGCACAATCTGCAGTGCCCATCCGTTGGTTGTCGTGCCTGGATCCATACTGGTCAGAAAATACGCCACCGATTCGTCGTTGCTTGTCGGGAGCAAGCGTTCTTTCTGCACGGGACAGTAGAACACCTCCAAGGTGAATGACGCATTAAAGCCGCTCGCCCGGTCATACCTGGCCAGATCGTATATACGACCCATACTGCAATAGGAAAAGGCGCCGAAGCAATCCTGGTTGCCCTTGGCCACATGCGCGCCTTCGGTACCGCTGGTGGGGATGGTTATAGCAGTATTCGGCGGCTGTCCTTTGAATGCGCTTACCCCGCGGACCAGCTGCAATTCATCAAAGGGATAGTTGTCGCGCCGAATCAAAGAACTAAGATCCGCATCCCCCGCGTAATCGCGGACATCGACAGTTCCGTCATCATTGGCGCGCAACGGCCAATAGGCAACGGTCTTGCGGAAATCGTAGCTTTGTCCGCCGGCACCGGGAGCGTTCAGAAATTCCGACGGAGACAAAACGACATCGGAGATTCGCCAGTAATCGGCAACCGCCTTGTAGACATGCACATCTTTACCGGCCAATGTCAGTTTGGAATTTGCATTCGTCACGGTGTCGGCAACATCGATTGAAACGCCGCCCAGAAGCTGTCCGTCAACATAAAGTTTCGCCTGCGAATTCGCGGCGTCGTATACAAAGGCATAATGTCTGAACCTGCCCAAGTATTCGCTGGCGTCTTCGCCGATGCTGAAAAGGATATTGTCGGTATTGTTGACACTGGAGTAAAACTCGAATGTGTAGATTTTATTCCCTTGCGCATCGGTGCGTGAATTGCGGATCGTCCAAAGGAGCGCGTTGCCTCCGCAAACACTCTGCATCAAGCTGAAATACTCTCCTTCGGGCGGCATCTCATCCAGACGAAGCCAACCTTCGGCGGTAAAGCTGTTGATGCCGTTGACGGCATTAAAGAGATCGGGCGAGACATCGGAGACCTGCAGCAGCCCGGGCGTGTGCCACGCCAGCGTTGCCGAACCGATGGCACCGAAATTGTATGGCATTCGCAAAAAAGCCTGTTCCTTGTGATTTGGAGGAAGCGTCCAGTCGGCAACCTGCTGACACGAAATGCCTTGGCCGGCGACAGTGAAATCATTCCGCGAATCGATCGCGCATCTGGCATCAAGCTTTTTTTGGCCGTCGATATTCAACGGCCAAAGCGCGACGGTTTTGGCATTCGCAGACAGGATATGGAAGCACGTCAATAATGAAAACAAGAGCTTTTTCATAAGCATTCCTCCAATAAAAAAACCTTCGCATCATTATAACAAACCCGCCACCAGTTACAACTCAAAAAAAACCATCAGCATAAATGCGGTCTCCGCAATATCGGAAACATCCGGCTTGCCGCTCGCCCAATAGCCGTCACCCTTATCGGTCATCTTTTGTGAGGTTATCAGATGTTTAGCGATGTCTTTCCGCCAATCGATGCTTTTTCCGGCGATTGCCCCCGCTTTTCCAATCCGCGCACGATTCAAAGAACAGGCCAACGCCCACCAATCTTTCGCGCAAGTGCTCCCCAGCAGCGGCCACGCCTTGGCCGTCTGCTCCAAATCGACTTTCAGATTCACGCCGAACGGAAATGCGGGAAAACCATAATCAAGCTTGAGCGTCGCCAGATACCCCTCTCCGCGACCGATTGCCTTCTCCGCCTCCGGCTGCCGGAATGCCTTCAGCGCATAAAGCGTGACCATCGTGTCGTACAGACAGTTCGTGCCATCGCCCCACGAGCCGTTTGCATTCTGTCTGCGCATCAGCCAGCTTTGCGCGGCCAGCGCCGAGTGCGTCACCTCATTGGCCATACTGATATCCAAACGGTCGCCCGGCTGTCGCTTTATCGACACGATCTCCGCCGAAAACGCCGCAGACACCGCAAACAATGCCGCCGCCATCAAGTTGAATTTCGTCATTTCAATGTCCTTTCTTCCCGGTTTTGCAGTGGGGCAGCACAATCGTAAATTCGCTCCCCTCTCCAACCTTACTGTCGATTTTTATCGTTCCGCCATGCGCTCCGATTACCACTTGAACAATGTTAAGCCCCAGTCCCAGCCCGCTCTTTTTGAACTTGCGAGCCAGCGTGCTGCGGTAGAGCCGCTGCCAAATCAACTGATATTCATCCTCGGGAATTCCCATTCCCGTATCCCTGACCGTCGCTTCAAGCGCATCGTCGGTCTGTCTGAGCCCGACCGTAACTCTTCCGTTTTTAGGAGTATACTTGACCGCATTGTCAATCAGATTGGCAAAAGCCCGCGTCAAGCGTGCGCAGTCGCCGACATACACCACCTCACCGTCGGGGAAACTGGTATCAATCTGTATCCCCATTTCTTCGGCGACGATGCTGTACATGTCGACGATGTCCGCCAACATCGAATCGATGCGGAAGGCGGCGGGATTTATCTTCACAAATCCGCTCTCCATCTCCCGGGTGTCCATGAGATTCTGCAACTGCATTTTCGCATGGTCGCAATCGTCGATAACATCCGCCAGAGTATCCGCCAGCCCCGCCGGCAGATCGCGCCTCGCAATCGCCAGCTCGCAAACCCCGCGGATGCGCGTCAACGGAGTGCGAAAGTCGTGAGCCACGTTGTCCATGGTTTCACGCATGGCGCGAATGAGGTTTTCGTATTTGCGGTTTGACCTGCTGATCGGTCTGCGCATGATCATCACCACGGCGGCGATGGCGGCGACCGCCAGCGCCACGCTCGCCGGCAGCGCCGCCGACTGCGGCAACCAGCCTTTCCAAACCGCGGCCTGCAATCCCGAGACCGCCAGCAGGTACGGCAGTATCGTCCACGCCAAAAGCCGCGCCGTCAGCGAACGGATGAAATTATCATTCTCCGAAAACATATCCCACACCGCGTATGGTTTTTATAAGCTTTGCCTCAAACCCCGAATCCAGCTTTGCCCGCAGTTTGCAGACCAGCACGTCCACCACATTGGTCTGAGGATCAAACGTCATATTCCAGATCCGCTCCAGAATCAGCGACTTGGTAAGCGGACGGCCCGGATTTCGCATCATCAGCTCCAACAACGCAAATTCGCGCGGCTGCAACTCGATATTCTTGCGCCCGCGCCTGCAGGTCCGTTTGACCAGATGCAGCTCTACATCGCGGGAAACCAGTCGCACCTCTTCTTTCATCGGCTTCTGCACCCGCCTTACCACCGCCTGAATGCGTGAAAGCAGCTCCGAGAACGAAAATGGTTTTGCCAGATAATCGTCCGCGCCGCAATCAAGCCCCTCGATCCGGTCGTCGACCTCACCTTTGGCGCTGAGCACCACCACCGGTGTCTCGTCTCCGCGGACCGTACGCGCCTCGCGAAGCACATTCATCCCGTCGGCATCCGGCAGCATCCGGTCCAGAACCACCGCATCAAAGCCGCCTTCGGCCCACATAGATGCGCCTTGCGCACCGCACGCCGCAACGGACACCGAATGCTTTTCAGATTCAAATCCGCGGCGCAAAACCTCCGCGATCTTTTCGTCGTCTTCAATTACGAGAATACGCATATCTTCTCCGCTATGTCCAAGGCGGCAAGCGCCGCCTGTCCCAGCACTGAAGCCGCCACGTCGCCCGCACGGCCGTGAATCCACACCCCCGCTCGGGCCGCATCGAAAGCCGATACGCCCTGCGCCCACAGCCCGCCGATAACACCGGCAAGCACATCTCCAGAACCCGCGGTCGCCATTCCCGGATTACCGGTAGGGTTTTTCCAGACATGTTCCCCGCGGCATATCAGGGTTCCAGCCCCTTTCAGGACGGCGACGCAGTTGTACTTTTCCGCCAACGCCTTTACCGCCCCCATGCGGTCGAACTGGATATCGGCGATCCGGCATTGCAGCAGTCTCGCCGCCTCACCGGGATGCGGAGTGATTATCAGCTCTTCGACCCCGGCGATCCGGGTCTGCCCGGTGCGCGCCAGGCGATTGAGACCGTCGGCGTCGAGCAACAGTTTCGGAAATGCCGGAATTTCCAGTTCGTCAAGTCCGGCCCCCGGCCCGAAAACCGCAGCGCTGTAACCGGATTCGTCATCGCCGCGCAAGTGGAAGACCGCCTCCGGCGCATGATGCGCCGCGCAAACTCTGCTCGCCTCCGGCACTTCAAGCGCCACCAATCCCGTCCCGGAGCGAATCGCTCCTTTGGCCGCGAGTACCGGCGCGTGGGGATAACGCGTACTGCCGCCCCGGATCAAAAGTTTTCCGAAGGTGGATTTGTTCGCATCCAACGGCCGTCTGGGACAGACGGCTCGCACGAACGACGCTGAAATCTCTGGTAAGGCAAAGTTCATAGACTATATTTTCATCCCAGGGTGGTTCATTTGTTCACCGAGCCACTTGATTGCGAAACCCCGCATGCAATACATGACGGGAGTGACGATGAGCGAACCGATAAACGGCAAGGCAAACAAATACGCGACAGCTCCGTTCAACATCTGCACGAGTCCGGTAAAAATCGAAGCAAACAGCATTTGAAGCAGACACCATACCGCAATAAACGCGATAAAGCGCAGAGGGCTACGCAATATAACCTTCCCCAGCGTCTTCCACGCCTGCCCGATGGTGGCATCCGAATCGAAAAACAAAATCGGCACGATGAAATTATCTGTCAGAAAACACAGGATGACCGACGCGAAAAGCACCACCGGCATTGCGCGGAACGATATCTGCGCATACCACGATATTGTACTCATCGCCGGCATCACATGACCGTTTTGAACATATGGTCTGATTATCTCCGGATAGATGATACCCATGCATCCGGCGACGAGCATCAGCACCACCACCGTCGAGGCCAGACGCCAGTGAAAGACCGTTCTTGACGGAAACGGATTCAGACTCCATCCGTCGCGCAACGTGGCGTCGGGATCGATCCATCTCAGAACGAGCATGAAATCGCCGCGGCTTCTCAGCCAGCACGCCCACAGACTCAACAGCAATACGAAAGCCAGCTTCGGCAGATTTTGCGCGTTCGACATCTGTTCGACGGCTAAAACCATGCCGTCGACGAAGGATTTGGCCAACATCTCCGCCAACTTATTGACGGGAACCATGGAGTCATTCATCGTCAATGCGGCGAGATTCTCGACCTGAACGACAGTTTTGACCATGTCGACAGATTCCGCCACCACCATGCGGTATTCGGAGAATGCGCAGATCCAGACACAGAAGCCTATCCCCAGCCACCGATGCCAGGTAGCGCCGGTGAAAAACACCGACAAGGTGCGCCGCAGGGCGAACAGCGCAGAAGCGACCACCCCCAGCGGCGGCCGATTGCCGTCCGCAACGCACGCCTCCGGCTCTGCGGCGGCATCGGCGGATGTCTCTTCACATGGTGTCTCTTCACACGCCGCCGACTCATCCGGCACAGACGGTTCCTTTTCCTCCACCGGGCAGAGCGACTCGACATCCTGCACTTTTTTCCACTGGCCGCCGAACTCGGGCTGCCAGACGTAATCGGCAGGGGAAAGCGTCCCCTGGCGCAGTTGTTCCAGCAGCTCTTCTCGCGAGTAGGGCCCGCTTTTGTTCCCTTTTATCGCCGCGAACCAATCTTTACTCATCGTCCACCGACCCTTTCAGCACCGCAATGAACGCACCCTGCGGGACGTGTACGTGTCCGAATTCCTTCATGCGAGCCTTGCCCTTCTTCTGCTTCTCGAGCACTTTCATCTTGCGCGTCACGTCGCCGCCGTAGAGCTTGGCCAGAACGTCTTTGCGGTAGGGGCGGATGTCCTCGCGGGCGATGATCGTTCTGCCGATGGCGGCCTGCACCGGAATCTTGAACTGGTGGGGCGGAATCGTATTGGCCAGCGCCTTGCAGATTTCCATCCCCCGCGCACGCGCCTTGTCCCGGTGCACCATGCAGGAGAAGGCGTCCACCAGTTCACCGTTGAGCAAAATGTCCATCTTCACGATATCGCTCGGCTGGTATCCCGCCGGCTCGTAATCGAAAGAGGCGTAACCGTGGCTGACGCTCTTGATCTTGTCGTTGAAGTCGAGCAGAATCTCGTTCAGCGGCATCTTGCAGGTCAAAATGACGCGCGTCCGGTCCAGACTCTCGGTGCCGCTGACAATGCCGCGCTTTTCCATTACGATGCGCATGATTTCACCGATGCACTCGCTGGGAGTGATGATCGTCGCTGTAATCAGCGGCTCTTCGATGCACTGGATGTTCGTCACATCGGGAAGCTGCGCCGGATTGTCGACCTCGAGCACTTCGCCGTTGTTGAGCGTGACGTTGTAAATGACGGCGGGGGTCGTGCTGATCAGCTCGAGCGAGAATTCGCGGCGCAAACGCTCCTGCACGATTTCCATGTGCAGGATCCCCAGAAATCCGCATCTGAAACCGAATCCCAGCGCGATCGAGCTTTCTGCCTTGAAGGTGAAGGCCGCGTCGTTGAGATGGAGCTTCTCCAAGCCGGCGCGCACCTTTTCATACTCATCGGTGCTCGAGGGATAAATGCCGCAGAACACCATCGGACGGATCTCTTTGAAACCAGGTAGCGTTTCGGATGCCCCCTCCCTGACGGTGGTTATCGTATCGCCGATTTTGATGTCTTCGGGATTGCGGATGGTGCCGACGATATAGCCGACCTCGCCCGCCCGCAATTCCGGAACCGACCGCTGTCCCGGGGAGAATACCCCCACCTCTTTGACCTGGGTGACATAGTCGTTGCTCATGAACCTGATGGCGTCACCGACCTTTACGACCCCGTCGACCACCCGGACGTAGACAATCACGCCGCGGAACGCATCGAACATGGAATCGAAAACCAGACAGCGCAACGGCGCGTCGAATCCGGCGGTCACCGGAGGGGGGATGTCGGTGACCACCGCCTCAAGGACCTCGGAGCATCCGACTCCGGTTTTTGCGCTTATATGCAGGTTGCGGTTGACGGGAATGCCCAGCACATCTTCGATCTGCTGCGTGACCTCCTCCGTCCGCGCCGAAGGCAGATCCACTTTGTTCAGCACCGGCACGATTTCCAGATCGCTGTCGACGGCCAGATAGGTGTTTGCCACCGTCTGCGCCTCCACGCCCTGGGCGGCGTCCACCACCAGCACCGCTCCCTCGCAAGCCTTCATGCTGCGTGAAACCTCGTACGAGAAATCGACGTGCCCGGGAGTGTCGATCAGGTTCAGCTTATATTCTTTTCCGTCGCGCGCCGTATACATCATGGTCACAGGATGGGACTTGATGGTAATTCCTCGCTCGCGCTCCAAATCCATGGCGTCTAACGTCTGCTCGCGGATGTTCCTCAGTTCCATCGCATGGGTCAACTCGAGGATGCGGTCTGAAAGCGTGGTCTTGCCGTGATCGATATGCGCAATAATGCAGAAATTGCGAATTTGTTCTAATTTTTGTTCCATATGCCGAAATTATACCAAACCGGCCGCAAGATTGCCAGCATCGCTTGAAGCGCCCATTCCACGATCGGTCGACGCATTCTTCCCAGTACTTCCAATTCCATATATATGATTGAAATTTTATGCTTTTTTTGCGATAATTCTCTTTTTCTTTAGACAATGCTCTATCCAAGGACTATACAATGAATTTACTTCAGGCGCTTTTTGGCACCAAAGCGGAACGGGACATTAAAAAACTCCGCCCGTTCGTCGACCGCATCAATGCCATCGAAAAAGAATACCAGTCGCTTTCCGATGAAGAATTAAAAGCAAAAACCCCAGAGTTCAAAGCCCGGATCGCCGCAATGGTCGAAAAAGGCGCATCCATGGAGGATGCCCTCGACAGCGTATTGTGCGAAGCTTTTGCAACCGTCAAGAACTGCTGCCGCCGTCTCTGCGGATCGACCAAGGTTGTTTGCGGACACGAACAGACCTGGGACATGATCCCCTTCGACGTCCAGCTCATCGGCGGTATCGTGCTCCATCAGGGCAAAATCGCCGAGATGCAGACCGGCGAGGGAAAGACCCTCGTCGCCACCATGCCTCTCTACCTCAACGCCCTCTCCGGAAAAAACGTCCAGCTGGTTACCGTCAACGACTACCTCGCCCGCCGCGACGCC
>JAZQGX010000156.1:0-4247 GCA_045540275.1 Kiritimatiellia bacterium | reverse complement strand
CTTTTTTTAGCATTAGTCAACGGGATTGAGGGGGGGGGGGGTAAAAAAGTGGACTATACCACTTTGCCGACTTTAAAAACTGTAAAACTGTCCAACTGGCCAAACTGTAAAACTGTCACAACTCCCCCAACTTGAACAAAGTTTGCAAGTAGAGTCAGTTTGACAGTTTGCGAGTTTGACAGTTTTTCTCCGAGTCTCTCCGCAGCGAAAGCAATATGGAATGGGATATCTCTCGCAGAAATCGCGGAGCCTATTACCTGTTACCTATTACCTATTACCTAAAGAAAGGTAAAAAGTAAGAGGTAAAAGGTAAGAATTAGTGCGCGTGAATGTTCATGGAGATAACGTTTTTGACAGGATTTACAGGATTGACAGGATTTTATTAGCACAATAATCTTGTAAATCTTGTTAATCCTGTCTGAAGTTATAGGCAAAAGGTAAGAAGTAAGAGGTCCCTTCTCCCTTCTCCCTCGTACCTCAAAAAAATCTAAAAAGATTTTTCATTTGTTTTGGAATCATCCGTTAAATATGCTACAATGACGAAATGAATCTTTTTCCCAGAATTCTTACCTTGTTTTTATTGTTTGCGACGTTCGCGTTGCCGTCACTGTCGGATTCCTCGTTCAGCAACAGATATCGCAGTCCGCGCAACAGCGAACGTCCGGTACGCAAATCAACCACCCTGATTGTACTGCACACCACCGAAGCCCCGTCAGGCAGCGCACTTCCGAAATTGAGCGCAATGGGCGAATGCCACTACTGTATTGACGAGCGCGGAAAGGTATACCGTATCATCGACCACCGCCGCGAAGCATTCCACGCCGGACGCAGCATGTGGCGCGGACGCACCAACGTCGACGCATTCTCAGTGGGCATCGAGGTCTGCGGGTACCATAACCGGGCATTGGCCGAAGCGCAGTACCGTGCACTGGCCGACCTGATCGCCGAACTCAAATTCATCTACAAAATCAAGGATTCCGATGTGGTCACCCATTCCCAGGTAGCATACGGGACTCCCAACAAATGGATCAAACGCAACCATCGCGGACGCAAGCGCTGCGGTATGAACTTTGCCCTGCCCTCAATCCGGAAGAAACTCCACCTCATGTCCAGAACCGCATTCGATCCGGATGTCAAAGCGCGGAGACTTATCGTGGGCGATGCCTACCTCGCCAAAGTATTGTACGGCAGAGTCACTCCCTCGGTTGAAAAACCAGCACCGCAAATCAGGGCGGTGAAAAGAACCGTAAAAAACAAGCATCAAAGAACCGAAGGGGTGGCGAAAAACGTTCCGGAGAAGCGTGTCGTCAAAAGCGCCACCCGAAAAAAGAAAACGGCACCAGCCACGCCGACGCACGTCGTTGCGACCAAGGAAACGCCCCGCCGTCCCCAAATGGACAAGCCTGCGCCGAAAGCTGCGGCGGAGACCGACGAAATTGAAATCATCGCCAAGAAGAGCGAATCGAATGTCATCGCGCCGGGGCGCACCGCCTGGGATATCGCCCGCGGGGCATACAACCACAAGTCGACGATGTATCGGCTTCCCGACGGCACGATGCGCGCGGGACATCAAATCATCGACTTCAAAGATCTTCCGCCGGGCACGGTTGTCAATGTTGCGCAAAACGACGACGAAGTTCCGGATTCCTACCAGACTCTCGGTATCAACGGTACCGCCAGAGAAATCGCAGGAGATGAAGCTTTGGCGTTTTCAACTCTATACGTCTGCCCGGACGGTCACTTCTTCCGAGGCAGCCAACTCAACGAGCGCTCGCTGCAAAATCTGAAATACGGCACCAGAATTCTGACTGGCTATGCCGTTGGCGGACCGGTTACCGACCGCCTCTCCCCCGTTGAAATCTGCGGCGCAAAATGGAATGCGGAAGATACATTCTACAAAATCCACGGGCAGCTCATCCCGGGACCAAGGGTCGACTCGAGAAAGCTGCCCGCCGGAACCATGATATTCTACAAAAATTAGAATTCCAATTTGGCGTTGAGACCACCGACAAGAATCTGGTTGTAATCATCGCGGCAGTCGTATTCGCTGTGACGAACCGTGTGCGAAAGCTGGAAGTGATATCCGAGCGAAGCGCCGATTGAAAGATTGTCGTTGATTTTGTAGGTGGCCTTGGCATCAATGCACGAGGTCACGAATTGCGAGTCGTTGAGTTCACCGTCTGAATAGTATTCAAGGTATGCACCGTTGGCAAGTCCGGTCGCCGCCCCCAACTCAAATGTCAAATCATCGGTGATTGAGAACTCGCGAGAAAGGCGGAATTCGAAATACATCGCATCTGAATCGTTGCCGCCGACCTTGGAGTAATCCCAATACCAGGATACCGAAGGAACGATAAAATCGTTATTATACGAGGATTTGACGAACAATTCGCAGGTGGAAGGTCCTTCCTTGCGCTTGCTCTGATGCGGATAGGTATACCAAACATTACCGACCCCGAATCTCAACGAATCGAATTCCTTTTCGTAGCCAATCTCATAATCGATTTCGGAAAGGCCTGCGAACTGCGTCGGCTTGTAATGCTTACTCAGATTGTAGTTCATCCAGGCGTTGACATAAACCAGACCGTAGTCGCCGAGCTCGGCATAAATGGTCGGTGAAGGTTGAAAGACAGGCAGATGGGAACATATCTGACCACGCCATACGTACGCTGAAAAGAAATCGGCATCAAGTTCAAAACCGATTGGAAAGGAGCTGTCCTCCTCTTTCAAAACTTCCTCGCCCGCGGGCGCTTTCTGCACCTGCTGACTGGAAACTTCGGTAGTCGTTTGAGCTGAAATCGCCGTTGCTACGGCGGCAAATGCGACAGTGATAAGTTTCTGCATTTTATCTCTCCTTGTTAGCGTTTAGTTGTGCAAAAGATGCGCATTATACGAAATGTAAAACAGCATATCAATGCTAAAAAAGTAAAGTCGCAAAAAAACATGGACAAATATAGATTTTTTTGGGAAAATGGAATTCCAAGAATGAAAATGATTCTTGAGCTACAAATATTAGAATCAGAAAAAGAAAGGAATAAGATGTCAGTTAAAGCGATGATTTTTGTAGACGGAAGCTGGCTGTATCATAGCAGACAAGCACTCTTTGAAGCACTTGGAGAAGACTCTGGGTTTGAGATTGACTACAAGCGCATTCCTGATATTATTGCTCATGCAATAGCAGACTCTCTTGATGCAGAAGTCGACATGGTACGTACCAACTACTTTGGAACGATTCCTATAAACAAACAGGGATACAATCCTTCCAAACAGCTTGCCTTTTACGACTTCTTGGCATTGCAGTGCGCATATGACACTGAAATTCTGGAAATCGATTTCCGCAGGATGCCCAATGCTCGTCCAGACGACAAGTGGGTTAATGTCGCGCTGGCCACTTCGATGACCTACTACGCATCGATTCCCGGCGCATATGATATCGCCGTTCTGGTTGGGGGCGATGCCGACTACATTCCTTTGCTGCGCAAGATTCGTCAAATGGGTAAACGCGTTCAGCTGGTTGGCATGAACAGCGCACTGGGCGGCGAACCGCTCACCAGCCCCATGTTGCTGACCACCTCCGGCATCCAGGATCTGCCTCCAATTTTCCTTGATGACCATGCCGATCAGGTCCGTCTGGTTCGGCAGGAGCGTACTCGCACCTGCAAAACATGCGGACGCACCGAGATGACGACCTGGGCCGGTTCTGATTTCTTCTGTTCAAACTGCAGGAACGAACATCGCCGTCAGATCCGCATTTGCGACACGTGCGGCAAGGAAGAGGAAACCACTTGGAATAAACCCTACTTCTACTGCACCGAATGCCGCCGCAAATACAGCAATCAAAGCGATTCGGCAAAAGAGAATGAGAATTCTTCTGGCGGAGAAGCTAACGGCGGTGAGAACGCCGATATCTAAATCCGGCTGTAACAAAAAAGCGCGTCCAATAACGGACGCGCTTTTTTGTTTTACTGCGCCTAAAACTGCCAAACTCGCTAACTGCCCCTACTTGCAAACTTCATCATCCGCACCGTAATCTCATTTTGAATGTTGCCATCCACCTTCGCCAAGGCTACGGTGGACAGGGTGTGAAAGTGTTGCCAATACCAATTGCCAATTCCAGTCAAAAACCTCCCAACCTCCTAATCTCCTAATCTCCCCGCAGCGAAAGCAATATATGCGGTTCGGGTGGGATTTCTCACGCAGAGTGCGCGAAACCTATTACCTCTTACCTATTACCTCTAACCTAAAGA
>JAZQGX010000155.1:0-1969 GCA_045540275.1 Kiritimatiellia bacterium | reverse complement strand
GGGAGATATTCTATCCTTGAAATTAATGGTCAATCCATTTTAATAATGTAGGTACTAAAAATTATGAGCCCATGTTCACGTAAAGCCCGTGAATATGGGCTCAAATTGCTTTTTTTTGAAAACCTAAGTGGAAAAGTCGGGAGGCTGATACGTTCACTGTGCAAACGACAGATTCCACACACATTACCAGAATATGGTATAATTAACCTAAATTCGGCAGTTGGATGCTGAGAATCGCTGTTTGATGCAATAGGATGACAGTCGCTTCCGTTGCTTCGGGAGCGATTTTTCATTGCCTACTTAATCTTCATCAAGCGATTAGTGCTAGTGGCTCTGCAAGCAGCCCTTTAGTCCTGTTTGTACCTAGCCATTTTCGAAAAGCTGCAAGAATTATCAGCTCCCAGACGCGATTAAAATCCAACTGCTCCGCAATTGCGGAAATTCGTTTCATAAACTCGCCGATGCGCATAAGAGAAAATTGTAACTCGGTTGCCTTTAGATGTGTGGAAGTTAGACGCAAAAGTCGCTTGCGCCCGCTGACGACGAGGTGACCGACTATGCCCATATACATCGGACGGGACGTTGTCGGCTCCAGGTGTCTGTCTCCGTCCGCCAATCGACAGAAGATGTTCCACCAATTGGCGACGATGGCGATTAGACGAGCGATTGCTTTACATGGTTTCAGATCTTGTTCATTTGCGGCTTTGAGCGCACGGCGTACACTGTCCTCGCTGACGATTTTTCTGAGACCAAGTAACATTGGAAGCACAACGTCGTTGCGCAACCGGTTGATATGGACATATCGCGTGAAACCGCAGATGATCGCAAGTACTGCTGTGCCGACGACATCGCGGACTTCCGGAGCGTTTGGACTTGTATAGTGGAATGGTGCGTCCTCAACGAGTCGATCAAAAAGCCCGCTCGTCTTCAGGTAGGACACAAAGTAGGCGAGCCCGCCCCACGGTGTGACTTGCGATTCTCAGCATCCAACTGCCGAATTTAGGTTTAATATCCTTTCTCGGACTTGAACTCGAACTTGGATATCCTTCACCTAAATTGATAACTGGCAACATCCTGACCGCCGTAGCCTTGGCGTAGGTGGTTGGTAATTGGCAACACTATCACCGTTCCCCATTCCCCGTTCCCCAATTTCATGGACATAGCGCTCCGATGGGGCATACGATTACACCATCAGGACACTGGCTCTGAATGGAGTAAACTTGCTCAATTATTTGAGTAAGTTTTTAGTTTGTTGCATTTTGTGAGATGTGTATGCTATAATTTACTTCAAACTTACTCAATAAATGGAGAAAGATTGAAGTATGAAAGTTCAAAGGAAAAGATATCTTGAGGCTCTGAAGCATAGGATGCACAATGGATTAGTCAAAATCATTACTGGCATCAGGCGTTCCGGAAAGTCATATTTGCTTTCGGTCCTCTTTAAGGAACATCTGTTGAATGAAGGTGTAGACGAGAGTCATATCATTCAATACCAATGAAGCATGGGGAAGAGTTATGGGTTGGAGTGGGGAATGGTGAACCCGAAACCAGCAACGCGGAACTAAAAATACCCTACTCGAACTCTGACTAAACCTTTTTCGTGAAGCCCGCGAAAGCGCGCGTTTTAGTGTCTGAGTTAAGTGACGAAGCACAATAGGGTTAATGGAACGCGATTGGCCTTGCGGCCACGCTATTTGGTCGTTTGCGATCTGCATCGTACGCCGCTCGTTCCTCGCGGCTATGCAGAATCTGCAAACGCCCAACCAAGAGCCGATTTCACGATGGTAAGTAAATATCAATTCCGCATAGCCGCTTGCGGCGTACGATGCGGATTGATATTTACTTTTATTGCGTCGCCAACAGGCGATTGCGTTCTAACCATTCAAATCTCACAGCAGCGAAAGCAACAGAAAGCATTTGTTTGCCGAACTTCATGGGCGATAGAACTTCAGGAGGGATACCTTAATAA
>JAZQGX010000154.1:0-2358 GCA_045540275.1 Kiritimatiellia bacterium | reverse complement strand
TGTTGGTACAGTGGGAACGTTGATTGACTCTTTGGATTGTTCTACCGAAAATATTTTGTTCTTGCTTGAAAACAATCGATTGTGTGATGCACCAATTCTTCTCCGCTCCGTGATTGATGGTTCAGCGAAATGCGCATATCTGCTTTCGGCACCAAGTGTCGAGGAGGAAAATAGGCGACTTGAAGAATTCGTGAATATCCTACCCCAGAAGGAATGGGCTAGTTTTGAACAACCGGCGCATAATATGAAATACAATTTCTTCGGGAGAAATTATAAAAGCCCTGTTTTTGATTTCTTCTATCAGACTGTTCAACGCGAGAAAACGAGGCCGGACGAAGGGAAGTTGATAAAGGAGGTGGATGCCCGATGGCGTTTTTGGAATCTAACACAAGCCTTGCGCCGCGAATGCCCCCAATGGGCAGAGGAGGCAGACCTGTTTGAATTTTATTATGCGTTTTCTAATCCGTTAGTTCATAAAAGTGCGCTTGGTTGCCAGCGACTTTTTGAAGAAGCGAAACTTATTAATGGATGGTATGCGGGTTCTATCATTGCATATGCATCTCCGATCTTAATTTTAAGCGCATTGCTTTTGTATTGCAGACTGTTCTTATTTGCCCGCAAGACTGGCTTGGATGTGCAGACATTGATAGATGTTGCACAGAATAGCCATGATCTATTCGAAAGGGCTGCAACAATTGAGGCTGCGACGCTAAAGAAGTTTACACAACAAGTAAATGACGTACCGAGGTGAATGGATCGCGTCCACGATGGACAAGGAGTGAATGATGGCTTAGGAAGAAAACAAGATCATACTTTATACGACCGACGACGGGAAGTCGCAGGTTTCGCTCATGTCGCGGGAAGGGCGCGTCTGGTTGAATCAAAAGCAGATGGCGGCGTTCGTAGTTAGCGGCGGTCGGACGACCGCCCTGCCAGATGAAGCGGCGAGAGCGCTGTTTCACCGAATGGCCGCGACAAGCGCGGCCTCTCCCGTGCGGCGCGCTCGGTGATCGCGCCCTACCCGGTGGGCGTTCTCCCTACACGGGGGTAGCGTTCTCCCTATACGGCGAATCGCTTCTCCCTACACGGAGGGTTTGAGTTCCCTACACGGAGGTTTTGGGTTTCCTACACGGCGAAACGGCGTTTTTTGCGTGGTACTTCACAAATTGCAATAAGTGAAGTAGCGCGTGATCATCTCTAGGGGTGTGATTGTTCCGCACCGTAATCGCACGCGGGGTTTGGGCGGACCGCTAGTTGTTCAAGTATGGCGGGGTGTCGCTTGCCATTTTCGAAGACCGGGTGGAGATATCCAATCCCGGCAATTTCAGTCTAGAAACTGCCTCGCGAGGGGTAGGTCCGGGAATGGCGTCGAATCCTCGGAATCCGCTTATCGCGCGAGTGCTGTATCTGCGCAAGGCAATCGAGATGTGGGGACGGGGTATTGGCCTTATCGTCCACGCCTGCGAAAATGCGCATCTCGCTCCGCCCAGCATCTACGAAGATCGAGGCTTTGTCTATACTGTGTTTACTCGCCCGACCAAACAGGAATGGAACGCCAAGGTGCAAGGCGACAATCGGGCCGCAACAGATAGCGCGGGAACTGGACTAAAGACTGGCCTAAAGACTAGCCTAAAGACTGGCCTAAAGGAGAGTTCGGACACAGTTACTCAAACCTTGCGACAAATGATAAAGGACAATCCGACGATGACAATTTCGATGATGTCGGAAGCTACAAATCTGTCGCGCAATGGTGTGAAATATCATTTGCGGTTCTTGAAGGATAAATTTGGACTGACCCCTGTGGGTGGGCGCAAGAGCGGGCATTGGGCGTTCCGAAAGTAACGGCGATGTCACTCATAGTGCCCATTTGCTCAGAAGTGTGATGCTTGGCACGTTTGGACAGGCGAGCTCGTCAATCAGCAACCTTGGGAGAAAAGATTTGGAAGTGACAGTTAAAGATGATGCTCTCAACTGGTTGTGGCAGTTTCTCGGAATGTCTTCGGCATTGGTATTGATGTTGCAGGTCCGCGCGAGTCGAATGCTCCAGGCATACAGGCAAGTGCGAAGGCGTTCTTGGAAGCACTGCTGTGGGAGGCGTGACACCGAATTCGAAGAATCGGCAGTATCGTCTGGCTGCGATTAGAAAGTTTAGCGGTATCATGCGCTCTGCAATGGTCTTTCCGTGTGGTATTGAATCAGAATCTGCGCAGAGAAATCTGAGAATCCCGATAATTCAAGGGACATGCTGGGTCCGGCCTACAGCCGGTTCCGCCAGGCGCGCGGGGAGACGCCGGTCGCGTCGCGGAAGGTGTTGGCGAGGTGCGACGGACTGCAGTAGCCGGTTTCGGCGGCGATGGC
>JAZQGX010000153.1:0-18199 GCA_045540275.1 Kiritimatiellia bacterium | reverse complement strand
GCTCTCGTAACCGACGATGTTGGAGCTTTCGATCTGGGCGAAAGCGGAGAGGGTTGCTGCGCAAGCAAAACCAAACAAAACCTTCTTCATAATAATACCTCATTTTCTCTTTGGATTGGCGCTCTCTTTGGTGAAAGTCTCTCGACCTCAAAAAGCTCCGGTGAATTCATCCCCGGCCGAATTTTCCGATTCACGGCACCTCAAAAAACAGCCAATGTTTCTCCGTTATCAGGAGATACCACTGTGGCATCACCCATTCCAGAGGCCCCTCAAAAATGCGAAGACACTTCTTCCCCGTTTTCAAGAGACACGCAAATCTTACCAAAGGTCAATACTGCCGTCAACAACAAAATTTAACAAATATTAAAAAAATTACAGATTACCCCTGTTGACAAAATATACCGCAGCAACCATGCACAGCATCGCCCAGAGATAATCCCACCGCCACTTTTCGCCTATCACGAAAATCAGAAAAGGAATAAACACTCCAACCGTGACGACTTCCTGGATAATTTTCAATTGGGCTACCGATAGCCCTATGGACGATCCCAGTCGGTTGGCCGGTATCATGATCGCGTATTCGAAAAACGCTATTCCCCAACTTGCCAATATTATCAATATCAGCGGCTTCACATTTTCCGATCCCGGTTTCGAAAAGCGCAAATGCCCGTACCAGGCAAGAAGCATGAACAAATTGCTGACAATCAGCATGCACACCGTCAGCACGGTCGAAATCATTTTCGAAGACAACATACAAGCACCCCTGCGGCTTACCAGAACTTCCACCAGGGACGTTCGCGCTCGTCTTTCTTATCCTCAACCATCTCAGTATAGAGCGACTTCGCACGCTGCGATGCGGAAATCGCCGGATCAAGCAGCTGATTGCGCTCGACAATTTCCAGGTTGTCGGGAAGCGACCAGATAACAACGCGCAGAAACGCATCCTGTGTGGCGCGGTGTAGCACGGTGACTTCCCCCTCCGGCGAAATGTCGAGCTTGGGCGATTCGGTGCGCAGCACCATGCCCAAATCGACCGTGTCCCAAACCTTGCGCCCGGGATCGTCCTGAATTCTAAGAAAGAGATGTTCCGTCTGGTTGCGCGTCCAATACACCAGCTTAAAAGTGCGTTTAAGATGTTTGCGGTTGCTAAACATCTGGATGCCGTCCTGCACTTTTATTCCGCTGACCACATCAAAGCTGGACAGGCGCGATTCATAGCGCATTCCTTCGTACACCAGCACCGCGCGAACCAGATACTTGCCCTCATCCAGCAGGGGATAGAACTTGTCAAGCTCCGCGGTGCGTTTGATGCGCTTGCCGGGATTGACGTTGAAAGCGCCAAAGACCAGCTCGTTGTTAAACGGTTTTATCCAGTTTGAATTGCTCGAGCCCTTGCTCAATTCGATAAAGAGAGAACAGTTGCTGTTGGTTGCAGTTTGGAAAAGCCTGGAGCGGGTGATGTTTATAAGCTCGAGATTGACGCTTACCGGCTCGCCGACAACAAACTGGCGCCACTGCGGTTTCATTTGTACGCTCATTTCCTGAGCCGCCGCTGAAAAGGACAGAAAGGCTATTAAAAGGGCGATCAAATTTTTCATCATTACCTCCATACGCCTTCCATTATAACAAATCGTTCCAAGAGTTAAAAGCGCGAAGCGGAGCGGAGGAGGACCTATTACCTATAACCTAAAGAAAGGTAAGAAGTAAGAGGTAAAAGGTAAGAAGTGCCAAACTGCCAAACTCCCGAACTGCCCCTACTTGCAAACTTCATTCGTCCGCACCGTAAGGTAGGAGGGAGAAGGGACGAGGGAGAAGCCCGGCGAAGATTAGATTCCGTTCATCCGTGCCGTAATCTTATTTGAATGTTGCCATCCACCTTCGCCAAGGCTACGGTGGACAGGATGTGAAAGTGTTGCCAATACCAATTGACAGTCTCCCAATCTCCCGATCTCCTAATCTCCCCGCAGCGAAAGCAATATGCACAGGTCGGGTGGGATTCCTCTCGCAGATGCGCAGGGGCGCGGAGCCTATTACCTCTTACCTGACACCTATTACCTCTAACCTAAAGAAAGGTAATAAGTAAGAGGTAAAAGGTAAGAAGTGCCCAGCCTAAGATGCGATTAACACGCAGCCCTTTAACTAGCACCACTTCCTAAATGTTCTTCCCATGGTGATTCCGCCGGCCTAGCCCATATTGCCAGTACCAGTACGAATACCAGCAATGCGGTATGTTCACCAGAAGTTATAAACGGATGGTTGATCGAGGCAAAAGCAAAACCTCCAACCCCAATGGCCGAGCCAATTTGAATGAACTCTGCCGCATTTGGTCCCAGCGCGGCATTCTTGTCGTATGCATTCGGAGCGCGCCGCCGCAGAAACGGCGAACACAACATTGCCATACCCAGCAACAAAAGCGGCAGACCGCCTTCGGCCAGCAGAAGCAGGTATTGGTTTTGGTCACCAGAGAATGACTGCTGTTCCGAAAATGGAACGGTTTCTGAATAGCTATCGCGAAAGACTTCGAATTGTCCAAGCCCTGCTCCGGTTGCCGAGTTGGCCAAGCCCATGCATGCCGCAGTTTGCCATGCCGCCAGATGCGGTTTGATCTTGTGGTTGCCAGCATCGAAAAAGGCCATGGAGGAAAAGTGCGCGGCCTCGTTTTCGCGCACGAGGAAGGGGAGAATGGTCGACTGCCACAGCATTGTCGCTCCTAGAATAATCAGGAAGCAAAATACCGACATTCGACCCGGTTTGCGCAGTGAGGTGGTATCGACGGCAAGAATGTTCGATTTGCGCTCGGGGCGCAAGGCAGAGACCACGGCGGTGGAACAGGCAGCCAGAAATGCAAGCATGATTCCCCAATAGGAAGGGCCGTCGAGAATTATCAGCAGACCAAGCATCAAAAGAAGTGAGACTATGATTTTAAGCGAAACCGGGCGAAGGGTAATGATGCCGGCGGCGACAAAACCGAGAGCGAGGGTGAGAAATCCTCCCATATCGGCAGCCGAGCGAAAAAAGGCACCGACTTTTGCGTCGGGAATATTTTGCGGCTTGAGATACTGGGCGCAGCCGAAGGCGATTGTGACAATCAATGCGGTAAATAGCCCGGCGAAACAGTAGCGCAGCAGATTGCGGCGAATCGCGGTTTTGAAGATGATTGAGCCAGGAACCAAAGCGATGAAAAGCGGGATGAATGAGCGAAGGGCAAGGTTGAGCGAACCGCCGTGGCTGACAGCCATTGAAAACGAGAAAACCGAGCAAAGAGCAAATAAAGCAATTGGTGCGGGCGGGAGAAAATCGTTGAGAGAGGGCGGAGGAAGAGAGTCATCGGCGGGAAGGAAAGGAAGCAGCAGAGAGGCGGCGATGATGGAAATATGGACGGGGAAAAGGTGAAAAGCGGCGCAATTGATGGAGATGGGAACGGCAGTAAGGGCAAGGGTGCAAAAAACAAGAAATTTGAAAATCGAAGATGTGGTAGTTTTCATAAAGGTATTATACCTCTTATAAGGAATAGTGCAAGCGCGTAAGAAACCGGTATTGAGGCATGAGATTACGGAGCGGATGAAAATAACGGGAGGGCGAGCGTCCTCGCGAGCCGCCGAGAACATTTTTGTGGCAAATACGGGAGAAATATCACTAGATAAGGTTATAGGAACCCAGACTCTGAAATTTCAGAGCGACGCATTATCAATGAGGCGCGTAGTTCCGTTGAAAACCGCCAACAGCAACACGGTTCCGATTTCCGCTTTCCTAACCGGATCAAGCCCATCCGGATCAAGCAATTCCACGTAATCTACGCGCAAGCCCTGTTTCTCAAGCCGGCTTGTGATTTTGCGACGAAGTGCAGATGCCGCAACCGGACCGCCTGCGACGCTCTCTCTGGCAAAACAAATCGCCTCATAAAGACCGACCGCGCGCTTTCGCTCTTCCGGCTTAAGGTAGGTGTTTCGTGAGCTTTTCGCCAAACCGTCGGCCTCGCGCACAATTGGCGCTGTGATGATTTTGACAGGGAAATTCAAATCGCGAACCATGCGTTTTATGATTGCCGCCTGCTGAAAATCCTTGCGGCCGAATACCGCAATTTCAGGAAGCGCCAAATTGAACAGCTTGGCTACTACGGTGCACACACCCCGAAAATGCCCGGGACGGCGAAGGCCGCACAGCCGGTCGGAAAGCACGCTTTCATCTACGGTAACGCTGGCATCCGGCGCATACATGGTTTCAGGCGTGGGAAGGAATACGGCAGTCGCTCCAGCAGCACGGCATTTTGCCAAATCCGCCTTCTCATCGCGCGGATATACTGCATAATCCTCTCCGGGACCGAATTGGATAGGATTTACGAAAATGCTGACCGCCACCGCATCGCTTTTGCGGCGGGCGATGTCGATGAGAGATAGATGTCCTTCGTGGAGAAATCCCATTGTCGGCACCAGCCCGATTTTCACACCTGCACTGCGCTGCTTCAATGCCCATTTCTGGAATTTGACCGGGTCTCTGAAAATCAACATTTCCACCTCTATATTTGACTATAAAAAATTTGAAGACCGATGCTTTTGACGCATCGGTCTTTGGCTTTTTAGGCCTGGGCGATAGCTTCGACCGGGCAGCTTCCGGCGCAGGATCCGCAATCGACGCACTTCTCGGCATCGATCTTGTACTTGTCACCATCGGCGGCGATTGCCTCGACCGGGCAGCTTCCGGCGCAGGATCCGCATCCAACGCACACTTCCTGATTGATTTGATAAGCCATTTTTCTATCTCCTTCGCGAAGTGGAGTGCGGCACCATGCCATCTCCATCTTTAATTGGCGGATATGATAGCTCATTCCCCTGGTATAGTCAATTACCAATGCCGTCTACGAGGGTTTAGTAATTACACACATTTCACAAGCCGCTCCTTACCGCCGCTTTTATATAAACAATGAACAAACTTGCGCCCGATCAATGAAGCATCGAATTCTCGCTGACTCAAATGAACTTTATTTAGAACATCTGCAAATTTAGTTGGAGGCATTTTCTCTTCATTCATCACATAGCGCTCTCACTTTTTCTGATTTCATTGCTGACAGAAAGCGCTATCTGCTGATATAATAACGCACATATGAAAACACTTTCTTTGATTTTTTGCTTAGCCGCCTTTTCCGCAACAGCCGCGGAAAGCAAAACCGCATACAATGTCGTTCGTCCCGGAATGGTCCGCATCTCCTACGGCGAAAACGTAGGAACGAACGAGGATCGCGAAATCGGTTCGTACCGCTGGTCGGTGAAAATTCCGTTCCATATGGATCAGACCGAAATTACACTCAAACAGTGGCGAGATGTAAAAAAATGGGCGACCGAACGAACCGACATCAAAGACGCTACGGTTCGCGGCTTTTTCCGTTACGAATTTGACAACCGCGAATCGGGCAAAGGAGACGATCATCCGGTCGTCGGAGTCAGTTGGTTCGACTGCGTCAAGTGGTGCAACGCCCGCAGTGAAATGGAAGGACTGACTCCTTGCTACACCATAGGCGGCGCGGTACTCCGCGGCAAATGCGACGGCTCGCCCGATTGCAACATGAATGCCTCTGGCTACCGCCTGCCTTCGGTGCAGGAGCGCAGCTACGCCGCTCGCGGCGGACTGGTCGGCAAACGTTATCCTTGGGGCGACATCATCACCCACGAAAACGCCAACTACTTCAGCGCAGAGAATATCAAGAATGAAGCCGGTACGGTCTATGACAACAGCAAGACTCGCGGTTGCCACCCGGCATACGCAAAATCCAACTTCCCCTACACCAATCCCGTGAAAGCGTTTGCTCCGAACGCCTTCGGCCTCTACGGCATGGCGGGGAATGTCTCGGAGTGGCTCTGGGCGCCGAAAGGTGCCAGCCGGACCACCGCCGGCGGCAGCTGGGATACCGATGCCAGCGGTTTGCGCAACGATCTGGTGTTCACCCACGACTCGCCCGGCGAACGCACCGATACAATCGGATTCAGAACCGTGAGAATCGCCGGACAATAAAAATGAAAATCGCCGAAATCTTTAAATCGCGACAAGGCGAGGGAGCGAATTGCGGACGGGAGGCGGTGTTCGTCCGTTTCTCCGGTTGCAATCTCAGCTGCCCCTGGTGCGATACGGACTGGCGAACCGGGGAAGATATTTCGGCAACCGAAATCATCCAACGCGTCGAGACAATGGCGTGCGGAAAAAAATTTCTTGTGGTAACCGGCGGAGAACCGCTGCTTCAGGAGAATCTCTCGCTCCTGCTCGCCACTCTGAAGCGTCTGGGATGGGAAATTGCCATCGAAACCAACGGGCTTATTCGTCCCACTTCAGATTTAAGGGCATCCATCGATTATCTTGCCGTCTCGCCGAAGGCGGAGTTTTTCGCTCAGTACAATCCTGAAAAAATGGTCAGAGAGGCGGATGAGGTTAGAATTGTCGCAAGCTCTGCGGCCAAAGTCGAGTTCTGCAAAAAAATCAATGTGCTCATCAGAGCATCCAACTACTTTATCTCGCCTTGCGAAAAAAACGGCGTCGCCGACTTTTTGGCGGCGGCGGAACTGCTTGGCGAATTGGGCCGCCCATGGCTGCTTTCTGTGCAGCTGCACAAGTTGGCCGGCTTCAAATGAGCGCGACAGCGCTCAAATTTCGTTTGCAGTTTTGAACGAGGTTTTTGCAACGGAGCCTATAATTTCTCGCCCGTGTTTCGCAACCAGTCGGCGCGCAACTTCTTTGACCTGGACGGAACACCCCTTGGGAAGTTCCACGCCCAGCCTTTCGCCCGCCTCTTTCAATTCATGAAGAAATGCGGCGCGGGCCAACACCGATGCGGCTGCCACGGCAATGTCTGATTCGGCGCGATGGTGTTGTTCGAGAACTATCTTGCGACCCTTCTCCATCAGCGCGTTTTTAATCAGTCTTTCGTTGCCGAACTGATCCGAGACGGCGCGGGGACAGTCCGGTACAGACTCAAGCACATTTTCTATTCCACGCGCATGCGCCCAAGCGAGCATCAGGTTGACATTCTTCATCGATTGATGCAGACGGTTGTAGGTCTCGGGACGCATCATGACAAAGGAGTATCGGCCCTTGCCCACGATCCGCCTAATTTCGTTGGCGAGCGACAGACATCTGGCATCACTCAGCTTTTTGCAATCCTGCACTCCGCACTGGGCAAGCTGTTCTGCGGTCGCGCGTTCAACATAGACCGCACTGGTAACCAACGGCCCGAAAAAATCCCCCTTGCCGCTTTCGTCGCTGCCAATGTGTGGGGCGACCGATTCCGGATGCAACAACGCCTGATATCCTTCGGAAGCCTCCTGCAGAATTTCGGGCTCCATTACGAAAAGCACAAAATCGGCAGCTCCCTTCCCCTGCACCAGACACTTGCCGCTTGTATAAAGCTGGACAGAAAAGTTGTCGCCAGTCGCTGCTACCTCAACATATTGCGCAGGTTCTTTAGGTTTGAAATTTCCGGTAAGCAGCTTCTCTTTAAGCCGCTCCTTCTGCTCTCCGTTCAAGGTGAAGGTAAAGGAAGTTTTCGGTTTTGCTTCAGCGTTCATCCGCCGCCCCCTTTTGTTTCGAAATGGGCCGAACCGCTTGCGGCTACAATCACATACAGGATTACCGACATCATCACTATCAGCGCACCGGGCGGAAGATCGGCAGGATAGCTGATGAATAGTCCTGCTACCGACACCATAGCTCCGATCAACACCGCGCACAGCATCATCCGATTCAGCCTTTTTGTGACAAAACCTGCGGTTGCTGCCGGTAATGTAAGCAACGCGACTGCAAGAACGATTCCGACTACACGCACAAGAAGTACCACGGTAAGAGCGGTGAGCAGATGGTAGACGAATTCGTAAAACCGCACATTGATACCGCGTATGCTTGCCGCCTCGGCATTGAATGCGATTGAAAGAAATCTGTTGTAAAAAAGAATTACCACCGCTGCGACGGCTACATCCAAAACCGCCATCGCAATCAAATCCTGATTGGTGATGAGAAGCACCGAACCGAAAAGATAACCGTTGAGATCCTGCTGATAACCCGGCGAACACGAGATGAACAGTATGCCCGCGGCCATGCTGCCGGTCCAGATTGCACTGAGCACCGTATCGCGCCGGAGATATCCACGGTCGCGGACAAAAGAGACGATTGCTGCGACAAGTGCTCCAGCAATCAATGCTGCGGTCATGGGGGCAACAGTTTGAAGATGAAATCTTGCCGAGAGAAGAATCGAAAGTCCGATTCCGGCAAGCACGCTGTGGGCGACGGCTCCCGCCAGATACGTGGAGCGGCGGACGACGACGATACTACCGGTAAGCCCGGATGCGATCGAAGCAAGCAACACCGCCAGCAGCGCATTCCGCAAAAATGGTATTTCTAGAAAATCGACTGCCGTTTGTATCATCGCTGTTATGCCGGATTATTTTCCCCGTCCCCGTCCGCTTCGCGTCTGACGATGTTTCGGACGTGCGGTTCTGCTGACGGTTGGAGCTTGCATCGCCTGCCATTTTTTTGGCTCGCGATGGTTGCGCTTTTCGCCGCTGCTATCGCGCCTTTTCCCTCTGCCGCGTTCTTCCTCCCGTTTTTCGGTTTCACGGCTGAACATAAGTTTGACGGCATCGTTGAGAACCGGTTGCAGATCCACCTTGTTGGAGGCGAAGCCAAGACTGTTGTCAAAAATGTGAACCGCTTTGATCTGTTCGAGATCTTTGACGAACTGATAGAACTTCGAGCCGGTGCCTTTGATGTTGTTGATGACTTCCACTTTGGCTTTACCGTAGGTGACAGCCTCGCTCAACATGCCGGTTGAATCGGCAGTGACGAAAATCCGGTCGCAGAGCGAAACAAATGCCGGAATCGGATTAAATTTGTCTCGGCTGTAGATCAGCTTGTAGTCAAAAGGATATGAGTCGATGATTTTCTCGATTTCGGGCGGGGTTCTCCTGGAGGTGGTTACCCAACGCTCGTAGGCTCCGGTAAGTTCAAAAATCAGGTCTAGACGTTTTCGCATTTCATCCGGTTTCATCGATGAAAAGGAGTTGGGGCCGCCGATGACAATGCCAATTGCCGGTTTCCTCGCTCGATGGCGCTGTTCAAAAGCTTTTACCGCATCGGTATAAAATTCGGTGGTGTTGGAGGTCAGATTTACCGGAAGCGAAATGACGTTCGGCAATTTCGGAGGATTATCGAACTGCGGTGCGAGAATGCAGTCAAAATCCATCTTGAAACCGCTGGGAGTGAGGATGGCGCAAACCGGCAAACCGTTTTTGCGGGCAAAAACCTTGCCGGGATAGAAAGCGGTCGATCCGGTGCAGACAACAGCCGAATAATTTTTCCCTTTTGGAATATAGTCGTACTTAAACGGAAGTGTGGATAGAATTCCAAGACGATCCAGCACGTAGGCGGCGGCCTTTGCCAGCGTAGATCGGTACGATACATTAAGGATATCGTATTTTTTCCCTATTCCGCTGCAAAATGCCTTTGACTGATTTTCGTGTCCAACTTTTCCGTCTGTTACAATCAGAACCTTTTTGCTTCGCAGAGCGTTATCTCTTCTCACCTGTTAACTCCAAGATAGAGAGCACTTCGTTGCGCTGACGAGCCGCCCATTTCGCCGGATCTTCGCCTGTTGGCAGAACCGCTGTAACATATGCTTCACCGCACGAAGGGCAACAAGCCCCTGAATGAATGGCGGCTCCGCAAGTGGGGCATTTCTTTTCGAGCAACTCTCCGCAAAAAGCGCATCTTTTACCGTCCGCGAGGCGAGGCCATAACAACACCCTGCCATTTACTTCATAAGGTATATTTGACGGGCATGAGAATTGGGGGCAAAAGCCTTTTGCGACGGCAGTTATAGCCAAACACGAATTTGCAATATCCGCTTTTGGCAGTTCAATTTCAAGAACCTGGGCAATTTTTTTTATATTTTCTGCTGATAATTTTTCTATCTTTCCGCACTCAAACATACTGATGGCGGATTGTTTGCAGCCGACTGCTTCAGCCAACTCACTTTGGGTTAGCTCTTTTCGTCTTCTGGCGGATGCAACATCTCTGCAGAAATTTTCTGGTAATAGTAGCTTATTCATAACACGTCCCCTTATTATGCCCTATTCTCTGGTGATTATCAAGCAGAAGATATCAACAAGTTATAAACAGAATATTACCAATTTAAAGTTATTTACAGAGTTATTATCAACTGTATATAACTTTTATCAACAGGATTATCAACAACTGTTGATAATTATAGCCAGTTTGAATTTCGGTAATGATAAATAGGGAGTTTATCGTAAGTGCGGGCGTACTCGCGAGCCGCCTGAAAATTGGCAACATCCGTCTGTGAGAAAACGGAGCGGATGAAAATTATCGGGAGGGCGAGCGTCCTCGCGAGCCGCAACGGATATTGTCAAACTGCCAAACTCGCAAACTGCCCCTACTTGCAAACTACATTCGTCCGCACCGTAAGGTACGAGGGAGAAGGGACGAGGGAGAAGCCCGGCGAAGATTAGATTCCGTTCATCCGCTCCGTAAGGTACGAGGGAGAAGGGACGAGGGAGAAGGGACGAGGGAGAAGGGACGAGGGAGAAGCCCGGCGAAGATTAGATTCCGTTCATCCGAACCGTAATCTCATGCGGGAATGTTGCCATCCACCTTCGCCAAGGCTACGGTGGACAGGATGTGAAAGTGTTGCCAATACCAATTGCCAATTCCAATCGACAACCTCCAAACCTCCCAATCTCCCCGCAGCGAAAGCAATATTTTTTGAGGCCTCTAACAGAGTGCGAGGAACCTGTTACCTCTTGCCTATAACTTCAGACAGGATTAACAAGATTTACAAGATTATTGTGCTAATAAAATCCCGTCAATCCTGTAAATCCTGTCAAAAACGTTATCTCCATGAACATTCACGCGCGAGCGCGGGCGGGGCACTAACCTAAAGAAAGGTAAGAAGTAAGAGGTAAAAGGTAAGAAGTGTCCTCGCGCATGGGAGGGCGAGCGTCCTCGCGAGCCTAATATTACAAAACCTTCATCTTGGGCAAATCCTGGATGTCAATATAACCGACTACCAGCCCATTTTCATCAATTACCGGCAAATCATCAATTTTACGGCTTTCAAATACCTTTAAAACATCTACGGCAAATAGATCATTTCGTACCGAAACCGGATTTTTTGTCATTATTTCTTTAATTTTCAGCGAAAAATCATTGAGACCATTTGAAATATTGCGCCTGAAATCGCCGTCTGTAAATATTCCGGCCAACTTCCCCTCGTCATTGATGACAATTGACGATCCGGCTTTGGCTTTGGTCATTGCCATAATTGCGTCCATTACCGTCTGATTTTCGTTGACGACGGCAAGATTTTCGCCGGTACGCATAATATCGACAACTCTAAGCAGCAACGCCTTGCCGATAGCTCCGGCAGGGTGTAGCTTGGCATAGTTCTCTTTCTTGAAGTGGTGCATATCAATCAGCACCATGGCCACCGCATCGGCCACCGCCAAAGTTGCCGTGGTACTGGTGGTAGGAGCCATACCAAACGGACACGCTTCCTTGCCGCAATATACCGGAAGAACCGCATCGCTCAAAGACGCCAGGGTGCAATCAGGTTTGCCCACCATGGCAATTACCTTCAATCCGAGGCGGCGAACTGCAGGAATAAGCTTTACAACCTCCTCTGACTCTCCGGAAAAACTCAAGGCAACAAGAATATCGTTTTCAGTAACAATACCCAAGTCGCCATGCATCGCCTGAATCGGGTTCATCACAACGCTGACCGAACCAGTACTGGCAAGAGTAGCGGAAAATTTCTCAGCCATGTGGAGATTTTTACCTACTCCGGTGACTACGATTTTTCCGCCATTTTCCAAAGTTTCATACAAAAGACAAACCGCTTTCGCAAAGCCCTCGTCCAACGCTTCAGATGAACGTTTTAATCCCTCGATTTCAATATCAATGACTTGACGAGCTCTATTGAGAATAGCGGTATTGTCCATTTTTCCGAACCTTTAGTTCTGTTCCTGCATTGCAGCGCGGCGCGACAACTTTATTTGTCCGCGATCGTTGATACCGATGCACTTAACAGTCATCATATCTCCGACTTTGCAAATATCGTCAACACGATTGACGCGCTTGTTGTCGAGTTCGCTGATGTGGCAAAGTCCATCGATTCCGGGCAGAATTTCAACGAAAGCACCGAAATCTTTGACTCCGGTAACTTTACCTTGGTAGATTTTGCCCTCTTCGGCCTGCGCCGTGCTGGCTGAAACCATATCCTGAGCCTTCTTCAATGAATCACCATTGTTGGCGTAGATATGGACAATGCCGCGATCGCCCACCTCTTCAATGTCGATCTGAGCGCCTGATGCCTCAACGATTCCTCGAATGTTAGAACCACCAGGACCGATGAGCGCGCCGATCTTATCTTTGGGAATATCCATGTTGAAGATACGCGGAGCTTTTGGCGACAGCTCTTCGCGCGGAGCGGGAATCACCGATTCGATGAAATCGAGAATCTTGCCACGTGCGACTTTTGCCTTTCCAAGCGCCTCTTCAACCATATCCCAAGTCAAGCCGCGGATTTTGAGGTCGACCTGGAATCCGGTAATACCCTTGCGAGTACCGGCAATTTTGAAGTCCATGTCGCCGCAGTGGTCCTCAGCACCGAGAATATCGGTGACCAGAACGCGCTTGCTTTCATCAGGAGTGGTGAACATGCCGATGGAAATACCGGCAACGGGGCTGGTTATCGGAATACCTGCAGCTTCAAGCGCAAGCGTACCCACGCAAATTGAAGCCATCGATGAGGAACCGTTCGAACCCATGATTTCAGAAACGAGACGGACGGTGTAGGGATAATCCTCAGGAATCACCTGAGCCAGCGAACGCTCCGCCAATGCACCATGTCCGATTTCGCGACGTCCGGTTGAACCAAGCTTTCCAACCTCGCCCGTGCAATACGGAGGGAAGTTGTAGTGAAGCATGAAGTTGGTGCTCTTGGGAGTACCGACGATCGAATCAAGATCCTGGGCATCCTTCTTTGTGCCGAGGGTGACAACGCCCATCGCTGAGGTTTCACCGCGGTTGAAAACAGCGGAACCGTGAGCGCAGGGCAGAACGTCGATCTGAGCATAAAGCGGGCGGATATCGTCAGCACCGCGTCCATCGATGCGCTTGCCATCCTCAAGAACATTTTTGCGAACCAAATCGATTTCCATGGCATCGAAGAAATGCACAAATTTAACATCGTCAATTTCTTCCGGCCATTTTTCAACCATCTTGGCGCAGAGTTCTTCGCGGATTGCCTTGATCTTGCCTTCGCGGTCCAGCTTACCCGGAACCAGAAGTGCCTCGCGCAACGCCGCACCGCCCTGCTCATAAAGGAACGACATTTTCTCTTCATCGAGTTTGCCGTCTTCAACATGCTTGTCGGCCTTGCCGAGATCGCGGCGAAGCTGAAGCTGGGCATCGACGATTTTGACGACCTCCTCGTGTGCGCGTTTCATCGCTGCGAGAAAATCCTCTTCGCTGATTTCTTTCGCGCTTCCCTCCATCATCAGGAATCGTTCCCTCGTTCCGGCGTAGAGCAAATCAAGATCGCTGCTCTTGCGTTCGGTATGAGTAGGATTGATTACGAATTCTCCGTTGATACGACCGATCCGTACCGCGCCGATCGGGCCCATGAAGGGAATTTCAGAAATGGTCAATGCGGCAGAAGCGGCATTCACCGCCAATGTGTCGGTATCGTTTTCGCCGTCGGCCGAAACCACCATGGAATTGATCTGAACGTCATTGTAATACCCCTCGGGGAACAATGGACGGATAGGACGGTCGGTGATGCGGCTGCAGAGAATTTCACGAACCGAGGGACGTCCTTCGCGTTTGAAATGTCCACCGGGGAACATTCCGGACGCGTAGAACTTTTCACGGTATTCGCACTGAAGCGGGAAGAAATCGATTCCTTCGCGCGGCTTGTCGGTATTCGTGACAGCGGAAAACACCATTGAATCGCCGAAACGGACCGTAGTCGCTCCAGCAGCCTGTCTGGCGAGCAGACCGGTCTCTATTGTCATCTGGCGACCGCCCACGTCAAATGAGACGCTTTGCGTATCTTTCATGTTTTATTCCTGATAACGGATTTATTAACGACGCAAGCCAAGATCTTTGACAATCTTCTGGTATGCCGCCTCGTCCTCACGCTTGAGGTAATCCAGAAGTGAACGACGCTTGTTGACCATCTTGATCAAACCATAACGTGAGCTCTGATCCTTCTTGTTTTTCTTGAGGTGCTCAGTCAGATGTTCAATGCTCTTTGTCAGCACTGCGATTTGAACTTCACTTGAACCGGTATCACGGTCGTGGCGCTGAAACTGCTTGCGAATTGCTGCTTTATCAATTTGGCTCATTTTATATGCGGTCCTTCATCCGCGGTTTTGTTTTGCTGCGTACTCCCCCGGGTTCCGCAGCACGCCTCAACAAGACGAACCGTAGATGACGCACCCGCGCCATTGAAACCCGCGACGGGGATAATCTCCTGAGACTCGTCGCAGAAACGTCGACTAGTAAAACATAGTTGTTTCTCATTGTCAAGCGCATACTGGAAGCGATATTCCCATTTTGACGAGATTGAAAATTGTTTAGATTTGCATGAGAGTAACCCGATACCATTTCCAAATCGTCGTGCCGAGAATTTTTTCGTTGTTCCGTGATATACATATATTTTATTTATTTAAATATAAGTAGTTATTATAGTCTGATATTCCTGTAGATATCTCATCAATGCCGTTTATTTTCAAGGCTTTTATGTTGAAAGAGATATTTAGATAATTTGAAGATTGGTGTTTAACGATGTAGATATATCTCCTTTTTTTTCCTGGTCTTTCAATATCTGCCAATCTTTATACAGGCGATATCAAGCTTATTGTAAGGTAATTTTAACAGTTATCTACAGGAATTTTTTAAAAATAAAACCTGTAGATAACTTGTATATAACTGTAAACAACTACCCCCTTGATTCATTTCGTCTACCACCGCAAACCCCTATTTTTATTGACTTTTATTGTGTTTTTCACCTTGTGATAACTTAAATAGATATTTATTTATCTTTTGTTGATAATTTTTTATTCTTGTACAGTATTGTCGATAATACCGCAATATCTGCCGGAGTAACTCCCGATATTCTTGATGCTTGAGCTAGAGTTTCAGGTTTAACTTGTGAGAGTTTTTCCCTTGATTCGTATCGTAATGCGTCTACGGAAAAATAATCAAATGATTCAGGAATTTTTTCATTCTCTTGTTTTTTATCTCGTTCAACTTCTTTTTCTTCCAACTCGATGTATCCGCGGTATTTAACCCTGATCTCGGTTTGCTTTATTACGTGAGAAGTAATATTCTCTTTTACCGACTCAGGCAATGATTCAAATTTATTTTTGAAGTCTTCAATCATTTGCACAAGCTTTACCCCAGGTCGAGACAAAATTCCAGAAAGAGATTTATTGTGATAGTATGAATTATCAAGAAAATCAATAATCTTCTCTACGGTCAAATTATCTCTGTTTATTTTATCACACAACAACTTGTCGAGTACACCGATCTTTTCCGCGGCATTTTTCAGACGATATCGAGCGTTGTCTTGTCGTAAAATCAATCTTCTTTCCGCTCTTGAGGTAAACATCCGATAAGGTTCGTTTGTTCCTTTTGTTATTAAATCGTCGATCAGGACTCCAATATAAGCATCGTTCCGGCTGAGAATCAAAGGCTCTCGGTTTTGTACTTTCAGTGCAGCATTCGCACCGGCGATAATCCCTTGGGCAGCAGCTTCTTCATAACCGGTTGTTCCATTAACTTGTCCGGCGAAGTATAAACATTTTATCCTTTTCGATTCCAAAGTAGATTTCAACTCTCTCGAATCAATTCCACTATATTCTATGGCGTATCCAAACTTGGCGAATTCTGCCCTTTCCAAACCTTCTACACTGTGAACCATATCAACTTGAGCTTTTTCCGGAAGGCTGTTTGATAACCCATTTGGATAAATATAATCATCATCCGACAAACCCTCCGGTTCAAGCATGACATGATGTGCATTTACCCCGGTGAATTTAACAATCTTATCTTCAATTGAAGGACAGTACCTTACTCCGGTACCGACTATCTCCCCACCATACAAAGAGCTTTCTTTCAGATTATCTCGGATGATTTTATGTGTCCTTTCATTTGTATGACTCATATAGCAGATAATCTGATTACTGCCTTCATTATTTATCAGTTTATTTTCCGCAATGTTCCACGTGGAACATTGCTGACCGTAGTGTTCCACGTGGAACATTTCCGTATGTAAGGATAAAAATGGAGGTGGAGTTTCTCCCGGTTGTTCTACCGTTTTATCAAAATCGATAGACTCTCGGTATAATCTTGGAGGTGTCCCGGTCTTCAACCTGGTTAATTTAAATTTAAGAGAACTTAAAGATTCGGCAAGTTTTATTGATGGCGGTCTACCGTCGCCCGCACCGTCAATTCCATGATGTCCGATAAATTCCTTACCTTCTATCGCTGTACCGGCGGTGATTACGACAGTTTTTGCATCAATTTTACCGTTATTTTTAGTCAATACTCCATTAGCGGTATTATTGTTTAATAATATTTCGTCGACCGTATCTTCTAATATTTCAAGGTTAGCGGTTTGCGCCAGTATTTTCTGCATGGTTTTCGCGTATGCTTTTTTGTCGCATTGTACGCGAGTTGCCCATACCGCAGGTCCTCTGCTTAAATTCAATGTCTTGAACTGAATTCCGCATAGATCGGTAGTGAATGCCATCTGTCCGCCCAGGGCGTCAAGCTCATACACCAAATGTGATTTCGCCAATCCTCCAATTGATGGATTGCAAGGCATGATTCCGATAGAATTCTTCTTACTGGAAATCATTAAAACCGAACATCCGGAACGAGCCGCGATCAACGCCGCTTCGATTCCTGCATGACCACCACCAACGACTATGACATCGTAACAACAGCTATTATTTGATTGATTATTCATTATGCGTTAGATTATAACAAAAAAAATCATAAATGGCATTGACTCTTAAATTAAATTTATTAAAATAACTGTGAAATTTTCAACGGAGAAAAAATGGGAATTTTTGAATTTTTAATGCTGCTTTCATTTGGGTTATCGTGGCCGTTTTCAATAGCCAAGACCTTACGACTGAAAAAAGTTGACGGTAAAAGTCCACTTTTTATGAGCATTATAATCCTCGGGTACATGTTTGGAATAATACACAAAATTCTATATGATTTTAACTGGGTAATTTGGGTGTACGTCATTGACGCATGCTTGGTACTGGTTGATTTATCATTGTATTGCTACTACAAGAATAAAAAGGTGTAATGTTGAATACTTCATCAAATCTCGTTTTAGGTTCAGGATCTCCAAGACGAAGGCGACTGCTTGAAGAATACGGCTACAGTTTTGATGTTTTAGTTGCCGATTCTGAGGAAGTATTGGATAGTATTGATCCGGTTGGAACAGTAATCAATAATGCTCTTTCAAAGAATCTTGCCTGTCGAAAATTGGCTGAAAATTCGCGCATCTTGACTGCTGATACATTGGTGTGGTTTGAAGGAAAGCTGGTCGGCAAGCCGACAGATAAGGATGAGGCGTACCGCTATTTAAATGCATTTTCCGGTAAAAATCAGACTGTTTTCACTGGAGTGGTTTATTCTTACATTGACATCGATGGAAAACTTGTTGAAAGGGTAAGATGCGAAGCTTCCTTGGTAAAATTCAAAGAATTGAATGAAGAATATATTAGAAAATATATTGAATTGGTAAATCCTTTGGATCGGGCGGGAGCATACGATATATCTGACCATGGCGACTTGGTGGTTGAAAAAATTATCGGTTCGCGCAGCAATGTTATAGGGTTGCCAATGGAGATTGTAGTAGAAATGATTGATAAAAATTTAAATTAGCCTAATCTAACATTTATATTATTTCGTTTTCCCTATTGAAGATGAATCCACGCTTTGACATTTAGATAAAAAAATTGAAAATTTGTTCTTTTCCACGCTTATCCCGATTTTTTCGGGGGAATTTATCCCGACTATACGGAAACCCCAGTAAATAGGGCTTAAAAATTTATTCGGGCGATGAAAAAACAAGCGTAGACTTTCTTGAGAGGGCTGATTTCACGCGAAGAAACAA
>JAZQGX010000152.1:0-5704 GCA_045540275.1 Kiritimatiellia bacterium | reverse complement strand
GGCGAGTATAAATATCACCATCAATGGAGCAATAAACGCAAGATTGTAAACGGCAAGAAACACAAAAGAGCGCCACGCTTCCACTTCCCGTGATATTAGCGCGAGAACCGGGATATATATCTGACCTGTGCAAAGCGAATCGAGAAGTGTCACCAGAAAGCCGCATCCGAATCCTGTCACCACAACAGCAGGTCCACTCCAACTCGTTTCTGCTACTACACGAATAAGACGCTTTACTTTGCCGGGGAGCTGAAGAGCAATTGCGGATGGAACTTTTTCCTTGCGGTAGCGATAAGCATCCCGAACACTTAAAAATCCGAGTAAGAAAAGCGTAATCGAGAGCATCGTCATTACAATATCATAAAAAAGCCTCAAGCCTTCAAGCGCACACAAAACGCGCATAAGCCCAAGCCCCATCGCCATATAGGTAAGGAACGAAGCTATGCAGAACGCCCAGCCGCCAAGCATTCGGGCGCGGCGTTTGCGCCCGCCTACAGCAAGAATACCGGCAAGAGCGATAATAATGGAAAAAGCACAGGGATTAAAGCCGTCGGCAAGACCTGCAAGAAGCACGGTTAAAAACGTCCATTGCGAAGAGATATTTGTTGAAGGCATCTCAACCGCCGCACCTGTCACTGGAATTACGACAACCGGACATTCTGGATCATCGCAAAGAATTCGAACATGCTTAGAAAATTCTCCCGGTATTGTCGGTTTAAGAGAAACTGTTAGAGTCGCACCTGACGTAGGCTCAAGTCGCATCGTCGAAAGTGCGGCATCTGCGCCACAACAACCCTTTACTTGAGAGACAAGAACAGGAGAAGACGAGACATTACGAAGTTCTATCGCCTTTTCCGCCGCCTCGCCTGCTGAAATCTCGCCGAACGCAACGCCTTCCGGTGGCACAATAAGACGCGGCGCGGCAGATGCAGTAAAAACTGCAAGCACAATATTTGCAGCTATGCATAAAATAATCTTTTGGGGTATATTCATAATCTTGTTATTCCTGCCGCTTTGCACTCGTACGATCCTTGATTCGCTTTATTGCTGCGTTGACAGCTGTGGCACGGCGGGTATCGGCTGAAAACCACGAAAGAAGCTTGAGATCGCTTTCATCGCCAAGAAGCCCAAGAGAACCTATGCAAACGATATCCAGAACCGCATCGCGCCGAGGTGATGAAAGCGTTTCTCACAGAATTGGCAAAATCTCTTTATATCCGCGCTCACCTGCAAGCTGGATCGCTGATACACGGGCTACAGGATGAGAACCTTGCTTGCAGAGCGAGATAGTAAGCCGCTTAAGCTCGTTTTTCTGCGATTGTGACGCATATTTATTCTCCGCAAGCGAATATAGCGCCGTTCCGGCGTAAGGCTGCCTCGTCTGGCGGGCGGCAAAAACGAATATTTCACGAATACGATGACGCAATGCATCGTCAGTAATTTCGCCTTGCATTGCGCCGAGGTGCTGGATGCAGTAGTCGAGAACAGCAGGTGGATGCTTGCCACTCCTGAACATCGCTATTAGAGTCTCCGTCAGTCCTTTTGGAGGTGGCTCCTGATTACGCAACAAATTCATCACGTCGTTCTTGAGTGCCGCAACGCGCTCGACCCGCATCGCGCTGTCCGTTGAGCGCAAATACGCCTCGAGCGCGGCGACATCCTTTTCTGGCAAATCGCGCCTACGCGCAATTGACCCAAGCGCACCATTCCGCGCCTCATATCTCCCTGCCGACGCCGCGTCCTCGCCGCACACGATCCCGACGGCACCCGACGCGGTGACATTCTCTTGCTCCACCGTCTCCGTCTTCCTATCCACCGCCTTGACACGCACTTCTGCGGGCGACGCCGCGAGAGGCACATCCGGCGGCGATGCCGGCTGCTGGCGGTTGCGCGACGCAACGACAACTGCAACCGCCGCCGCAATCAGCAGCACAGTTCCACAAGCTATCATTATTACCAAGCACTTCTTATTTGCACTAATAAAGTTCATAATCGTCATTCACAACGTTCTAATCCCATGCCCCATTGCCTAACAATGCAACACCTAATGTTTCTGTCCATTTAGAATGCCCTTCCACAATTTTAGATCGTCCTTCGACATTCCTTCTACGACTACTGTTTCTATGCAACGCCGAACATCATCATGCCCCGACATATAAACATCCTTAAGCACTCGTAAAAGAAACTTCTTGCCTTCTATATCATACCCAACAATACCATTCCCACATGCCAAAAACGGGCAGAAATCCAGAGCTGCCATATAGCCATTCAACCCTATCAGCGTTTTATCATCCCCCGGATGAGAAAATGCCTCACGCCAGCATTTCCCAAGAAACGACTTTACATCATCCCATCTTGGCAAAGTTTCCATTTGCCTCAGCTGATTAATGTCCGTCAATGTTTCATATGCTTGCTTCTGATCTAAATGATTGCCATTTATCTCTGACATGAGACAATTGTAAAGTTCATCTTCCATCTGTACTCCTATGGCAAAGCCCCGGACAAACACAAACCAACCGGACCACCCAGAACACCTGCGGCGCAAGTGCGGACAACTTTATAGACACCATACGCAACAATACAAGTTGTAGCAGTCAACCCCGCAGCATATGCAATACGTTTGCATTCCCCATTTTGACATATGGATATTTGTTTACATTGCTTTTTCGGATACGGATCTAATAATGGCGGAAAACCAGGGCATCCCTTGCGGTACCAAATATCACCGCAATTGGCAAATGCTCTGTACAAATTAGCAATTTCAGTGGCATGGCGCCCTCCGCCACGTCCTTCTGGCGCAAGACAGTCCCATCCAACATGTGAATGGATCATTTTAGCAAGAAGCGTCATTTTCCCAAATAGCGAAGCGCAGGGATCCGTCCACTTACATGCAATATGAACCCCTTCTGGGGGATGCCACGGACCGCCGCCCGCCAAACCGATTATATCATAGTTAACCAAAGGCGAGTTTGATAAATACACATAATGACACCTTTCAATTCCAGAAAGCGACTCGAAACCTTCAGTGCCAATATGACAAAGTAAGTCCAGGAACCGGACCCCCCCTCTGCTCAAGAATATATCGTAAGCCGGGTCACGAGACAGCCACACACCATCAATGGCTGCATAATGGCGATAGTTATAGTACACTGTTGACGATTCAATGTCGGCATATTCGCTTGAAAATCGCCACGGATTGAGCATGGCAGATGCGCCGTGCAGAACGATGACAGCTCCAAATGGGGCATACTCATAATGAGCCTCGACTTTGTCTTCAGCTGCAACGACCTCGCTGACATTCTTGTTACCATCGTGAGTGTAATACATAACGGAAGCATCGCGAATCCACACGAGCGGGCGGGTTGCTGCTTTCTCAGTCGGATCCCAAATGTACAAATCTCCCTGATTGTCTGCAATCTGCAAATAGCCGTCGTAGACAAACCGTTGGTCGTTTTTCGTTACGCGACCTCCCATACGGTCATAGCTCATCATGAAAATCTCATTGTCATTCGACCAAAGAATTGGACGATTCTCACCATTATACTGAACTTGCCAGACGCCAGTGGAAGTTTGCATGAGAGTTTGATTACCATCATCATCAAACTGTGGCGTAAAATCATCTACAGCGCTATACTGATTAAGCGAATTGGCCGCGTACAATAAATTTGTTCCACTATCAGACACTGCTTCACGGTTGCCGGCATCGTCGAACTGATAGCCATAACGGAAAACAGAATCAACAAGCGCAACAGCATTGGTCAGCTCGCTCTTCTCGTTGTAGCCGTAAAAGATCGAGTCATTTTGTTCGAATGTTACGCCGGACTTGGAGACACTGATGCAACGACCACCCGCGTCGTAGGTGTAATCATACTGCGACATTACATTTGTAGGTGTTGCATTGCAGACCTGAAGCAACTGGCCATTCGCGTCGTAGATCCAAGAAGCGGTCAAGCCATTCGGGTACATAAGGGATGACTTGAGGTCACTGCCTGCGAGGTAGTTCCAAGTAAACGGCGTTTCGCTTCCTTCGGTGAGCATCGTTGCAAGCCGGCCAGTGGCGGGATCATAGGCGAGGGTTGTCTGGCGAGTGGCATTGAGTGCGTAACCTTCCTCACGACCAAAAGCGTCGTATATTCGCTCAATTGTATTTGTGCCAGCTACCCCGATAACGGCTTCGTTGGTGAGAGTGCCAAAGAAATCATAGCGGAAGGTGATTATGCCAGCTGCGTCGTGTGCCTCAGTCTGGCGGCCAAGGGCATCATAGGCGAGAGAGACTGTTGGCGTGTCATCAGAGTAAACTGTGTTGGTGAGATTGCCCCAGCCATCATAAGAATAATCGGTTAGAATACCGCGTGCCCAAATGCGGCACGATAACTTTCCGTCGGGAGTGTAACTGTATTTTGGCCCCTTGCCATCAGCATAGACCTTATTGGTCATTGCGCCAGATGCCACATCATATAGCCAAGTGGTCACATCGCCTGAATCTGGGCCAAGCGATTCGTTGCGATAGGTCATCATCGTGGTCTTGCTGCTGAAGACATCGTATGTATAGCGAGCAGGATATGTTGCTCCGCCTTCGTATGTCTTGCGCCCACGAAGATCGTACTCATAGACTGTGGCGTTACCGAGAGGATCAGTGACAGAAGCGAGGTTGCCGAACTGGTCGTAGGAGTATGTAGAGCGGTTGCCGAGGGCGTCAATAGTAGCAGCGCGCTGACCGAAGGAGTTGTATTCGACATGACGCGTGTTGCCACGGCCATCGGTGTTGGAGATTTGGCGGCCGAGGGCGTCGTATGCGACTGTGTTAGTGACGGCAGAAACTGAAACAGTTTGCAATTCGATGCCGTAGCGCGAGATTGTTTGCGGCTTATTTGTCGCATACGGGACAGTTTGCCGAGAAGTGAAAAATGGCGAATCTACAAGCAATTCGTTTACTGTTACATTGCCGCGAACGTCAATCGAGCGCGAACGGGATGGAATCGCAACGGTTAGACTTGTGAGCTGACGCGCCGAAGACGAGACGAGCGGTGCGATAGCGGTATCGGAGCAGGAGACGATGTTGGTTTGCGTAAGCCAAATTGCTCCATCGAATGGTGCAAAGGAAGAAACGCTTTCTGTTTTGCGCCATTCAAGCGGGCAAGCAGGGACGCTTGCCCCTACCGAGCGCATTGTTGCTACACGATTGCCAAGGGCATCGTATGTATATTCGACAGTCGGCTCATAGTCTGCAATAGTTGTAACGAGGCGGCCGAGGGAGTCGTAGGTGTGGGTGGTCGCGAGAACGGCGCCTTTGAAGCCAGATCGCTCTTCGAGGATGGTCTGGCCGAGGAGGTTTTCGAATGTGCGGGTGAAACGAGGGGAGGAAGCCGTTTCGCCTTGCACGGTCTTCGCCCAACGCGTGCCATCGGATAGAATGCCGTAGGTGTGAAACTCGGGCGTTACTGATGTTCCTGTGATAGAAAGCATATCACCATCAGCAGAGCGAGTGATAACACGCGTTGAGGTATTTGGATTTTGGACTGATACTGTTCGTCCGTCCTTGCTATAACTCGTTGTTGTCGTATTGCCAAGCTGGTCGACGCGAGCAATGACGCGGCCAATCGGGTCATATGCAGTGCGCGTTACAGGCAACCCAACTTTCGCCGTGCGATTGGTTTGCCAAGTAGCAATTTGCCTACCAAGGTCGTCATATTCGTAGCAAGTT
>JAZQGX010000151.1:0-6789 GCA_045540275.1 Kiritimatiellia bacterium | reverse complement strand
AGACCGCTTGGCCTCCGACTTTCCGTCGCGATAACTGCGATAGGCGAACATCGCGGCGTCGAGAAGTTCGTGATACGCGATGACTGACTTCGGCACCTTAACGCCTTCCTTCGCGAACGGAAGGAATCGCGAGACGTCCATGCCGAAGGCCGTACCGACAGCCTTAACGAGAGATCCATTGAACGGACCTCCCTCGCACTCGACGATCTTTATAAGCGGGGCGATTGCCTTCTTCTGCGACTCACTCATGGGAAGCGCGCTGATCCAGACGACCTTTGTACGACCTTTGAGGGCCCTTAGCGCGCGGGCAAGGCGAGGCTCGTCGCCGGAGAGACTGAGCCCGACAAGAATGATCCGCTTCCAGTTCGCGGCGTCATTCTCCATGAACTCGGGCAGCCGCCGCCGGCTCATGCCCATCACCTCGGCGTCTCCGCCGAGCGCATTGAGCGCGGCCGCCGCGGCTGCCGCGTACTCCTTCCAGCCCCATCCTGTGAGAACAAGTGTCTTCATGTCGGTAATTATACCAAAATGGAATAAATGCCGCTATGTCAATCGTCGAAAGAGAGGCTTACCGTGCTGAAGCCGGTCGGCTCCCATGTTACGCGCTCGCATCCGAACACGCGTGTAAGAACCGCCGCCACGTCGCGGTCGTTCAGCTTCGGCTTCGACGGCTCCTTCCCCGTCAAGCATCTGACGACGAATGTATGGCAGTTGTTGTCCGTGAGATCGTAGTCGCCCGCCAGCGCCGGCAGGGCTCGGACTCTGGCCGCGCCGCAACATTCCCGTGCCCGCTCGGCTATCTCCGGCGCACCGAGCGCCCTGCCGTGACCGTCCGTCGCGACATAGATGTTGAGACCCGTGCGGAGAAAGTTGGTGCCCTGTCCGTTGAGAAAATCGCCCGGATCCACGACATGAACTCGCGCCTTCCCGCGAACGTTCGCAATCTCCGCGATTTCGTCGTGGCCGAGGTATATTCCCGTATGGCACACCCTCCCTCCCAGGAAGTTTGCACCGCCGCAGAGATCCACGCGCAGCACGCTCCCCGGCACCGGCTTAATCTTGTCCTTGAACTCGGACGCGATACTCTCCAGTATATTCCCGATGATCGGTATCGTAAACTCAGACATCTAATCACTCCCTCGTTTCGTGTATTCAGTGTGTTTCGCGGTTCAATCCATTCACGGCCCTACGCGCAGCGGCACCGTCCAGGAGCATCCGCACTTGCGGCATTTCATCTCCATAACCGTCGGTCCGTCTTTTACAAACGGACCCAACGGCTTTTTGACAGCAGTGGCGACACGGTCGCTTCCACAGACAGGGCAGATGCATTTCAGCTTCATGGACAATCCCTCCTCAATCATCGAACAGCGCCGTGCCGAGGATGCCGCCGAGGACGATTCCGCCGATTCCGCCGACGATCGCGCCAAGTACGCCGCCCACGCCGGACGTGTCAACATCGTCGTCATCGCTGTCATCATCGTCGCACTCCTCATCCTCGTCATCCTCCTCGTCATTCTCATCGCATTCGTCATCTTCTTCCTCGTCGCTGTCGATGTCATCGGTTTCATCTTCAGCATCGAACTCGTCGGTGTCATTGTCCTCCGGCTCGTCATCATCATCTCCGAAGAGATCTTTGCTTCCACCTTTCGGAACCTCGATCTCGTCCTCGGGACCGATGTTGTCCATCCACTCCTTGTCGCGCCTGATCGCCTCCTTGATTTCGGCATCGGTCATCTTGGGTGCCTTCGTGGTCTTTTTTACCTTCATGGTGTCGTTCCTTTCTTTGTTGTTTGTTTACGACGCCCACTATAAGCAAATCCCGTGCCAAGGCTCAAAAGCCACCGTATAAAAAGAAACGGCGGCCAGTATCTGGCCACCGCTGGAAAGAAACGAACCGCAAGGCAATAAAGGCTACGTCTTGCCCATCGCCTTCATCATCGTCGCCAACATGCCGTTGGGCGCAATGTCGCCGACCCATATCTCATCAGCGTGGCGAAGTACGTATTCATTGCACCAGGTCGCGACCTTTTTGTTTAGTCGCGAGTCTGGCGGCTGAGGCGAGATAAAAAGAGCACGGCCGTCTTTCAAAGCTGCCTGGAGTTCTGGCGATAGCTCGTTTTCGCACGGCAGTCCTTGGGGAACAACCTAGATTATCGCGCGGCCCTTGGCGAGCGCGCGCCGCAGGGCTTCGCGTTCCTGCGCGCTTGTAAAGGTCGATATGATCGGCAGAGCCGAGGCTGAAGCCCCGCGCACCGATACAGGCGCGCCATCGCCCCCGCCCATATCGGCGCGGTGCTCCCCACTCTCTCCCATATCGGAGCGGCGGACTTCAGTCCGCCATCTCTCGGCCCGCTGGTCTTCAGTCCGCCATCTGCCCGCGTCCATCACCCAATTCAACTCAAAGCCATGCCGCGCGCGATATGCTCATGTCGGGACGGTTTTCATTGAACGCGGCGCCGCAACCGCCGGCGACCGCCATCAAAGCGACAAGCATCGCACCCGCCAGAAACGAAACGGACATTATACCGCCTACCTGCACCTTTGACAGCGGCCATGCATCTGAATCATTCCCATCCAGCACCATCGCCACGATTGCGCCCAGCATAAACAGCGTTGACACAATAATTCCACCGCCTCGCGATAGCAGAGGAACCGTCATGCAGCGCAAATACGGCGCGAGCCCAAGGCACGCGAGAAGCGAATAGACGGCGGGACCAATAACAGCAATCCCGACAATCACCGCAAGCAGCCTTTTCACACGATCCTCCGTCTGAAATGCCGCAATCGCAATGCCCGAAGCGAGCAGCGAAAGCAGAATAATCGTCGTTGCCGGGAACCACTTTCCATACATCAACGCCGATGACGCGATCGCTCCGCCGGACATGCCCTGCGGAACATACCTCACAGAGACATCTTTCCCTGCGCACCAGTCTGCCGCAGCCATTGCTCCGCAAAACTGATGCTGCACCCATTGCCTTTCCTCGTTTCGCAGACCACCATTCCCCGCCCGAACGCCTGAAAAGGCACACCAGCCAATCAATGCCGCGACAATCCATGGTGCGATCTTCCCGACACGACGCCACCCGACCGCCACCACACACATCGCCGCGGCAAGACCAGTCCCGAGCCAGCACAGCTGCGTCTTGAAACAGTAGTTCCCGCCCGGATGCAGCCACGCACCAATCGGACAGCTCAAGTTAAAAGCGAGCCCCATTGCCGCCAGCCCGACAACCGCGGCGACAATCATCGCCACTGGAATAATTGTGTTCTTCTTGTCATTCATAGTGTCACACCCCAGAAGTACGATTATTCGCTATCCTTGAGCTTCGCCTCAAGCTTCTCGCTTTCGAGAACCGTCTTGTAAAGCTCCTTGCTACTCGCGATCATCTCGACGATGTCTTTGCGCATCGCGCGGAAGTTCGCGTGCGCGATCTGGCTCATCTCGCCCTTGTCGCCTTTCCTGGCCTCGGCTATGTCGCGGTCGAGCTCGGCAAGCTCCCGCTCCATCTCCTCGATCGATTCTCTTATCCCCCTCGCCTCGTCCGATTCGCGGATTTCCTTCGCAACCGCCGATTCGCGCGAGGCGACCTTCCTGTTCTTGTCTGCTTTCTTCATGGCATCGTTTCCTTTCTGTTTTACGACGCCCACTATAAGCAAATCCCGTGCCAAGGCTCGAAAACGGCCACACAAAGCGAAACGGCAGCCAGTATCTGGCCGCCGCCGGAAAGAAACTAACCGCCCGCCCACTGTTTACACGTCGATAACGTCATCACCCGTAGAACGCTCCTTGAGGATCATCCAGAGCACGGCATACACGAACAGCGGAATTCCCGTCATGAAAACAGTGACAAGCACCACGACGCAGCGCAGTCCGTTCGCGTTCAAGTCGAACTTGTGCGCGAGCCCCGCGCACACCCCGGCAATGACCTTTTGATCAGAACTTCTGTACAACCTGTCCATGTCCGATATTATACCATAGCTTCATAACCACATGCCCATATCGTTTCGCCGCCTTGTATCGGTCCGGCGGACTTTAGTCCGCCATGCACTCCTTCTCAATGCGCTGCACGCCAGCGGCGGTAGCGCTCCAAGTCGAATCTCGCGAGGCGCACGACGGCGGTGGCGACCATGATGTCGTCTATCCAGCCCGCGAACGGAATCACATCCGGCACGATGTCAATGGGCGAGGCGAGGTAGACGAGGCCGATTATCGCGGCGGCGAAAAGCCGCATCGGCGACCACTCGAAGCGCCCCATAAACCAGTCCCAGAGCATTCCGAACGAATCGACGACATCGACCACAAGGCGGGTGAAGAATCCAGCTACGCCGCGTCCGCATTGCTCTCCCGCCATACTCATGCCCCCTCCTCAATGCGACGCTCCAACTCATCACTTTCGAGAACAGCCTTGTACAGCTCCTTATTGCTCGCAATCATCTCGACGATGTCCTTGCGCATCGCGCGAAAGTTCGCGAGCGCGACGCGGCTCATCTCGCCCTTCTTCGCCTCGGCGATGTCGCGGTCGAGCTCGGCAAGCTCTCGCTCCATCTCCTCGACCGACTCCCTTATCCCCCTCGCCTCGTTCGATTCATGCGACGTGGTCATCGTTTTTTTCGTTGCTTTCTTCATGGCATCGTTTCCTTTCTGTTTTTACGACGCACACTAATGAGCAAATCCCGTGCCAACCGCTAATATCGCATTCGTCCCACCACCATCGGCCATATAACGAACAGTGGCGGCTAACATCTGGCCGCTATCGAATAGAATTAATCCACTATGGCAACTGTGCCCAAACTGAACTGTATTAATCAGGCGATTTCGGAAACTGCCGCTTCAGCAGCATTCATCTTGACAGACTCTATGCCTGCAAGGCAATTTTGCTTGCTAGCATACGCCTGACTGGCAAGAATTATCTCGCCATTACGCGCTTTGAGCCTGAAACGCATCTTACCGGCCTTATCAGAGAACACTTCGAATTTCGGGCAGGTCTTCTGCTCAAAACCCTCAACGAATCGAACACTCTTACTTTCTCAAGTGTATTCCTCGTTCTCATAATCCATATTGTCATCATACACAATAGCATCATACACCATCACTATTATCAGACAGAAGTCTTTCCGCAGCATCCATCAGCATACTGAAATTCGTTTCATCCTTCTCGCACATCACAGGACCATCCCCTGGTTCATCATATTCAACATCTATGGCTTCTTCATCCGAGCCAATTTGTCGAGATTCCTCATCAATAAGTCGTTTCTGCTCAGCAACCCAACCGTGCAAAGTTTGCTTTGACTTTAGAAAGTCATTTTTTATGTAAGATATCCGCTCTGACAACCGCTTTGCATGCCGATTAATGTTTGCCATTTTCGTTTCAGGATTCATTTAGCAATATCTCCTCCAGTTATCGCTAAGACTATTCATACATTATTCGTTGAGAAACTTTTTCTAATTCTTTCTCCGCTTTCTTAATGTTGAATAACAATCATCACAACATTTCCTCATTCCTTTTCGCGACTCGCGAAAAGCAGCAAGTTCATCATATGCTACAGCAAATCGTCTATGACATAATGCACATTTGTAGTAGAACCTGCTGGCGTTTAGCGTTTCTATCCGTTTGCGAACTTCGGACACATGACGCTTGCATCGACGCACGGCTGCCTGGCAATCCATGTTCTTTTCGGTTAACTCTTTCAATACTACATCTACACATTCGGAAGGAAGCTTTATGGAATTCTTGTTGGCTGCTTGAAGCTCTTTCTTGAACTGATCAATCTCGCGCTTACCGCAGTCGAGATATCTTTGCGCCAGCTTTTCTGCTCGCCTTACAAGATTCAGCTCTTTCTCTCGTGCTGCAAGCTCAATTTGAATAGCCTTCCTTCGTCTGTCCTTTTGCAACTTTGCTCTACGCATCTTAAGGATACGCGCATTCCTCGCACGCATGCGTTCAAGTTCCTCTTCGTCAGCGTCATTGTCTGACTCAAACCGCGAGACAAAGGCTGAAAATCCAGCCAATGCAACAGCCCCACCACCTAGTAAAACTGTGAGCGAAAGGCTCATAATCCCTCCTCTTTTACTGAAAGCATCTTTGTGCGACCTGTTGTCGCAATGCCGGTCAATGGCGAGGCATGAGATAGGAGTTTACTGAAACTGCCAGAGGCGGCGCTCAACTGTTCTGCCATGGATGCATGGAACTGCAATAATACAGACTGCATCGATTCTCGTTTTTTATCGTCTTTAGTCTCACAAATGCACGCCATCAACCTGTCACAATATCCAATAGTGATTTTTTGATGCTTCTCTAGCATTTTAATTTTCGCATCCATTTCTTGAATGCAGGCATCAAGTTTCTTTTCCTCTGTGGCTATAACTCGCATGACAGCCTTATATTGCGCATTCAGTTTTTTCTCTTCAACATCCATTCTACGAAGGCCCAGCTCAAGTTCAGCCGCAACCTTCTCTTTCTCCAGTTCTATTTCGCAGGATCGCTCATACGCACTAACAAGCCTGTCGAAGACCTTCAGTGTTGCCCCAATCTGTATTGGATTTGCTCCCATTTTGTGTTCCTTTCTACCATGAAAAATCCTTTTTACATCCTCTCCCACTTCACCCATCGATTGCAGGCGTGGGTGGCGGAACGGTCGGTTTTCCAGGCGGCGCAACGATGGCCGGCGGGAGAAATGTTATCTACGACGACATAGCGCGGCTCGCGCGCGCCCACAAATTCGAGCTCGCGCCTCGCGCGCCACCACTTGCATGTGGCGCAGACTTTTCTTGCTACCGGCACATTGTAC
>JAZQGX010000150.1:0-2876 GCA_045540275.1 Kiritimatiellia bacterium | reverse complement strand
AATCGCTCTCGAAATGGGGGCGATTGCTGCGTTCAATAAATGGCCAGGACTGTATGCAAAGCAATTCAACTGGGCGTTGGATAATCTTCCCATCGAGTCAAGGTGGGTGCTGCGTCTGGATGCAGACGAGTACCTCGCCGTTGATGCAATAGAGCGGTTAAAGAATGAATTGCCAAGTATGCCAGCTGATGTGACTGGTTTGACCCTGGAATTGAAGCGAAAGTTTCTAGGTGGCGAGATTCATTATGGAACGAATGGCATCCGGCTCTTGCGTATCTTCCGACAAGGGATTGGTCGCATAGAAGACAGGGCGATGGACGAACACATCCTTCTTTCGGAAGGTAGGTGTGTTGATTTCGATGGTGCATTTTATGACGATAATCAGAACACTTTTGAATGGTGGCAAGAGAAGCATCGTGGCTATGCCAAGCGCGAGGCAATGGATGCGCTGTCTCTTTTCAACGATCCCGAGCGATTGGCCAATCCAAGTGCGACTGACCGCAAGAAAATCAAATACTACAAACTGCCACGCTACTTCCGTGCCATCGTCTATTTCTGCATCCGCTACATCCTAAAGCTTGGCTTCCTCGATGGGGTCGCAGGGTGGCGTTGGCACTTCTGGCAGGGGCTGTGGTATCGGTGGATTGTCGATCGAGAGATTGGGGAATTGCAGAAATTGAAGGGATGAAGGTCTATGTTATAAACCTCAAAAGGGGAGTGGAACGCCGAGAAAGGATATCTCGGCGTTTGCGTGAATTGGGTGTTGCCTATGAGATTGTCGAGGCTGTAGATGGCATAGGGTTATCTAATAAGACAAAGTTAGATGCGGTTCGTCAATTTGCTTTTTGGTGCCATGTCGGTCGTAGAGTGTTAGATGGAGAGATAGGTTGCGCACTGAGCCATGCTTCAATTTATAAGAGGTTCATTGCAGAGCAAGAGAGTGTTGGAGTTGCGTCAATGCCGTGCATTTGCATACTAGAGGATGATGCAATTATTGATGACAGGTTCTTGGTGACACTTGCGAGGATTGAAGATGAAGTTGATCCAAATCAATCCGAAGTCATATTGCTTAGTAACCATTATGGGCAGTTGCTGTTTGCTGATGGGTATGTGATAACAGGGCCGGCTGCCAAGGCAGTTTTGAAGGCAAATATTCCAATGTGTTGCCCGTGTGATTATTGGTGGCTATGGAAGAAGCGTGGTCTAATAGATGTTCGGCACATCGTCCCGCCTGTGATAGGACAGGATATTCATCAGACGATGATAGGGCGGACGCTCGCGTTGTCGCAGATGAACATTGCGCAAAAGGTATTTTGGAAGGTCAAGAGGGCAATCGGACTCGGAATCATATTTGTACATGATACTTTTAAGGAACATGTGAATGGTTGAATTCAATCACATGGTCGGATATTTTATGGGTCCGTTGACGATTGCTTGCGGATTCTTCTTGATAGGCTGGCTGTCGCTTTTGCTACGGAAGAAGAAGTTAGGGATAGCTGTTGGAGTAATTGGTGTTGTCGTTTTGTGGGTGTTCTCGACGGAGGCGATGCTGCGCGTTTTAAGCAAGGTGCTTGCCGAGGAGTTCCCGCCAGTGTCGGTTGAGTCTATGCCGGTAGCTGATGCAATCGTTATCCTTGGTGGTGGTATTGGTAGGCCAACGGAGAACAACTGTTATCCAGAACTCTTTGTCAGTAGCGATCGTGTTTGGCATGCGGCGAGGCTGTGGACGGCAGGGAAAGCACCCATTGTTGTTGCCTCTGGTAGCTCGGAGCGAATTGCAACTGTTCCTTTCTTGCGCGATTTGGGTGTGCCGGAGGAAGTGATTGCGGTGGACGATGTCAGTCGCAATACAGAGGAGAACGCAAAATATACCGAGGCATTGCTCCGTGATAGGCTAGACCTCAAAGATGGGGATGCTAAACCAAAGATATTACTTGTCACATCGGCTTGGCACATGCGTCGTTCATTATTAATGTTCTCGCGCTATGCTCCTAATCTTGATGTAATCCCCGCTCCGACAGATTATGAGATGATTGCATATCTAAGACCAGAAAAGTCGATATGGGATTTCCTCCCTGGCGCAGAACCTCTTTTCCGTAATTCCTATCTCTTCAAAGAAATCGTTGGCTATTGGGGTTATCGGTGGTTCAGGAAGTGAAATTGCGAGATACATATTTTGATATTGTCAAGGCAATCGCGATGTATATGGTTGTCGTGTGGCATATTATGGAGAAGAATATTCAAATTTTGTCGCAGGGGGGGGGGGGGGGTAATTTTGCAGTTTCTCTAATCTTAGGGATGAATATGGCAGTTTTCTTTGTGGTGGCTGGTTATTTTGCACATACAACAGTAGTCGAATGCAAGTGGCATAAACTCTTGCAACATCTTCGTCAATATTATTGCCCGTTTGCGTCTATCTCAGTTTTGTTTTCTCTACTTGCGGTTTGCCTTGGTACCATTTGTTTGTCACAGGCTCCGCTATATGCGTTGAAACGTTTTCTGTTCGCTGGCTGGTTTATTTGGGCATTGGCAATTACATACAGTCTATCGTTCATTGGTTATAACATGCATAAGTGGCTGAAATGCGGTAACGGGGTTATGTGGGTGGTGATTGTTTATATGCTTACATTTGCTCTGCCGCCCGGGTTATGGTGGATTGGAAGTGTCAGAAGCATGGCGCCGCATTTCATTATTGGTTTATTCCTGTTGCGTCGGTATCAGTTGTACAAAAATAATTGGCTGGGCATGATTGCCATTATTTGCTACATTGGCATGATTGTCGCGGAGAACGTGCTGTCCCCAACGAGAATCACCTTTTATGGATTGAAGACAAGCTTGATAGATTTTGCTGAATCACCATTGAAGTCGGAGGCCAA
>JAZQGX010000149.1:0-14616 GCA_045540275.1 Kiritimatiellia bacterium | reverse complement strand
GATGCGGCCCTATCAAAAGCGCGGTTTCGCATGGCTGAAATTTCTCGCCGCCTGCGGCTTCGGCGGATGCCTTGCCGACGATATGGGTCTGGGCAAAACCGTGCAGGCGCTGGCATTTCTGCTGGACCGTAAATACGCCTCGCCGTCCCGGCGGCCCGCGCTGGTTGTCGCCCCGGTATCGATTCTCGGCAACTGGATGCGCGAGTGCAGGACATTCGCGCCCTCGCTGAAGGTCCACATGCACTACGGGTCGAAACGGTTGAAAGACGACGCCTTTGTTTCGACCGCCTACGATTGCGACGTGGTTCTGACCGGCTATCCGACAATGGTTCGCGATTTCAAGTTCATGCGCCGTCTGCGATGGTCCGCTATAATCCTTGATGAGGCGCAGAACATTAAAAATCCAGACACGCGCCAAGCCTCGATTGCGAGAGCTCTGGATGCCGACATCCGTATTGCGCTGACCGGCACCCCGATGGAGAACCATGTCGGAGAGCTGTGGGCGATTATGGACTTTCTGAATCCCGGCATTCTGGGTAGTCGCGACTCGTTCCAAAGCCGATTCTTCAAGCCCATCCATCTTTCAGATGACGGCGAAGCCCGAGAGAAACTGCGCAAATTGACCGCGCCCTTTCTCCTGCGACGCCTGAAGACGGACAAAAGCATCATCGCGGATCTTCCTGAAAAAATCGAAAACAAAACCTACTGCACGCTCACCACCGAGCAGGCGTCGTTGTATCACAGCGTAACCGAAGAACTGAAAATTCAGCTGAAGCGCCCGGGGGCGCAGCGCACCGGCGCGGTATTTGCGGCGATCATGCACCTGAAGCAAATCTGCAACCACCCCGCTTCCTATCTCAAAGAGGACGACTTCACGCCGGCTCGTTCCGGCAAGCTGACGCGGTTGACGGAAATGCTCGAAGAGTGTTTTGAAGCTGGTGAAAGCGCTCTCGTCTTTACTCAGTTCGCTCAGAACGTAAAACTCATACGCAATGCGTTGCGGAATTTCTTCGGTCGTGAAATGCCGGTTCTTTTCGGATCGATGACCAGACTGGAGCGCGAAAAAGCGGTGGAGAGTTTTCAGAACGGATCGCATCCGCAGGCATTCATACTTTCACTGCGCGCCGGCGGAACCGGTCTCAACCTGACTCGCGCCGCGAATGTTTTCCACTACGACCGATGGTGGAATCCGGCCGTGGAAAATCAGGCTACCGACCGCGCGTTTCGAATTGGGCAGACCAGCAACGTCATGGTGCACAAGTTTATCTGTACCGGTACGCTGGAAGAAAAAATCGATCGTCTCCTGATGAGCAAAAGTCTACTTGCCGACAGCATCGTCGCCTCGGGCGAAAAAGCATTTGGCGGACTGACCGACGATGAAATAATGGAACTCGTCAAGCTCGACTCTGGCGACGCGCTGCTTGACGAAACGGAGGTCCGCGCATGAGTTCATCAAAATCAGGCAGGTTGAGAATACCGCTGACCGTCGACGGAGGAATCCGTGCGCAAAGCCTCGCGAGATGCCATCGAACCGCGCGCAATCCCGTCCGCGCGCGCTGGTGGAGCAAAAAATGGCTTGAGGCGATCGAGGGATTCCGCATGGGCGCGAGACTTGGACGAGGGCGCAATTACGCGCTTTCAGGACAGGTCGGCGATCTGCGCATCGATGAAGGACTGGTCCAGGCGACAGTGCAGGGGGCCGCGGGAGAGCCTTATTTCTGCTTCATCCGATTTGCGGTGGCCGAGGGCGACGCTAAGGAGGAGATCACGCGCGCAATATGCGAGGATGCGGTAATGTATGCGCAGCTGCTTAACGGCTACATGCCGGAGAATATTCTGCCGCTCTTTGAAAGCTTCGGACTTCCGCTGCTGCCGTCGCGGACAAACGACATCTGGAGCGAATGCTCCTGTCCGGATTATGCCAATCCGTGCAAACATCTCGCCGCAGTGTACTATCTCGTTTGCGAAACCATCGCCAACTCTCCGTTGACATTGCTCAAGTTGCGCGGAATCGCTTTGGACGATGACTGTTCGTCTGAGACGGAAATAGAAAACGAGAGCCACAAGGCCGACAGTATCCCGGAGATTATCGATCCATCCACTTTCTACAGCTACGACAATGTCCCGCCAAAATGGAAGAACACCGCGCCGCCGACCGAAACCGCTCCGCTTTTGCGGAGACTGGGACCGCTCGCGCTGTGGCGCGGAGAAGAACGATTTGAAGAGACGATGCTCAGCGTCTATCGCCGCTGCTCGGAACGGGCCGCCCAATTCTGGCAATAGCGGCCGTCCGCTACCGGCGGTGGCGGTAATCGCAACGTTTTGCCAGGGGGCATCCCGAGCAATTCGGGTTGCGCGGAAAACACCGAGTCTGTCCGAATGAAACGATGTGGCTGTTCCAGGTCTTCCAATATTTTTTCGGAAGCAATTTGCGAAGCGCCATCTCCGTTTCCAGCGGGGTTCTGGTGCAGACCAAATTCCATCGGTTGCAAATGCGGTGGACATGCACGTCGACGCAGATCGCCGGAAGGCCGAAACCTAGCGCCACAGTCAAATTGGCGGTCTTCCGCCCTACTCCCGGCAAGCGGCAAAGCTCCTCCACCGTGTTCGGCAAGATTCCGCCAAACTCGGCGCGGAGCACATCGGGGAGGGCCTTCAGATGCTTCACCTTCTCGCGGTAGAATCCAACCGGATAGATAAGCCGCTCCAACTCGGCAACATCACTCGCGCTCAAAAAGCGGAGCAGCAGATCACCGTTGACGCCTCTGCCGCCCGCTGCCGCCGAGAAAAGCCGGCCGACCGCCCCGGCGGTACAAGCGTCCTTCGTGCGGGCGCTGAGAATCGTACCAATCAACACGCAGACTGGATCTCCGGTCTGCGCTTCTACCAGCTCGATGATTGGAGCATGGTGAGACTGAAACTCCTCCTTCAGCTTCCGGTCGATGAATGGCACGTCTTTAATTGTCATTTCCGCCTCCTTTTTCGTCATCGAGCGCGAAACGCAACTCGGGAAGAGCCTTCATGAAATCCAGCGCGCCTTCATGCGATGAAAACGCTCCGTCCAGCTGCGCCTGAAAACATTTCCTGACGATCTCGCCTACCAGCGGCGACGGCTTGATTCCGGCCGACACCACATCGCGTCCGAGCAAAATCGGCTTCGGCACTTCTGCCGCGATGCGCAGCCTCTCGGCCGCGGCGGTCAGCCACTCCAGATCATGGCAAGTTTTATTTCCGCCCTTCTCGTCCAAAATTATCTGACCGTCCCTGTCGGCCTGCCCCACCCGAATCAGGCGGTCGACTCTGCCGACTCTCAACGCCAGACGCCGCACCGCGCCATCGCTGGCATTGGAGGAACAAAGCGCATACGGCTGCATGTGCTGGGTTACCAGCGGCGGAACCTCGCGCAATATCCGCTCTTCGTTGGTCAAACGGCGCAAAAACGAAAGAGTCGGATCCAGCCCCTGCACATCGTGTCCCGGAGAACGGTAGTCGCCATCGATCAGAACGGTCGTCGCAGGCTTGCCGAAGTCATGGCATAGAACCGCCAGTCCCACCACCAGATCCTCATTATCATCTCCAATTCGTTTGGCGGCAAACGCATCGAGACAACGGCAGGTGTGGTTCCACACATCTCCCTCTGCGTGCCATTTGGGATTCTGCATGCAGCCAATCAGCGCAGCGAGCTCGGGGTAATATTCCACCCATCCCGTCCGCCGGAGAAAATCCAATCCGGCGGAAATCGAGCGCCCCTTGAGCAGCAGCTTAGACCACTCGTCGAACTGCCGCTCTTTGGCCAGACCCTCCGGCGTTATGGTGCGACACAATTCAACGGTAGACGGATCGGGACGCAGATCGAAGCGGGCGACGAATTGCATTCCGCGCAGAACCCGGAGTGGGTCATCGCAAAACGATTCAGAGACATGGCGCAGTATGCTATTTTCAATATCATGCAACCCATTCCACTGATCAATCAGCTCGCCGGTCAACGGATTGCAGTAGATTGCGTTTATCGTAAAATCGCGACGGCTGGACGCCTCGGCAATTGAAAGACGAGGATTGGATGAGATTTCAAAGCCGCGGTGCCCGGTGCCAATTTTCGATTCGCTTCTGGGAAGCGACACATCCACATTCAGATGATGAAGCTTGATCACCCCGAACGAGGCGCCGACCAGATCGAGATCGAAATGGCGAGCAAGAATAGTTTGCAACGTGTCGGGGGCGATGCCGAACACTTCGACATCGACATCTTTTGATACGCTGCCGGTAAGCGCGTCGCGTACGCAGCCGCCCACAAGGAATGCGCCCCCCCCCTCTTGTTTCGCCAACTGCGAAATCTTCAGCACCGCTTCCTGCTCTGGCGCAGGCAATTTCCCGATGATGTCCGTCATGACATTCTCTCCAAGACAAAACGCCGATGGAGCGATTTGTCATGATATGGATCTGATCCGTCCATCAACTCGACAGAACTATAACCGGATTTGATACCCAGCAGCGACACGATTCTGCTCTCCGGCTCGGCTACAAAGCGCATCCGCCACATTCGGCACGACAGCTCATATTCGCCGGCGCCGTCGATTTTGCGAACCCGTTTGCATTTGGAGTCGGTGGGGTTTCGTGAAAGTTGAACCCGGCAGAAATCGGTAAGGTCGCCACCGCCGATTGATAAAATGAACTGCGCCTGCGCGGCAAAAGCGGCACTCGGCACAACCTGATATTCTTCAGCGCCGGACACTTCGTCCCGCCATCCCGCCGGTGAATCCGGATAGGAGTCGACCTCGGGGATATACGGTTTGACATCAAGTATCGGCGTCCCGTCGAGAAGATCGCTATTGGCTATAAGCAAACCGGTCTTCTCAACCTCCAACAGCTCCACGCAACTTAATCCGATGGGATTGGGGCGGTACGGAGAGCGCGTGGCAAAGACTCCGAATTTTCCGCCGTTCGCCGACACCGGAGGCCGGACTTTCGGCTTCCATCCTTTATCAATGTTGAGATGAAAGCAGAAAATCAGCCATATTCGGCCGAATCCGCGAAGATCAGCCGCCGACTCGCGGAATCTTGCATGGGGCAGAAACTCGATCAGAGATGTGCTGCGCGAAAATGCCGGCTGCCTCGGAAGCTGCGATTTGAACCGGCGATCCGAGCGGACATATGCTATTGGCGTAAACAGAAATTCGTTCATGGCGAAATCATCCGTGCTTCGATTGATGCATCCGCCGATATGCATCGGCCGAAACATCCCCCATGTATCTTCGCAACGTTTTGGGTTCAATCTTCATCATGTCGACAACGACAAAGCCGTCTACCACTGAAGAAAAATCGACATCCACGTTGAAGGCGAGAAAGACCCCATTCAATTTGAGATACTGTCTGAAAAGCACCGGCAAACCTCTGCCGTCATAATCAAGCTCGCGCACGGCCTTGTCAAAAACGGCGTCATCGTTCAGGAAACCGGCATTCGCGCGGACAAATCGTGCCATGTCTGGCATCGGACGGAATCGGTTGCGTGGGCGTAGCATTCCGGCGACGATCCCCTTCGACCTTTGCAGCAGTACCATCGCCATCAGCGACTTGGCGGCAGGCGAGTACACGGCAGAGATGCTGACCGGACCGATCAACCTGCGATAGCGCGGATTTGCGGCAATATAGCCGGCGATTCCTTTCCACAACATGAAGAGCGATGTCGCGCTGCGTTGATACTCGGTGCGCACGAATGAACGTCCAAGCTCAATCGCATCTGAAAGACCCGACCGCAAACGACGGCGGTATTCAAAAAGGGTCGAAGTGTAAAGTCCGCGCACCCCTCTGGAGGCGGTAATCTCATCTACCATCCCCATGCGGTAACCTCCGGTCACCATTCGACTCTTCTTGTTCCACAAAACAAGGTGCACATAGTACTCGTCAAAGGCATCGATGTCCAGCCCGCGTCCGGATCCCTCCCCCGCGGCGCGAAACGCGATCTCGCGCAACCGCCCGATTTCCCGCATTGTCATGGGAATCTGTCCGGCACGAACCGCATACACAATTTCGGTTGCCGACTCGGCCATCTTGGTATCCTCGGGAAGCGAATCGATTTCCGCCGAAATCTCCCCCGGATCGGCAGCTGCGATTATATCATCAAAGCGGGCGGCGTCCGGCGCCTCCCCACCCTCTTTCGCACGGCTGTCGCGAAAATTCAGCAACTCGGCGCGAAAGCGGAGATAATCGGCAATGCGCCCCTTGGGCGTGCGATATTCCTGCAGTTCGACGGCGGTGACAAGATTTCCCACGGACATGGATATAACGCTCCCGCGTTTATTCGCAAACTCGCGAGGCAGCAACATGGTCCGCAGCATGGGGTGAACGAGTCCGGCGAGATTGAACAGCCATGAATTGCGACCCTTGAACCAGACCGGCACGACCGGGGCGTTACTTCGACCGATCAGCTCACCGATGTTTCGCTTCCACTCCGACTCGCGAACGCAACCCGCGCCGCACGAGAAGTGAGCAACTTCGCCGGCGGGGAAAACGATAAGAACATGACCGTCGGCAAGCCATTGCATACACTCCTTCAAAGGGCGCAGGTTCGATTTCACGGCCCCAGGTCGGGCAAAGGGGTCTACCGCGAAAAAATCGTCCTTCATTTCGGCAATGGTTGAAAGCATATAATTGGCCATGGCTTTCACGTCGGGGCGAATCGTCTTGAGACGCTCTAGCAGTGCGACCCCTTCTATTCCTCCGAAAGGATGATTTGAGACAACCGCCACCGCCCCGGTGCAAGGGATGCGCCGCATATCCATATCATCCACCGCCACCCTGACATCCATGACATCAAGCACGCGCCGCTCAAACGGAATGTCTTTTGGCATCGTCTGCGCACGCTCATAGATATCGTTGAGCAGATGGAATCCGACAAGGCGTTCAATCGGCTGACGCAACACCTTGATTATCTCGCGGAAAAAAGCGTTGCCGATTTTTTCATATTTCAAAGCAAAGCATTTCTGTTTCACTTTCCATCATCTCCGACACATTCTTATTTAAGCGGTCTATCCGCGCGGAATTTCTCTTTGTCTGATTCGTCCACCGCCGGAATTTCAACATTTTCATCCGGAAGCACTTCGTACTCGGCGGCGAAGGATGCCTTCAACGCCTCGACCATCCTTTGACAGGTAACCTCCGGAGCGAGCTGAGCGAGATTTACCACCCTCGCCTTCACCGACTCCGCTCCGTGCCGCGCCAGCTTGACCGCCCCGGGAGTCAGAAGCGACTCCATCATATTCAAATCGCATTGTATTAAAAGCGTACCGTGATGGCAAGATGCTTGTTGCAGATGGTAGAATGCGCTGCCGGAAAATTTGAGTCCTCCCGTCCCGAGGTCGTTGCGGCCCGCAACCTCTGCGACAATCCCGAACTGGCGCAGAGCGTCGCCGATAACGCTTAACTGCCGATTCACATCGTAATAATCACGCCTGCATATGAAGGAAAAATTCAAATTGCCCAAATCGTGGTAGACCGCTCCCCCGCCCGAAGCACGTCGAGCTAACGACACATTGCGTGCGAGTGCCTCCTCGCAGCGACACTCCTCCATTAAATCCTGCGATGCCGAAATCACCACTGCGGATCGATTCCGCCAAAGCATCATTAAAACGTCGGCAACGGGATTTTCCAGCAACTTGCGCTCAACCGCCAAGTTGGAGAAAACATCATTCGACTTTAAAAACAGAAAAGCGGTCTTCATCAACGAATGCTCTTTAGCACCGCATATCCGCGGCGCGAAATCACCTCGGCATTTCCAAAGAGCTCTCGCTGCCTGCGTTGCAGTGCGGAGGCATTTTTAGCCACGGTATAGCACGCTCCACCGCGCTTCAGAATGCACCTGGCCGTTTCGAGGAAAATATCGGCAATCTTGTATTCTGAATAATACGGCGGATTGCCCACAAAAAGATCGTACCCTCGTTGCGGTGCACCGCGGTCGGAAAGAACGAAACGGGCGTCGCCGATTCCAGCGGCGATGGCATTGGCGCGGGTTGCCGCCAGCGCACGGGCGTGCGAATCGACAAACACCGGTTCAATTGCACAGCCGGCGGCCTTTGCCGCCAGCAGTCCTACAAGACCGCAACCGCATCCCATATCAAGCAGACGCAACTGACCGGTCGGATTCGCCTTGAGTTCCTTTATCACAACTTCCGCCAAAGCCAGCCCTCCCATGTCTGGACGACGATGGCAGAAAACCCCGGGAAGTGAAATCAGGTTCAAGGGCTCGCGCCCCTCCACCGAAGCGGCGAACTTAGCCTGAAAGCTGCGGGGATCGAATTGGGTACTCCGTTTCACGGCGCAGACCGAAACCGGATTTTTCCGATCGCCGGGCTGAATCAGACGGAACGATCCGAATATCCCTTTCATCTGTTTAAGCAGGGGATTCTGCGGCGTCTCCGCAACCAGCAGAAACCTGCCCCCAACTGCAAGCGACGCATAAGCATTTTCAATCTGGTCGAGCAGCAGCTCCGCCGTCATCAATCCGGGAGAATAGGTATATATGACCAGATCGAATCCGCCAGCTTCGCAAACCGGAAGATCTGAAGTGCAATACACCTTGATCTCGCGACCGTCTCCTTCCGCCGAGGTCAGATCGTCGGCATCAAACGGTGCGGCAAACTCATCGCACATGAAATGTGTTTTCAATCCGTTGCGTTGTAGATTTCTCACAATGCTGCGGACATGGTGCATATCAAAGGCATGGCAGGTTATTTCCGCCGCCGGAAGTTTTTCCGCCAGGGCGATGGCGCTCGTACCGGTGCGTCCGCCTGCGATCAACACCCTGGCAGGAGTCTCCTTCATGGTCTCAAGTTCTCGCATCACAGCCCGTTCGGTCGAATGCAATCCCGAGCGCGAACAGACTTTTATTTCACCATTCCAAAAGGTTTCGGTTTTGGTCCGTTTGTCTTCTTCTGTAATCCGTATTGTCATCATAGCTTCAGCATATTCCTGATTTGAATTTGGCCTCGAGACGTGCGATCTCGGCGCGGGCCTCCTCCCGATCGTCAAAATGAATCGTCGTTCCGGCGAACACCTGCTCAGTCTCGTGGCCCTTTCCGGCTATCAAAACCGCATCACCGACACCGGCCAATTGAATGGCCCTGACGATCGCCGCCCTGCGATCGGGTTCGACGATGCATTTGGCGGTTGGGGGAACGCCGGAAAGTATTTCGCCGATGATTGACATCGGATCCTCGGAACGCGGATTGTCCGATGTCACCACCATGCAGTCCGCACCATCCGCGCATGCGCGTCCCATCAACGGGCGCTTGCCGCGGTCGCGATCTCCCCCGCACCCGAAAACGACGATTAGCTTTCCACGGCATATCTCGCGCAGTGCAGACAGAACATTGCGCAACGCGTCATCCGTGTGCGCATAGTCGACGTACACCGAAAACGGAAGCGCGCAAGACACGCGTTCAAGTCGTCCCCAGCGGGGACGGACACGGCGCATAACTTCAGCAACCGCATTGAATTCGACTCCGGCGGCAATCGCCATCGCGCCTGCGCAAATCAGGTTCGCCACATTATATCTACCGGACAAAGCGGTTGTTATTTCAGCCTGCTGAGCGCCGCAGCAGAGTCTGAAGCTGCAGTTGCCGTTGTCCATCTGCAGCCCCCGCGCCTGCAGGAAATGGTCGGGCGCATCTCCGATACCGACGCGCAGCACGCGGAGCGGAAGCGTCTTTGCATATTCGGCCATCTCTTCACCGCCTGGCGCGGAGACACATATCACCGCCGGCGCGCCGGGTGTGGTTTTCGCCAATTGCGCGAACAATTTTTTCTTGGCGGTAAAATATGCCGCCATTGTTTTGTGGTAATCGAGATGGTCTTCGGTCAGGTTGGTAAAAATGCCGCCAGCCAAACGAACGGCGGCAAGTCGCTGCTGATCGAGCGCGTGGGAGGATGCCTCGGTTACAACAGAGTCGCATCCCGCGGCGAGCATCACAGAGAGCAGCTCTTGAAACTCGCAGGAGCCTGGAGTCGTCCGTGCCGAGGGAAGACTGGTTTGCGCATACTCCACGGCAACCGTAGTCTGCAACCCCGGCTTTCTTCCATCCGCACGGAGCATCTCGGCGAGCATCCACGCTACACTGGTTTTGCCATTGGTGCCAGTCACGGCGAAAACATCCATCGAGGCAGACGGATTGCCGGAGACCAACGAGGCCAGATGCGCCATTGCCAATCGGACATCGGGGGCGGTCACCACCGGAACGCGAAGCCTCTCCATGTTTTCCCGGGAATTAGCATCGCACAAAATCGCAGTTGCTCCGGCCTTGACCGCCGCCGCCGCATAGATGCCTCCGTCATCATGGCTTCCTCGAACCGCGGCAAACAGACAGCCCGGACGGGCTTGGCGCGAATCGGACACCACCGAATCGAACTCGATTCCGGGAACCGGTGTATCTATAAATGGGAGAGACGTCAAAATCATTCTATCCTCTGGTTGAAGGCAGATAGGGTCCGAACTCAAGCACCGCCATCACTTCCGCGCCGGCTTTTCTTGCACGCTTGCGCAGATCGCGATCGTCGCTCACCAGCAACACCGCAAGTTGCGGATCGGACGATTTGAAATATCTGACCGCATCAATCAGCACGCGGTCGGCGCGGTGCATTCCGATACCGCCGGAATACATGACCCGTAGATTCATTATCTCGAAGTTGGCGTTGGTATCGCTTCCGTCAAACACCAGCCAAGCTCGAACCGACGGAACGTCTTCGACGAAGCGGCGGACGTCTTTGATCAGAGCATTGCGCTTCTCGGATTCCTTCATCGCGTGTCCGGCCGATGGGTTGTATCTCGACGGCATGCCAAAGAGGATGTTGTGCGCATCCAACAGCAGCACCGCGGGATATGCTCCCTGCATGGCCATGCCCAGAACCGAATCGGCATCAACCGTAACCGGCTTCACCTTTCCTTCCCGCTCCTCTTTCTTGCGCCGCATGAAAAGTTCCCGTCCAAGACGCAAATCGCAGTCGGCATCGACGCGCAGCATCCGCTGATTGCGTTCGCGTTCGAGTTCCGCCGACAGCTCGGCGCTGACTTTACGCAAAGCGGCAAGATCGCTTCGCGCCTTCTCCAATGCCCGCTCGAGTCTGCAATTTGTGGTTTTGAACGCCTGGCATTGCAAAGTCAGTGCGTCGAACTTCTTCACTGTCTCACGCAACGAATGATTTTCCGCACGGAGCAAATCGTTCTTTTCACGCAACTTGACGATTCGCAAATTAAGCTCTGCCTCAGGTGTATTCACGATGTGCGCTTTCTTTCGCGTGACGACGGGATTTGCAGTTTGGTGCGGTATTTCATGACGGTGCGTCTTGCGCAATCAATCCCCTCGTTTCTGAGAATTGCGGCGATTGCATCGTCCGACAGCGGGTTCATGCGATCTTCCGATTTGATGATTGCCGCTATGCGGTTTAACACCGCTCGGTTCGAAATCTGACCAACACCCTCCTGCTCCAGAGAGGCGGTGAAAAATGAGCGCATGGGGAAAATGCCGCGTGGCGCACGAAGATATTTGCCCGCCACGGTTCTGCTCACCGTTGTTTTGTGCACACCGGCGCGGATTGCCACATCCGCCATTGTCATCGGACGCAGAGCGGCGAAACCTTTCGACCAGAAATCCGGCTGCAGATCGACAATCGCCTGGGCAATCGCTTTCAGCGTAAAACTGCGCATTGACAGGCCGTCCATCAGCGCTTTGGCGGCACGGATCTGCGCCTTGAGGTAGCGCTTCTCGTCCTTGCCGATGTTCCCATCATTTGCCATGAGGCGGTAAGCCTTGCTGATGCGAACCTTAGGCAGCAAATCGCTTTCAACCTCTGCGATGTAACTGCCGTCAGGGGCACGAACGACTCTTACCTCGGGCGCGATATAAAGACTCTCGGTGGAGGAAAAAACGCGACCGGGCTTGGGATCGAGAGTACGGATGATTTCGCGAACCGATTTCAGGCTCTGCTCGCTAAGGCCGTACTTTTCCATGAGGAACCGGTCGGAGTTCCCCGTAAATTTGTCCAGATCGGATTGGATGATGGCGCGGGCGGTTCGCATTTCCAAGGTATTCGGAGCGTCCTGCAATTGTGACAGAAGGCATTCGGAAAGAGTTTGGGCGCCGACACCGGGGGGATCGAATTCATCGCGAATCTTATGCAGGACCGCCAGCACCTCCTGCTTGGTTCTTCGCTCGATCATTTCTATATCGGGCAGAGATCCCACAAAGTACCCGTCCTCATTGATGTTGCCGATGAGAATTTCCGCAAGATGCGCGTCCGACTCGCTCAGGCGTGCGCATGAAATCTGTGACAGCAAATGTTCCTGAAGAGATTCTTCCGATGCAACAGAATCGAAAAAATATTTCCGTCTGGACTGAAGCTCTTCAATGTCGGGAGCGTTCTCCATGCGTTGAAGAAAATAATCGCGCTCATCGTCTTCAACGGTGCGAACGGCGTCATCGCGCTCGGGACGGATATCGGATTCGCGCAGTTCGAATGGGTTTGTTGAATCCAGCTCAACAACGGGGTTGGCGGCGGCTTCTGCAAGAATCTCGTGTCGAAGCTCTACGATTGGAGCTTTCAGAATCGACAAATTCCTCATCATCGTCTGCGACAGGGTTTGCTGCTGCCGCATTTGCTGAGATGTTTTAAATTCAAAATTCTGCATAGGCTTGAGGAAGTGGAAAAGAGCGGGGCCGCACGGCCCCGCCGTTTCTGGTTCAGGTGGAGATTATTTCACCTGGATCGGCTTCTTGGTTGCTGCCGACTTGTATATCGCATCGATTATCTTCATCAGTTTGATAGCCTCGTCCGGCGTATTGAGCGGCTTTTCTTTGCCGGCCAGCGCGAGAGCGAAGTTCTGGGCTGCTCGAATGCGTCCCATCGCTTCATCTTTTTTGACGCGAACGGTCTTGTCGGCGTTCTTTCCTTTTTTGTCCTGGAAGTACAGCTCGCAGGTATCCTCGGCGGTTTCATCGAGGCCATCGGTGCCGAAGAGACGGCGGACAAGACCACCGGCTTTAGTACCCTGGAAAGTGACAGAGACTTCTTCTCGCCTGTTCATTTCCGCCCAGGAGTTGCGAAGGAAGAGAACCGCGCCGTTTTTGAATGTGACAAAACCATGGGCGGCGGACTCCACGTCGCAGATGCCGTTGGCGCGATCGGGGATACCCCACGGGCCCTTGAAGCGTTTATCGCCCATGAATGAATTATAGGTATTAGCCAGGACATAGGCGGGTTCGGGGTATCCCATGAAATACAGGGCGAGATCGATCATATGGAGAAGGTCGATGACAGGGCCTCCTCCTGAAAGCTCTTTGGTGGTGAACCAGCCGCCGAAGCCGGGAATGCCGGTGCGGCGAATCCAGAGGGCCTGGGCGGAGTTGATATCGCCGACCTGACCGTTGTCGATTGCTTTTTTCATTGCATAGGACTCGGGTCTTGCGCGATTATTGAAATTGAACATCAGCGTCTTGCCGGCCTTCTTGGCGACCGCCGCCATTTCGGAGATTTCCTTGGCGGTCAAGGCTGGCGGTTTTTCGCAAAAGACGTGCTTGCCGGCCTTCAAAGCCTGAATGGCCAGAGGCTTATGGAATTTGTTCGGGGTGATGATGCTGACGGCATCGATATCTTCCGAGGCCAACATTTCGTCTGCGGAAGCATAGATTTTTTTAATGCCGAATTTTGATGCGCAGGCAAGGGCTGCATCCTTGTTCATATCGGCGACTGCCACTACTTTAGCTCCACCTTTTTTGAAACCGGGAATATGGTAGTTGCTCATTCCTCCCGCACCGATTACACCAATCTTGATGGCCATATTTGCTCCTTATTACAGGTTTGCTGTCATTTCGACCGGTTGGTTTTATTTAGCTGCAGCATCACAACTGGCATTGTTGAAATTGCAATTTGAAGAAATGCAATCTGACAGGGGCTGCACCTGAATTCATTGTTCTGTCCAGATACAGAACAAAACCATTCCGATTAAGATTTGAAAATTATATCATATTTTGTATAAAGCACAAACCACTAATCATTAATTGCTCCAACATTTGTGGCGTATGACGTAAAGTGGAGTCTTTACATCTGCAACAATGGCGTATGACGTAAAGAGGAGTCGTGGCATCTGCAAAAATCTTGAATCAATAAAGATCTTTCGGAAGCTGAAATCGCTCGACTTATTGGAAACGTCCACATAACGCCCCCACCATCAAAGTTATCCGGAATTCGTCTCATTGCTCACACACTTTCATTCATCCGCACCGTAATCTCACTTTCCCTTTCGTAATGCGTCGCACACGGCACTTCGGCCCATATTCTGAATTCACCCCCTGTTTTTCGCCTCTTTCGTGGCGTAAATCCTATCTTAAAAGCCGGTCTCTGCCTTCGGCTTTACCACTTTTAATCACTTGACCAAGGCAAGTGCCATGCCGGATTTACTAAAAAAGCACTTCGCGCATATTTATGCGTTTCATTTCTCAATGCATTGAGTTGCACTTGATACTTTACCCCACATTTCAGTGCAAGCAGAGGTGCTTTTAGACTATTTCCCCCTGGATTTATCGCTTTTAGGGAATACGTGTATACAGTTGTCGATTACATCAGGCGCTA